>NZ_LT629786.1:621992-932988 GCF_900105675.1 Pseudomonas synxantha | reverse complement strand
CGGCGTCAGGCCGAGGAACCGAGTGATTTCTTCGCGCTTGGCCAGCGCATCCTTGCGCCCCAACTCGATCAATTCGCTGCAATACCCCGCCTCGAACAGCAAGTAACTTAATACCCCCGCGCCACTGGTCTTGGTCGCCCCCGGCCCACGCAAGAACAAACGCAACGCCGCCGGCAATTCCTGGCGATGCCGCGCAGCGATCTCATCGATCGGCTGGCTGGGCGCAATCACCAGCACTTCCACCGGCGCCAGGCCCTGTACCGCTGCATCAGCAGGCACGACGCGGCTGAACTGGTTCAAGCGCTCCAGCAGTTCGATATCGCTTTCCAGGCTGTCGATGAAGGTGCTGTTGAGCATATGCCCGCCAATCTGCGCCAGCGTCGGCTGCTGGCCGGTGTAGGTGCGTTGCATCGAAGGTTCATTGCCCCGTGGGTTGCCGCTCACGCCGACCACCAATACGCGGCTGGCGCCCAGGTGCAGGGCCGGGCTGATCGGCGCCGACTGGCGCACCGCGCCATCACCGAAGTACTCCTGATCAAGCTTGACCGGCGCAAACAACAGCGGAATCGCCGAACTCGCCAGCAGGTGCTCCACCGTCAGTTGGGTGGGCACGCCGATCCGGCGATGGCGCAACCAGGCATCGATGGTGCCGCCGCCCTGATAGAAGGTCACCGCTTGCCCGGATTCATAACCGAAGGCCGTGACCGCCACCGCCTGCAAATGCTTGCAGCGAATGGCTTCGTCGATGCCGTCCAGGTTCAGGCGTTCTTGCAATAATTCGCGCAGCGGCGAGCTGTTGAGCAGTGCCACTGGTACCTGTGCGCCCAGGCCCAACAGGCTGTGGATGAGGAAACGACTGGCCTGGCGTATCACCCCCGGCCAGTCGCTGCGCAGCACTTGGTGACTGCGAAAGCCCTGCCAGAACGCCGTCAATCGTTGGATAGCCGCACGGAAATCGGTGGCCCCGCTGGCCAGGCTCACCGCATTGATCGCACCGGCCGACGTGCCGACAATCACCGGAAAAGGATTCGGCGCCCCTGGCGGCAGCAGCTCGGCAATCGCCGCCAATACTCCCACCTGATACGCCGCTCGCGCCCCGCCGCCAGAAAGAATCAAGCCTGTGACCGGTTCAACTGGGCGCATTGCGTCACTCCATGTGGGAAAAGCCAGCGCTTATCGGCGGCGTTTTTCGTACAGCTTGGGTTCACCCGCCGGTCGGCTCTTGAAGCGGCGGTGGGTCCACAGGTATTGCTCGGGGCATTCGCGTACCGAGGCTTCGACCCATTGGTTGATGCGCAGGCAGTCGACTTCGTCGGTTTCGCCGGGGAAGTCGGTCAACGGCGGATGGATCACCAAGCGGTAACCGCTGCCATCGGCCAGGCGTTCCTGGGTGAACGGCACAACCAGCGCCTTGCCCAGGCGTGCGAACTTGCTGGTAGCGGTGACAGTGGCGGCCTGGATGCCGAACAGCGGCACGAAGATGCTTTGTTTGGCGCCGTAGTCCTGATCCGGTGCGTACCAGATGGCGCGGCCGGCGCGCAGCAGCTTGAGCATGCCGCGCACGTCGTCGCGCTCCACGGCCAGGGAATCGAGGTTGTGGCGTTCGCGGCCACGGCGCTGGATAAAGTCGAACAGCGGATTGCCGTGCTCGCGGTACATGCCATCGATGGTGTGTTTCTGCCCGAGCAGCGCCGCGCCGATTTCCAGGGTGGTGAAGTGCAAGGCCATGAGGATCACGCCCTTGCCTTCCAACTGCGCCTGCTTGAGGTGCTCCAGCCCTTCGACATGGGCCAGGCGCGCCAGGCGCGGCTTGGGCCACCACCAGCTCATGGCCATCTCAAAGAAGGCGATGCCGGTGGAGGCGAAATTTTCCTTGAGCAGGCGTTTGCGTTCCTTGGCGGACTTTTCCGGGAAGCACAGCTCAAGGTTGCGCGCCGCGATACGGCGGCGATCGCCGGCCACGCGGTACATGCCCGCGCCCAGCAGGCGACCAATGGTCAACAGCGCCCGGTACGGTAACTGGGTGACCAGCCACAGCAGGCCGAGCCCCAGCCACAGCAGCCAAAAACGCGGGTGAAGAAATACAGCTCGAAAACGCGGGCGATCCATTACAGATTCCGGTAAAGACAAGGGCCGCGCATTCTACAACGGTTCGACTCGGCTTGCGGCGGGTGAGTGTTCTCGTTATAAGTCTCGACACTTTTCGTGACAAGCCGCTTTCGCCGACCATGAGCCAAACCGAACCGCTAGACCAAGATCCCGTGTTCCAGCTGAAAGGCAGCATGCTCGCCATTACCGTGCTGGAACTGGCCCGCAACGACCTCGATGCCCTGGACCGCCAACTGGCCGCCAAGGTCGCCCTGGCGCCGAACTTTTTCAACAATGCCCCGCTGGTGCTGGCCCTGGACAAGCTCCCGGCCGGCCAAGGGGCGATTGATTTGCCCGGGCTGATGCGCGTATGCCGCTCCCATGGCTTGCGTACCCTGGCGATTCGCGCCAGCCGTATCGAAGACATTGCCGCAGCCATCGCCATTGAACTGCCAGTACTGCCACCGTCCGGCGCCCGTGAGCGTCCGCTCGAACCATTGGTCGGTGAAGAGAAGAAAAAACCGGAAAAACCGCCCGAGCCTGCGATCAAGCCAACAAAGATCATCACCTCGCCCGTACGCGGCGGGCAGCAGATTTACGCCCAGGGTGGCGACCTCGTGGTGATCTCCTCGGTCAGCCCGGGGGCGGAACTTCTTGCCGATGGCAACATCCATGTATACGGCCCGATGCGCGGACGCGCCCTCGCCGGCATCAAGGGTGATACCAAGGCCCGGATTTTTTGCCAGCAGTTGACCGCTGAGCTAGTGTCCATCGCAGGCCAGTACAAGGTTTCAGAAGATTTGCGCCGTGATCCGCTGTGGGGGGCTTCGGTGCAGGTCAACCTGTCGGGCGATGTGTTGAACATCATTCGTCTTTAACGGATACTGCCGCATTTTCCAAGCATCTCTAGACTCTGATAGCAAAGCGAAACCGGCAAGACTTGTGTAGGAATATTTGGAAGTTGGTGTTTCCCTGCGGAAACTGCATCTTTTTCCTACAAAGGCTGTCCGCCTGCAGCGAGTTCCAAGAGATGTTTTTCAGGGACTGAAAAGTCCTTTTTCCTTAGGGGTGAAACACCTTGGCCAAGATTCTCGTGGTTACATCCGGCAAGGGTGGTGTGGGTAAGACCACCACCAGCGCCGCTATCGGTACCGGCCTCGCTCTGCGCGGCCACAAGACAGTCATCGTCGACTTCGACGTCGGTTTGCGTAACCTCGACCTGATCATGGGCTGCGAACGCCGCGTGGTGTACGACTTCGTCAACGTAGTCAACGGCGAAGCCAACCTGCAACAGGCCCTGATCAAGGATAAGCGCCTTGAAAACCTGTACGTGCTGGCCGCCAGCCAGACCCGTGACAAGGATGCGCTGACCAAGGAGGGCGTGGGCAAGGTCCTCGCCGAGCTGAAAGAAACTTTCGAATACGTGGTATGCGATTCCCCGGCCGGTATCGAGACCGGTGCTCACCTGGCGATGTACTTCGCCGATGAAGCCATCGTGGTGACCAACCCGGAAGTCTCCTCGGTACGTGACTCGGACCGCATGCTCGGCCTGTTGGCCAGCAAGTCCAAGCGCGCCGAAGAAGGCCAGGACCCGATCAAGGAACACCTGCTGCTCACCCGCTACAACCCTGAGCGCGTCAGCAATGGCGAAATGCTCGGCGTTGAAGACGTGAAGGAAATCCTCGCCGTGACCCTGCTGGGCGTGATCCCGGAATCCCAGGCCGTGCTCAAGGCATCCAACCAGGGCGTGCCAGTGATCCTCGACGACCAGAGCGACGCCGGCCAGGCGTACAGCGATGCCGTGGATCGCTTGCTGGGCAAGACCGTGGAACACCGCTTCCTCGATGTCAAGAAGAAGGGATTCTTCGAGCGTATCTTTGGAGGCAACTAAACAATGAAATTTCTCGACTTCTTTCGCGCCAACAAAAAGCCAAGTACCGCGTCGGTAGCGAAAGAGCGTCTACAGATCATCGTGGCGCACGAACGCGGCCAACGCAGCACGCCGGACTACCTGCCAGCCTTGCAGAAGGAACTGGTGGAGGTGATCCGCAAGTACGTCAATATCGGTAACGATGACGTGCATGTCGCCCTGGAAAATGACGGCAGTTGCTCGATTCTGGAACTCAATATCACCCTGCCCGATCGTTGATCGAAAGGGCGGTCGCTACGGCGGCTCGGTCACCTTGATCCCTCTTCGGGAGCCAGGTGGTCGAGCGGCCGTTGGCGTTTGTTACGAGGCTGTTTAATGCCGCTGTCCAATATCCATATCCTGCATCAGGACGATGCCGTCCTGGTGGTGAACAAGCCGACCCTGCTGCTCTCGGTGCCGGGTCGCGCCGACGACAACAAGGATTGCCTGATTACCCGCCTGCAGGAAAACGGTTACCCCGAAGCCCGTATCGTCCATCGGCTTGACTGGGAAACCTCGGGGATCATCCTGCTGGCCCGCGACGCCGACACCCACCGCGAACTGTCCCGCCAGTTTCACGACCGCGAAACAGAAAAAGCCTACACCGCCCTGGCATGGGGCCAGCCGGAACTGGACAGCGGCAGCATCGACCTGCCCCTGCGCTACGACCCGCCGACCAAGCCACGGCATGTGGTGGACCACGAGTTCGGCAAGCACGCCCTGACCTTCTGGAAAGTGCTGGAGCGTTGTGGCGACTGGTGCCGCGTGGAACTGACGCCGATCACTGGGCGTTCGCATCAGTTGCGTGTGCATATGCTGTCCATCGGGCATCCGTTGCTGGGTGATGGCTTGTATGCCCATGAACAAGCGTTGGCTGCCTGGCCGCGGCTGTGCCTGCATGCAAGCATGTTGAGCTTCACCCATCCGCAAAGCGGCGAGCGGCTGCGCTTTGAGTGCCCTGCCCCGTTCTAGAATTGGCAATACAATCAAAACTGTGGGAGGGGGCTTGCTCCCGATGGCGGAGTGTCAGTCACTGTATTTGCTCACTGACACACCGCAATCGGGAGCAAGCCCCCTCCCACATTTGTTCTGTGCACTTCTGGCCATCGAACGGTAAACTCCGCGCATTGCTGTCTGGAGCTATTTATGCGCGAAGCGTTGAATCAAGGCCTGATCGACTTCCTCAAGGCCTCCCCTACTCCTTTTCATGCCACTGCCGCCCTCGCCCAGCGCCTGGAAGCGGCCGGTTACCAGCGTCTCGACGAGCGCGACACCTGGGCGACCGAGGCCAACGGTCGCTATTACGTGACCCGCAACGATTCCTCGATCATCGCCTTCAAGCTCGGCCGTCACTCGCCGCTGCAGGGCGGTATCCGCCTGGTCGGCGCCCACACCGACAGCCCATGCCTGCGGGTCAAGCCCCAGCCTGAGCTGCAACGCCAGGGTTTCTGGCAGTTAGGGGTGGAAGTCTATGGCGGCGCGCTGCTGGCACCGTGGTTCGACCGCGACCTGTCCCTGGCCGGCCGCGTCACCTTCCGCCGTGACGGCAAGGTCGAAAGCCAGCTGATCGACTTCAAACTGCCCATCGCGATCATTCCCAACCTGGCCATTCACCTCAACCGTGAAGCCAACCAAGGCTGGGCGATCAATGCCCAGACCGAGCTGCCGCCGATCCTCGCGCAATTTGCAGGCGACGAACGCGTGGACTTCCGTGCCGTTCTCACCGAGCAGTTGGCCCGCGAGCACGGGTTGAACGCTGATGTGGTGCTCGACTACGAGCTGAGTTTCTACGACACCCAAAGTGCCGCGGTCATCGGCCTCAATGGCGACTTCATCGCCGGTGCGCGCCTGGACAACCTGCTGTCGTGCTACGCCGGCCTGCAAGCCTTGCTGACCAGCGAGACCGACGAAACCTGCGTGCTGGTGTGCAACGACCACGAAGAAGTCGGCTCCTGCTCGGCCTGCGGCGCCGATGGCCCGATGCTGGAACAGACCCTGCGCCGCCTGCTGCCCGAAGGTGATGAGTTCGTACGCACCATTCAGAAGTCCCTGCTGGTATCGGCCGACAATGCCCACGGCGTGCACCCCAACTACGCCGAGAAGCATGACGCCAACCACGGCCCGAAACTCAACGCCGGCCCGGTGATCAAGGTCAACAGCAACCAGCGCTACGCCACCAACAGCGAAACCGCCGGGTTCTTCCGCCACTTGTGCATGGCCGAGGAAGTGCCGGTGCAGAGTTTTGTAGTCCGCAGCGACATGGGTTGCGGCTCGACAATTGGGCCTATTACCGCCAGCCACCTGGGCGTGCGTACCGTGGATATCGGCTTGCCGACCTTTGCCATGCACTCCATTCGTGAACTGTGCGGCAGCCATGACCTGGCGCATCTGGTGAAGGTGCTGGGTGCGTTTTATGCGAGCCGCGACCTGCCCTGATTTGATGGGCGAAATGTGATCGAATGTGGGAGGGGGCTTGCTCCCGATAGCAGTGGGTCAGCCAATAGATTCAGTGACTGACGCTCCGCCATCGGGAGCAAGCCCCCTCCCACATTGGGTTCTGTGTACTGCCAAACTGACTTGCATCACCTGCACTTCCTGCAATCACGCCTAGACTTGTCAAAACTTCCACTGTGACAAGGCTATTGCTCCCATGATCTCAATGTCCTCCTTCCACGCCATGCTGATTCCCATCGTGATCGGCATGATCATGCTCGCGGTCGGTTTCAACTTTCGCGACAAGCCCCTCGGCGTGTTCGGCATGTGGATCGGCATGCTGTTGATCCTGGGTACCGTGGTGTACAAGATTCTCGCCAAACTGGCGGAATGATAAATGCGCTCGCATTGGGCATAGCGGCCTCGTACACTCGGTCAATTCGTCGTTTTCAAGGTTGACCGCCTCGTGTTCTCCCGTTTGTTTGCCCTGCCCTGCTACCTGCTGATCGCCCTGCTCACACTGCTGCCGCTGACGTCCGCCCAAGCCGTAGGCTTGCCCGGCATGCTGGGCAGCTCCAGCAAGCCCCAACCCCAGGCCGAAGTGCCACTGGGGCAGTCGCTGGACGAGGTGATCAAGACCCTGGAGAACGACCAGCAGCGCACCCAATTGCTGAGCGACCTGAAGAAACTGCGTGCCGCCACGCAAAAGGCCCAGCCCGCCGCCGAACAAGGCGTGCTCGGGTTGATCGGCAGCACGCTGTCGGGCTTTGAGCAGCAGTTTTCCGGCGCCGACAGCCCGCTGGGGCGCTGGTCGAATGAAGTCGACCTGGCCAAGGATGAACTGGGTGCACTGATGCTGCCGGCCAACGAGTGGCTGCCGATCATCTTCGGCTTTGCCGTGATCCTGGCGGTGTGGAGTCTGCTGGCCGCCGCGTTGATCTGGCTCAGCCACCGGGTACGCGAGCGCTTCGGCTTGCCCGAGGAGTTGCCGCAACACCCGCGGACCTGGGACATGCTGCGCTTTGCCCTGCGCAAGCTCGGGCCCTGGCTGATCGCCCTGGTCATCACGGTTTACCTCAGCTACGCCCTGCCGTCATCCCTGGGTAAATCCCTGGCGATGGTGCTGGCCTATGCCTTGGTGATCGGTACCTGTTTCTCGGCGATCTGCGTGATTGCCTTCTCCGTGCTCGACGGCCCACACCGCCACCGCGCCCTGTATATCCTGCGCCATCAGGCGTTCCGCCCGTTGTGGTGGATCGGCAGTTTTGCCGCCTTCGGTGAAGCCCTGAGCGACCCGCGCCTGGTCGAGGCGCTCGGCCAACACCTGGCCCACACTGCCGCGACTGTGGCCAATGTGATGGCGGCGCTGTCCACGGGCGTATTTATCCTGCGTTTCCGCCGGCCGATCGCGCACCTGATCCGCAACCAGCCGCTGTCGCGCCGCCTGACCCGCCGCGCCCTCACCGATACCCTGTCGATCATCGGCACCTTCTGGTACATCCCAGCCTTGCTGTTGGTGGGGATCTCACTGTTCGCCACCTTCCTGTCGGCCGGCGACACCAGCACCGCCCTGCGCCAGTCGCTGCTGTGCACGGTGCTGCTGGTGTTGTGCATGGTGATCAACGGCTTGGTGCGCCGCCACGCCCTCAAGCCGCAACGCGGGCACAAGCGCCATGCGCTGTACTCCGAGCGCCTCAAAGGCTTTGTCTACACCCTGGTGCACCTGGTGGTGTGGCTGGTGTTTATCGAGTTGGGGCTGCGGGTGTGGGGCCTGTCGATGATTCGCTTTACCGAAGGTGACGGCCATGAAATAGCCGTGAAGCTGTTCGGCCTCGGTGGCACCTTGCTGTTTGCCTGGCTGATCTGGATCCTCAGCGACACCGCGATCCACCACGCCCTGACCCGCTCACGCAAAGGCCTGGCCAACGCGCGTGCGCAAACCATGATGCCGCTGATCCGCAACGTGCTGTTCGTGACCATCTTCATCATCGCCGCCATCGTGGCCCTGGCGAACATGGGCATGAACGTCACGCCACTGCTGGCCGGTGCGGGCGTGATCGGTATCGCCATCGGCTTTGGTGCGCAGTCGCTGGTAGCCGACTTGATCACCGGCTTGTTCATCATCATCGAGGACTCCCTGGCAATCGACGACTACGTAGACGTCGGCGGCCACCTCGGCACGGTGGAAGGCCTGACCATCCGCACCGTGCGCCTGCGCGATATCGACGGCATCGTGCACACCATCCCGTTCAGCGAAATCAAGAGCATCAAGAACTACTCCCGGGAGTTCGGCTACGCGATTTTCCGGGTGGCGATCCCCTACAACATGGAAATCGACGATGCGATCAAGCTGATGCGCGATGTCGGGCATGCCATGCGCAACGACCCGCTGCAACGCCGTAATATCTGGTCGCCGCTGGAGATCCAGGGTGTGGAAAGCTTCGAGTCCGGCAGTGCGATCCTGCGCGCACGCTTCAAGACCGCACCGATCAAGCAGTGGGAAGTGTCGCGGGCGTTCAACCTGTCGCTCAAGCGCCACCTGGATGAAGCCGGGCTCGACCTGGCGACACCGCGCTTGAGTGTGCAGGTGGTCACCGCCGGCACGGTGCAGGAGAAAGAACCAGAACAATAAAGAAGGAGAGGTTTGTATGCGTTTGAACGGTTTGACACATCAATGGGTGTTCGGCTTGCTCTGCGGGGTTGCCAGCAGCGCAGTGATTGCCGCCAGCAGTGGTCAGGATAGCGCCCGGGAGGAAATTGCCGCCCAGGCGAAGATCCTTGAACCGAGCCTGCTCGAAACCCGCCGCGATATCCACACCCATCCAGAGCTGGGCAACGCCGAAACCCGCACCGCCGAGCTGGTCGCCAAACAGCTGCGCGAACTGGGCCTTGAGGTCAAGACGGGCGTGGCGCGAACCGGCGTCGTCGCCGTCTTGAAAGGCGCCCTGCCCGGCCCGACCGTGGCCCTGCGCGCCGACATGGATGCGCTGCCGGTCAAGGAAGTCGCCGACCTGCCCTTCGCCTCCAAGGCCAAGGGCACCTACCTGGGCAAGGAAGTCGATGTGATGCACGCCTGCGGCCACGACGCCCACACCGCGATCCTGCTGAGCACTGCGAAAATTCTTACCGGCATGCGCGAGCGTTTGCCCGGCACCGTGGTGTTCTATTTCCAGCCGGCCGAAGAAGGCCCGAGCGACTTCAGCCCCGACGGCAAGAACACCTGGGGCGCGAAGATGATGGTGCAGGAAGGCGTGATGAAAGCGCCGAAGCCGGATGCGGTGTTCGGCCTGCATGTGTGGGCCGGCGTACCGGCCGGGCAGATCGCCTACCGCCCGGGCCCGACCCTGGCCAGCTCCGACGACCTGCGCATCAAGATCCTCGGCAAACAGACCCACGCGGGGCAGCCCTGGAACGGCATCGACCCGATCACCGTCGGCGCACAAACCATTGTCGGTTTGCAGACCGTGGTCAGCCGCCGCACCAATATTTCGTCATCGCCCTCGGTGGTGAGCATCGGCACCATCAACGGTGGCACCCGCTACAACATCATCCCCGAGTCGCTGGAGATGACCGGCACCATCCGCTCCTATGACTACGGCATTCGCCAGAAGCTGCATGCAGATGTGCGCCAGACCGTAGAGAAAATTGCCGAAAGCGGCGGCGCCAAGGCCGAAGTGACGATCATCGAGAAGTACGACCCCACCATCAACAACCCGGCACTGACCGAGAAAATGCTGCCGAGCCTGCGTTGGGCAGCCCGGGATGACGTGGTGCAAGGCCCGTTGGTAGGAGGCGCCGAAGACTTCTCGTTTTATGCCAAGGAGGCGCCGGGATTGTTCGTGTTCCTGGGGGTGACCCCGAGGGATCAGGACATGAGCAAGGCGGCGCCGAATCACAACCCGGGGTTCTTTGTGGACGAGTCGGCGTTGGTGGTGGGAGTGAGGACGCTGGCGTCGCTGGCGACGGATTACCTGTACACCCACACCCCGCAGTAGTGCTTCTTAATGTGGGAGGGGCGGTGCGACGATTCGACTTGCCCCCTCCCACATTTGAACCGAGGTGAATCAGTTGACCAGCTCAGCGCTGTCCATCTTCTGGCGCAGGCTCAGCGGGCGCATATCGGTCCACACTTCCTCGATATAAGCCAGGCACTCTTTCTTCATGCCGCTCTTGCCCACAGTGCGCCAGCCTTCGGGCACGGCCTTGTAGTCGGGCCAGATCGAATACTGCTCTTCGTGGTTGACCACTACCTGAAACAGGATGTCATCGCGGTCAAATACTGAGGTCATTGCTGTTCTCCGTCGCTCAAAGGCTGGCTGCGCACCACGCGCAGCACTGATATCTGTAGAAACGTATCAAGGGCCTGGAAAATTAGACGCCGGCAACCGCCGCCGCCAAGGCGCGCCCGAAGATCTCGGCCACTTGGTCGATTTCGCCGGCGGTAATCACCAACGGCGGCAGGAAGCGCACCACGCTGCCATGGCGCCCACCCAGTTCCAGGATCAGGCCGCGCTTGAGGCATTCGCGCTGCACCAGCGGCGCCAACTGGCGATGCGCCGGTGGGTGGCCCTGGACATCCGGCGTGCCCGTCGGGTCCACCAACTCCACCCCCAGCATCAGCCCGCGGCCACGGATATCCCCCAAGTGCGGGAAGTCGCGCTGCAGGATGCGCAGGTGTTCCGCCAGGCGCTCACCCATGGCGGCGGCATGGCCCGCCAGGTCGTGCTCCTTGAGATAGCGCATGACCGCCGAGCCCGCCGCCATCGCCATCTGGTTGCCCCGGAACGTTCCGGCATGGGCGCCCGGGAGCCAAGTGTCGAGCCAGTCGCGATACACCACTACGGCCAACGGCAGGCTGCCACCAATGGCCTTGGACATGACCACCACGTCCGGGATGATGCCGGCGTGTTCGAAGGCAAACATCTTGCCGGTGCGTCCAAAGCCACTCTGGATTTCATCGACGATCAGTGCCACACCGGCCTGCTCGGTGATACGTCGCAGCCCGCGCAACCAATCGAGGTCTGCGGGAATCACACCGCCCTCGCCCTGCACCACCTCAACAATCACCGCCGCCGGCAGCAACACGCCGGCCTCCGGATCGTTGAGCAGGTTTTCCAGGTAATGCAGGTTGACCCGCACACCTTCTGCGCCGCCCAAGCCGAACGGGCAACGGTAGTCATACGGGAACGGCAGGAATTGCACGCCATTGCCGAGCAACGCACCCAGGGGTTTTTTCGGCGCCAGGCTGCCCATCAGGCTCAAGGCGCCCTGGCTCATGCCGTGATAGCCGCCTTGGAACGACAGTACAGTGCTGCGCCCAGTGGCGGTGCGCACCAGCTTCAATGCAGCTTCCACCGCATCGGTGCCAGTGGGGCCGCAGAACTGGATCTTCGCTTCCCGCGCCAATTCAGCGGGCAGCATGCCGAACAGGTCTTGCACGAACTGATCCTTGACCGGCGTAGTCAAGTCAAGGGTGTGCAGCGGCAGTTCGTCGCTCAGCACTTGCCGGATGGCCTGGATCACCACCGGGTGGTTATGCCCCAGCGCCAGCGTCCCGGCACCGGCCAAACAGTCGATGAAGCGACGCCCCTCGACGTCTTCCACATAAATACCTTTGGCGCGCTTGAGCGCCAGGGGGATGCGCCGCGGGTAGCTGCGGGCGTTGGACTCCTGCTGGCGCTGGCGGGCCAGCAGCGGGTTTTCGTCGAACTGATAGAGCGTTTCCGCAGGCGCCGCGGCGTCTTCGGTACGGCTGGTAGCGACTGACATCTCTGGATCCCTCAATACGCGGGTGATGGTGACCAAACTGCCAATCCGTTGGCGTCTGGCCCAAGGGCATGCGCACGGATTTCCTGTTCTGGAGACGCATCAGCGAGAAGAGGATTTAGGGAACGGGCTGGTTAACTGATGAATGAAGAGCCAAATGTGGGAGGGGGCTTGCCCCCGATGGCGGAGTGTCAGTCACTGTATTTGCTCACTGACACACCGCAATCGGGCAAGCCCCCTCCCACATTTGAACAGCGTTCGAATCAAATTCCGCGGTATTTTTCGTTCAGCGCATACAGGATCGCGCAGGTCTGTGCATCCAGGACGCCGCGATAATTCTGGGCCCGAAAGTGCATCTGGAACGCCCGGGTTCGCAGCTCGAAGGCCCGGCGATTCTGCGCCGGCTTATACCCATAGCGCTGGAAAGCCCGCTCCACTTCTACCTCGGGTGGCAGCCTGACATTGAACCGGCGCTGGTACATCGCGCGCGTCGCCTCATCAAACCAGGCCCCCAGTCCCGCGTCATGCAATCGATGCCACGGGAACCGCGGCCCCGGATCACTCTTACGCCAATACGCCACATCCGCGTGACCGAGAATCTCAGTCGGTGCAATCTGCGGATAGCGTGCGAGGATGTCGCGGATCAAGACAATAAGCATATCGACCTGAGCCTGGGGGTACGCCGGAAAACTGAATACGCCCTTGTCGTCCCGCGCCAGGTTGACGATCTCAATGCCAATCGACCCGCTGTTGAGATTGTCACACCCCTCCCAGTGACTCACTCCCGCATGCCAGGCACGCTTGCCCTCGTCCACCAGGCGGAACACGCGCAACTCTTCATAACCGGCAGCACGGTAACTGGGCTCATCCGGGTCGGGCAACAGGTAATGAGCGCTCACGCCACCCTGGGTCAGGGTGCGCAGGGCCGAGGCAAAGGGCCCGGTGGTGTAATGCAGGATCACCTGCCGCACGCTTTCGCCGTCGCGGTCATTGAAATCCCTGGCAGGAAAACTGGTATCGATCACCAACATAAAAAGAGCCGTCCTTTTCATTTCGGACCGAATCATTCGGCCCGTTCAAGCGCAAAAAATTACCGCCATCCTGAAGGCTAGAATGTCAGGCGGGCGGTAATTATTTGGCACGTGAAAAAGCGGTTCAGCGACGCAGCGGCATGCCCAGGTCAACCCGCAGCCCATCGGGCTGGCTGTCGAATGCCAACGAGCAGGAGCAGCGCTGCACAATCGCCTGGACGATAGCCAAACCCAGGCCACAGCCTTCGCTGTTGCCGTTACGCCAGAAACGCTGGGTGAGGTATTGCAGGTCTTCGCTGGAGATCTGCTTGCCATGGTCTCGCACGCGGAAAATCACCTGGTCAACACTGCTGTACACGCTCAACTCCACCCGGGTATCGGCCGGAGTGTGGCGCAAGGCGTTGTCCAGCAAGTTGCGCAAGGCCGCGACAGCCAGGCCCACGGGCATCTCCACCGGGCTGGCGGCAAGATCATGGGCCAGGACCAGGTCGATCCGACGATTGTCGCCAGCGTTGGCATCCTGGATCGCCAACCTGGCGACTTCCTCGGCACTGGACTGCAAGCCGTCGTCAAACGACAGGCTGCCTTCCACCCGCGCCAGCAGCAATAACTGCTCCAGGGTGCGATGCAAGCGGTCGGCGCCTTCCTCGGCATGGGCCAGGGACTGGTCGCGGGCAGCGCCTTCGGTCATGCGCGCTACTTGCAGGTGGGTCTTGATCGCCGTCAGCGGGCTGCGCAGCTCATG
This sequence comes from Pseudomonas synxantha, assembly GCF_900105675.1. Lineage (NCBI taxonomy): Bacteria > Pseudomonadati > Pseudomonadota > Gammaproteobacteria > Pseudomonadales > Pseudomonadaceae > Pseudomonas > Pseudomonas synxantha. Next base: position 919,016 of record NZ_LT629786.1, on the reverse strand, counting down.
GGCGGCGTCACCGGTGAGGCGGCGCTCGCGCTCAATGGTCTTGGCGATGCGTTGCAGCAGTTGGTTCTGGGTGTCGAGCAACGGCTTGAGTTCGCTGGGCAATGGATGGATCTGCAGCGGTTCGAGGGAATCGGCACTGCGGCGCATCAAGGCGTCACGCATGCGGTTGAGCGGCACCAGGCTTTGACCGATACCCAGCCACAACAGGCACAGGCAACCCAGCAAGGCTACGCCGACGGGCACCGAGGCGGCGAGCAGGATCGACAGGTTCAGCGCCTCGCGCTCCACCTGGCGGTCGGCGGTGGTGATCAGCAAGTCACCTCGGGACAAGGTGAAACTGCGCCAGCCCACACCATCGATCATCTGGTCGCGAAAACCGCTTCTGCGCGACTCCAGCCCTTCCTCCGGCGTGGTGTGGCTGCGCGCCAGGATCTCGCCGCGCAGGGAGCTGACCTGGCACGCCATACCCCCAGGCACATTCAGCTGTTCGGTGCGCAGATGCGTAGCGGCGCTGACACTGGCCAACCCCGGCATCTGCTCGGTCAGCCCCGCAACCATGCGCGCCGAGGCCACCAGGCGCTGGTCGAGGGAAAACATCATCTGGTTGCGCAAGTCGTTGAGCATCCAGGCGGCCGCCAGCACCCAGATCAGCACAAAAGCAGCGCCCAGCTTGAACGTCAGGCGCAGGCGCAGGCTCATCACTTGCTGTTCTCTCCAGCATCCGCCGAGCCCAGGCGATAGCCGAGGCCGCGCACGGTCTCGACGATGCCGTTGCCCAATTTGCGCCGCAGGTGATGGATATGCACATTGAGCGCATTGCTTTCCAGTTCGTCGCTGAACCCGTAGACGCTGTCCTTGAGTTGCTCGCTGGACAGCACGCGGCCCTTGTTGTGCAGCAGCGCCTGCAACAGCGCCTGTTCGCGACGGGACAGGTCCACCGGCTGGCCACCCAGGAAGGTTTCACGGCTGCTGGGGTCGTAGGCCAGGCGCCCATGTTCGATCAGGTTGACGCTGCGCCCCGCCACCCGGCGCAGCAGGGTTTGCAGGCGGGCGGCGAGTTCGCGCAGGTCAAAGGGCTTGAGCAGGTAGTCATCGGCGCCGGCCTGCAGACCATCGACGCGGTTGGTCACCGAGTCCCGCGCCGTGAGGATCAGCACCGGGATCTCAAGGCCCTGGCTGCGCTGTTGTTGCAGCAGCTTGAGGCCGTCTTCGTCCGGCAGGCCGAGGTCGAGCACCATGATGTCGAAGGCCGCCGCCTTGAGCATTGCCCGCGCAGCCGCCGCCGTGGCCACGCGCTCCACGGTAAAACCCTGGGCGGTGAGGCCGGCCACGATGCCGCTGGCAATCAGTTCGTCGTCTTCACAGACCAGTACGTGCATGCTGAGCCCTTCATAAAAGATGCGGGTGATTAGAAAAGGCACGGATTAAGCGCGCATTATGCCGCCAAAGTTCACAACATCGGATTATCCCTACACTCTAGAATAGCGTCCGGTTAATCATCGGTTAATCAACGCCACACATTGTGTGCCTCACTTGCATCGAACTAAGGCTTGACCATGCGGCATCTGTTTATCTTTCTGCTGGTGTTGTTCGCGGGATTCGCCCAGGCAGCGCCGGGCAACCCCTTCGAAACCAAACCCGACTTTCTCCCGGTGGGCAAAGCTTTCACCTTTACCTCCGAACGTCTTGAAAGTGGCGAGACCCAACTGTATTGGCAAATTGCCGACGGTTACTACCTGTACCAGCAGCGCATGAAGTTCGACGGCCTGGCCGAACAACCCGTGCTGCCCCAGGGTGAAGCCCATAGCGATGAGTTCTTCGGCGAGCAGCAGGTGTATCGCCAAGGCCTGGAAGTGAAGATCCCCGCCGGCGCCACCGGCCAGGTCAAGCTGGGCTGGCAGGGCTGTGCCGATGCGGGCCTGTGTTATCCGCCGCAATCGATTACCGTGGACCTGGGCGGCAACCCGGCCGTCGCCGCTACCGCGCAGGCCCAGGACCAGAGCCTGGCCAGCGGCCTGCAACAGCGCAGCCTGGGCTGGAGCCTGCTGGTGTTCTTCGGCCTGGGCCTACTGCTGGCATTTGCGCCCTGCTCGCTGCCGATGTTGCCGATTCTTGCCGGCCTGGTGGTTGGCAGTGGCGCCAGCCCACGGCGCGGCTTTGCCTTGGCCGGCAGCTACGTGGTGTGCATGGCGCTGGTGTATGCGGCCCTGGGGGTGATGGCCGCGTTGCTCGGCGCCAACCTCGCCGCGCTGCTGCAAACTCCTTGGATCCTCGGCAGTTTTGCCGCGCTGTTCGTGATCCTCGCTTTGCCGATGTTCGGCTTCTTCGAACTGCAACTGCCCGCTTTCCTGCGTGACCGCCTCGACAACGTCAGCCGCCAGCAAAGCGGTGGCAGCCTGGTGGGTGCCGGCATTCTCGGCGCATTGTCCGGCTTGCTGGTGGGCCCCTGCATGACTGCGCCCCTGGCCGGCGCCCTGTTGTATATCGCCCAGAGCGGCAATGCGCTGCACGGTGGGCTGATCCTGTTCGCCATGGGTATCGGTATCGGCATTCCGCTGTTGTTGCTGGTCACCGTGGGCAATCGCTTCCTGCCCAAGCCGGGCACCTGGATGAACGTGCTCAAGGGCATCTTCGGCTTCCTGTTCCTGGGCACGGCCGTGCTGATGATTCGCCCGGTGGTCGGCGACAGCCTGTGGATCGGCCTGTGGGGTGCCTTGGCCCTGGTAATGGCTTATTGCGGCTGGACGCTGGCCCGTGAGTCCGGCCTGGCGGCCAAGGTGTTCGGCGCCGGTTCCCTGGTGCTGGGCCTGTGGGGCGCGGTGCTGGTAGTGGGTGCAGCCGGTGGCAGCGATGAGCTGTGGCAACCGTTGAAGGTCTACAGTGGCTCACGGGTCGCCAGTGCTCCGAGCGCCCACGATGCGTTCACCACCATCAACGACCCGGCTGCTCTGCAAAGCCAGCTCGAGAGTGCCAAGGCACAGGGCCAATGGGTATTGCTGGACTACTACGCCGATTGGTGCGTGTCGTGCAAGATCATGGAGAAACAGGTATTCGGCAAACCTGAGGTGATGGCCGCGCTCAAGGACGTGCGACTGCTGCGCCTGGACGTCACCGCCGACAACGCCGCCAGCCGCGAGCTGCTGGGCCGCTATAAAGTGCCGGGGCCACCGAGTTTCGTGTGGATCGGCCCGGACGGTGAAGAACGCCGTGCCCAACGCATCACCGGCGAAGTGGATGCCGCCACCTTCCTGCAACGCTGGACCCAGACGCGGGACGCCCTCTGATGCTGACCTTCACCATCGGCACCTTCGCCATCGCCCTGAATCACCTGCTGCTGATCAGCGCGTTGATACTCGCCACCCTGGTGGGCTGGCGGGTGGCCAAGCGTGGTGGTGAGAACCCGGAGTCGGTGCTGTTCAGCCTGTTCCTATTGGGCCTGCTGGCGGCCCGCGTCAGCTTTGTGCTGATGTACTGGAGTTATTACAGCGACGATTGGGTGGAAATGGTCGACCTGCGTGACGGTGGCTTTCTCGCCTGGCCCGGGATCATCACGCTGATCCTCGGCTCGCTGGTCTACGGCTGGCGCCGCCCGGCCCTGCGCAAACCGCTCAGCGCCGGGGTGATCACTGGCCTGCTGTTCTGGGGCATGACCAGCCTGTCCCTCAGCGTCTACGAAAAAGGCACGCGCCTGCCGGACATCACCCTGCGCAATGCCAATGGCGAGGTAGTGCAATTGGCGGATTACCAGGGCGGCCCGTTGGTGATCAACCTGTGGGCCACCTGGTGCCCGCCGTGCCGCCGCGAAATGCCGGTGCTGGAAAACGCCCAGCGCATGCGCCCCGACGTTACCTTCCTGTTCGTCAACCAGGCCGAAAGCATGCAAAGCGTCAGCACCTACCTGGCCACCCAAGGCCTGAACCTCGACAACGTGCTGTTCGACGCCAGCGGCCGCCTCGGCCAGGCCGTGGGCTCCATGGCCCTGCCGACCACGCTGTTCTACCAAGCCGATGGGCGCCTGATCAACAGCCACCTGGGCGAACTCTCCGATGCCAGCCTGGCCCGTGCCATGGAACCCTTCGACAACACCCAGACAAGGAAACCGACATGCCTCGCCTCCGCCACCTGCTGACCCTGCTGCCTTTGACCTTCTTGTCACTCAGCGCAACCGTCACCCTGGCCCAGGCCGAAGACTGGCCAGCACCGATCAAGCAGATCGAAGCCAAGGGCGCCAAGATCCTCGGCAAATTCGACGCCCCCAGCGGCCTCACCGGCTACGCTGCCCAGTACCAGAACCGTGGCATGGCCCTGTACCTGACGGCCGACGGCAAGAACGTCATCGCCGGCAACCTCTACGATGCCCAAGGCAATGACCTGAGCAGCGCGCCCCTGGAAAAACTGGTGTACGCGCCGATGGCCAAGGAAGTCTGGGCCAAGATGGAAAAAAGCAGCTGGATCCAGGACGGCGATAAAAACGCGCCACGTATCGTTTATCTATTCAGCGACCCCAACTGCCCCTACTGCAACATGTTCTGGGAACAGGCCCGCCCGTGGGTCAAGGCCGGCAAGGTGCAGTTGCGCCATATCATGGTCGGCATCATCCGCGAAGACAGCCCAGGCAAGTCCGCGGCCCTGCTCGCCGCCAAGGACCCGCAAAAGGCCTTGCAGGAACACGAAGCCGCCGGCAAGGGCAGCCAGCTCAAGGCGCTGGAGAAGATCCCGGCTGACGTCGAGGCCAAGCTCGATGCCAATATGAAGTTGATGGACGAACTGGAGTTGTCGGCGACGCCGGCGATTTTCTATCTGGATGATAAAGGCGGGTTGCAGCAGCAGCAGGGGGCGCCGTCGCCGGATAAGTTGGTGAAGATACTCGGGCCGAAATAAGCGCTGCCTGAACTGATGCCATCGGGAGCAAGCCCCTCCCACACTTTGAACTGTAAACACATTCAAAAATGTGGGAATCCCCACCACATCTTCGATGTGACGCTGTCGCGCAGCAAACTAGGGAGCTTGCTCCCGTGGCGGCCTGACAGCCGAGCAGGATGTTGGTTTTCGTCTTGGGTACATATCCGTTATTTGGGCAACGGCCACTATAGGTTCCGCCCTTACGGCGGCTCACTTTGCAAAAGCGGCAAAGTAAGCAAAACGCTCTTGCCCCACCACTCGGCACCTCGCCCAGGCTCGGTGTGCCCGTAATCCGACATTGATTTGGGGGGCCGCCGCCACGCGCCATCCATGGCGCGGGGCGGCTAAACCGGCATCCCTGCCGGTTTACCCCCCAAATCAACATCGAATTGCGGCCAGCGTGGTTTAACGGGGCGCCTAAGATCAAAAACACAGCGAGGCGGCCTTATAGCCGACCTGATCGTTGAAGCTTGCGCGTCCCCCTGTGGGAGCGGGCTTGCCCGCGAAGGTCGTTAACGATGACGCGGGAAACCAGAAAGAACGCGGCGTTCTCAGGTTTTTCGCGAGCAAGCTCGCTCCTACAGAAAAGCAGAAGCGCCGCCAGCGTATCTGCGATGCGCAGCGAGTCGCTTTTGATCTTGATCTCAGGCGCCCCGTTAAACCACGCTGGCCGAACGCAGGCTTGAAGCCGTGGGTAACCCGGCAGGACGCCGGGTTAGCCGTCCTGGGCCAAGGATGGCCCATGACGGCGGCCCACGGTTTCAAGCCGGAGAGAGGGCACACCGAGCCTGGGCGAGGTGCCGAGTGGTGGGGCAAGAGCCTTTTGGTTACTTTTGGGCTCTTTTCAAAAGTGACCCGCTGTAAAAGCGGAACCAATAGTGGCCGTAACCTAAATAACGGATATGTACTCGCCCCAACAACCCAACAACCCGGTCACATCGTCGACGTGGCGCCGTCGTGCAGCAACCTGGGCCGCCTCCAAAATATCCGGCGTTAAGACTAAATTTTAACTTTTTAAAACCAGTAGCTTAATTGAAGTTTGATAAGAGGAGCTTGGCTGGTAACGACTATTACAAGCCCTCCAACTCCGCCATCAGATCACTCAACCGGTCCACCTTCTCGGCACTGATCTCGTTGACCGCCAACCCGTCGATATACTCGGCCAATTCCGCCACCGTGCTGCATTCGAACATCGCCCGCAGCGGCACATCGCGCTGCAGGTTTTTCTGCACCCGCGAGGCGATCTGCGTAGCCAGCAACGAGTGCCCGCCCAGTTCGAAGAAGTTGTCCTGTACCCCAACCCGCTCAACCTTCAACACCTCGGCCCAGATCCCGGCCAGGGTGGTTTCCAGTTCATTGCGCGGCGCCAGGTAGTCCTGGCTGTGCAACTGGCCGATGTCCAGGGCCGGCAGGGCCTTGCGGTCGAGTTTGCCGTTGGCGTTGAGCGGCAGGCGTTCAAGCCAGAGCCAGTGCAGAGGCACCATGTATTCCGGCAGTTCGGCCCGCAGGCGTTGCTTGATGCGGTCCAGGCGCTCGCTCGGGTTGAGCGTTGCGTCGGCGGCCACCAGGTAGCCGACCAGATGCTTGCCATTGACGCCCTCTTGCACCCCTACCGCCGCATCGCGCACTTCGGGCTGTTCGTGCAGACGCGCTTCGATTTCACCAAGTTCGATGCGGTAGCCGCGAATCTTCACCTGATGGTCGATACGCCCGACGTACTCCAGCACACCGTCACTGCGACGCCGTGCCAGGTCGCCGGTGCGGTAGAGACGCTCGCCCGGCGCACCAAATGGGTTGGGCACAAAGGCCTGGGCGGTGCGCAGCGGATCGCTGACGTAGCCGCGACCGACGCCGGTGCCGGCAACGCACAATTCACCGACCGCGCCCTGGGGCACCAACTCCAGTGCACCATCAAGCAGGTACAACCGGTTGTTGTCGGTCGGCGTACCAATCGGCAGGTAAGTGCCACGGGTCGAGGCCAGGTCGACGCGAAAGAACGCCACATCGTCCGAGCATTCCGCCGGGCCGTAGGCATTGACCAAACCTATATCCGGATAGCGCAACAGCCACTGATGGGCCAACTCCGGCGGCATGGCCTCCCCTGTCGGCAGCATCCAGCGCAGGCCGTCGAGGCTGATGTGCTCCTGGGCCTGCATGCCCTGGATCAGCGACGGCACACTCTCCAGCACCGTGATGCCGTGGGCTTGAACGTGTTCCAACAAACCTTGCGGATCATGGGCAATGGCGTTCGGCACAATATCTACCCGCGCACCGAACAACGGCGCGGTGAGGAACTGCCAGACGGAAATGTCGAAGCTTTGCGAGGCCGTTTGGGCGATCACGTCCGCATCAGTCAGATCCAGGTACGGCACCTTGCTCAACTGGTTATTGAGCATGCCGCGCTGTTCGACCATCACGCCCTTGGGCAAACCGGTAGAGCCCGAGGTGTAGATCACGTAGGCGAGGTTGTCCGGACCGCTGTAGACACCTGGGTTCTCACCACGGGCAGGCACTTCCTCCCACACCAGCAACTGGCAATCGACACCTTCGAGCAACTCGATGGCCTGTTCGCGGCACGCCTGGGTACAGACCAGCAACGGCGTGCGACTCAGGTCAATGATGCGGCTCAAACGCTGGCTTGGCAGACCCGGATCCAGCGGCAAATAGCCGGCACCGGCCTTGAAGCTGCCGATGATCATGCCCAACAGGTCGAGGTTACGTTCAGCCAGCAACGCCACCGGTTGATCCAGGCCGACACCCGCCGCGATCAGCGCGTGGCCCAGGCCGTTACTGCGGCGGTTCAGCTCGTCGTAGCTCCATTGCTGGCCGAGGCAGTTGGCGGCGATACGCTGCGGATGTTGCGCCACCTGTTCTTCGAACAACTCAACGTAGCTGCGTTCCAGCGGATAGCTACGCTCGCTCTGGTTGCAGCCGTCCACCAGGAATTCACGCTCCTGCTCGCCAATCAGCGGCAGCTCGGCCATGTCGCCATGGAAGCCCTGCACCAGCGCCAGCAGCAGGCGCTTGAACTCGCCGAGCATGCCTTGCACGGTGCTTTCGTCGAAGTAACGCTGGTCGTAGGACAGGTGCAAGCCGAGGTCATCGCCTGGATAACACACGGCAGTCAGCGGGAAGTTGGTGTGGGTGCGGCCGGAATCCGAGGTGGCGTTCAGGCTTTGGGCCCGGTCCAGCACCGAGACTTCCACCGGGGCGTTCTCGAACACAAACAGGCTGTCGAACAGCGGCTGGCCCTTGGGCAATTCGCTGTGCTCCTGGATAGTCACCAGCGGCAGGTATTCGTACTCGCGCAGCTGCATATTACTGTCGAGCAAGCCGCTCAACCACTGGCGCACGCTGCAACGCTGGTCATCCTCAGGCAGCTTCACCCGCAACGCGATGCTGTTGATAAACAGGCCGACGGTGCGTTGCATCTGCGGCATGTCTACCGGGCGCCCGGCCACGGTGACGCCGAACAGCACGTCACGCTCGCCGCTCAAACGCCGCAGCACCAAGGCCCAGGCCGCCTGGGCGAAGGTGTTGACGGTGAGCTGGTGGGCCTGGGCCAATTCACGCAATTGCGCACCGTCACAGGCATCAAGACGGGTGTAGCAATCACCCACCACCATGCCGCCGCTGCCACCGGCATGTTCGCGCAGGAACGGGCGGTCGCTGGGGATCGGGGTGGTGCGCTCGAAACCTTGCAGGTTGCGCTGCCACCACTGGCGCGCTTCATCGAGGTCCTGGCGTTGCAGCCAGGCAATGTAGTCGCGGTAGCGCGGCGGCGTGGCCAGTTGCGCGTCGCGGCCCTCGCCCAGGGCCATGTAGATATCGAAGAAGTCATTCATCAGCAGCGAACGGCACCAGGCATCGATCAGGATGTGGTGGTTGCTCATCATGAACCAGTAGCGCGCCTCGCCCACACGGATCAGGCGCAGGTGGAAAGGCGCCTGGTTGAGCAGGTCGAAACCGGCTTCGCGCTCGGCCTTGAGCAGCGCTTGCAGGCGCGGCTCCTGCTCGGCCTCGGGGGCGGCGCTCCAGTCCAGGTACTCAATCGGCGTGCTGCCGGGTTTGTGGATCACCTGCAGCATGTCTTCGCCGACGTTCCAGCAGAACGATGCGCGCAAGGCTTCATGCCGGGCGATCACCGCTTGCCAGGCCTGGGCAAAACGCTCGGGGTCCAGGGCGCTGTTGATGCGGTAGCGGTCCTGCATGTAATACAGGCCGGTGCCCGGTTCCAGCAGGGTGTGCAGCAGCAGGCCCTCCTGCATCGGGGTCAGCGGGTAGACATCTTCGATGGCGCTGGCCGGCACCGGCAAGGCATCCAGTTGCGCCTGGGTCAGGCGCGCCAGGGGGAAGTCCGACGGCGTGAGGCCGCCGGCATCATCCCGCAGGCAATGGGCGATCAGGCTATGCAATTCGGCCAGGTAAGCCTCGGCCAGATCGCGAATTACTTGTTGATCATGACGCTCACGGCTGAAGGTCCAACGCAGCACCAGCTCACCGCCGAACACCTGGCCGTCGACGCTCAACTCATTGGGCAGCGGCGCATCCGGATCATGGGCCAGGCCGGCGGACTCCTCCAGCGGGTGGAACAGTGCGTCGGAGCCAAAGCTCTGGTCGAACTGGCCAAGATAGTTGAACGTAATCGACGCGCTCGGCAGTGCGGCCATGCTCTGTTTGCACAGGTCATCGGCCAGGTAGCGCAGCACGCCATAGCCCAAGCCTTTGTGCGGCAGGGCGCGCAGTTGCTCCTTGATCGCCTTGATCGAGTCGCCCTGCCCGGCCTGCGGTGTCAGGCGCAACGGATAGGCACTGGTGAACCAGCCAACGCTGCGGGTCAGGTCGATGTCATCGAACAAGGCCTCGCGACCATGGCCTTCCAGCTGGATCAATGCCGAGTCGTGCCCGCTCCAGCGGCAGAGCACGCGGGCCAGGGCGGTCAACAGCAGGTCGTTGACCTGGGTGCGATAGGCGCTCGGTGCCTGTTGCAGCAACTGGCGGGTGTGTTCGGCATCCAGGCGCACGCTGACGGTTTCGGCAACGCAATTGCGTAATGCTCCATGCGGACGCTGCACCGGCAAGGCCACGGCCGGGCCGGCCAACTGCGCCTGCCATACGCTCAACTCTTCGCGCAGGGACTCGCTATGGGCATAGGCCTGCAAGCGCGCCGCCCAATCGCGCAACGCGCTGGTCTTGGCCGGCAGGCTGACAGACTGGCCTTCACTGAGTTGGCGATAGACGTTTTGCAGGTCTTCAAGCAACACACGCCACGACACGCCGTCCACCACCAAGTGATGAATCGCGATCAGCAAGCGCTGCTGACCTTGTGGACCGTCCACCAGCAAGGCGCGCAACAGCGGCCCGCGCTCCAAGTGGAGGCTGCGCTGGGTGTCGGTGAACAGCGCGGTGCACTGCTGTATATCGCGCACCTGGGCCTGCATCAGCACGCCACCTTCCGGCACGGCCAGATGTTCGGCGTGCCACTGCGCGTCGCGCTGGCTGAAGCTCAGGCGCAGCGCGTCGTGATGTTCCAGCACCGCCAGCACGGCTTGCTCCAGGCGATGGGGGTCGAGCAGTTGCAGCGGCTTGAGCACCAACGCCTGGTTCCAGTGCTGGCGTACCGGTATGTCAGTGTCGAAAAACCAGTGCTGGATCGGCGTAAGCCCGGAGCTGCCGGTCAATACACCCTGCTCGGCGGTGACCTGCTCCGAACGGGTGGCGACGGCCGCCAGGGTCTGTACGGTCTGGTGCTGGAACAGGTCGCGGGGGCTGAAGTGAATGCCGGCCTGGCGCGCACGGCTGACCACCTGGATCGACAGGATCGAGTCGCCGCCCAGCTCAAAGAAGTTATCGTCGAGGCCGACTTGCTGCACGTTCAACACCGCGCACCAGATCGCCGCCAGGGTGCTTTCAAGCGCGTTGCGTGGTGCCACGTAGTGTTGACGATTGGCCTGCGGATCCGGCTCAGGCAAGGCGCGGCGGTCGAGCTTGCCGTTGGCGGTCAGCGGCATGCTGTCCAGCACGATCAAATGCGCCGGCACCATATAGTCCGGCAGTTGCGCCTTGAGGTGGGCCTTCAGCGCTTCGCGCAGCGCGTCGTGTTCGGCGTCGCTGGCCAGGTAGGCCACCAGTTGCTTGCCACTTGGCGCATCCAGCGCCAGCACTACCGCCTCGCGCACGGCGGGATGTTCCAGCAGGCGCGTTTCGATCTCGCCCAGCTCGATGCGGAAACCGCGGATCTTCACCTGATGGTCGATGCGCCCCAGGTATTCCACCAAGCCATCGGCGCGTTGGCGCACCAGGTCGCCGGTGCGGTAAAGACGCCCGCCATTGGCGGCAAACGGGTCGGCGACAAAACGCTCCGCCGTCATGCCCGGGCGGCGGTGATAACCCTGGGCCAGGCCGGCGCCGCCGATATACAACTCACCGCTGGCGCCTTGGGGCACCAGCGCCAGGTCGGCGTCGAGAATGTAGGCCACGCGCGCACCGATGATGCTGCCAATCGGCACGCTGCCGGCGCCCTCCTCCAACTGCTGCGGCGCCAGGCTGGCCAAGGGCATCACCACCGTTTCGGTCGGGCCATAGGCGTTGAAAAACACCTCGGGCATGAACGCCGCCCGGATGCGCTGCAGGTGCTCCCCGGTCAATGCCTCGCCACCGGTGATGCACATGCGCACCGGCAAGGTCTGTCGCTGAGTCGCCAGCCACTGGGCCAACTGGCTGCCGTAGCTGGGAGTGAAGCCGAGGATAGTGATGCGATGGGTGCGAATCAATGCGCAGATCTCTTCGGCATCCCACTGCCCCTGGGCGCGCAGCACCACCTGTGCACCACTGAGCAGCGGCACCAGCAAACGCTCGGTGGCGGCATCGAAGTTGATTGAATAGAAGTGCAGTTCGCAGTCATCGGCACGCATGCCAAACCGCTCGATCACCGCCTGGCAATGCATGGCGATTTCACCGTGGGATACCACCACGCCCTTGGGCTTGCCGGTGGAGCCCGAGGTGTAGATCAGGTACGCCTGATGTTGTGGCAGGCTGACAAAGGGCAGCGCGTCGGCCGGGTAATTCGCCAGCACCGGCAGGTCATCTTCCAGGCACCAGCACGCCACCGTCGCCGGCAATTCGCCGAGGGCTTCGAACATCGCCGCATCACTGAGCAGCAGGCCGATGCCGCTGTCCTCGATCATGTAGTGCAGGCGGTCCAGCGGGTATTCCGGATCCAGTGGCACATAGGCGCCACCAGCCTTGAGGATCGCCAGCAGGCCAATGACCATTTCCAGCGAGCGCGGCAGCGCCAGGCCGACACGCACCTGCGGGCCCACGCCGCGTTCGCGCAGCATCCAGGCCAGGCGGTTGGCGCGGGCGTCCAGTTCAGCGTAACTCAGAGTCACCCCGGCAAAGGTCAGCGCTGGCGCATCGGCCCGCTGGCTGGCCTGCTGGCTGAACAACTGATGGATGCACTGGTCGAGGCGATGTTCGCCCTTCTCCACGCCCAGGCTGTCTTGCAATGCGCGCTGTTCATCTGCGCTCAGCAACGGCAATTCGCTCAGACGCTGCTGCGGGTTGGCGATCAAGGCTTGCAACAAGTTGCGCCAATGCTCGGCCATGCGCGCAATGCGTGGCTCGTCGAACAGGTCGGTGCTGTAGGTCAGGCAACAACCCAGGCGGTGGTCGAGGTCGGTGACTTCCAGGTTGAGGTCGAACTTGGTCGCCCGCGCATCGTTGGCCAGGTACTCGACGCTCATGCCCGCCAGTTGGCGGCGCTGCTGGAACTCCCAGCGCTGCACGTTGCACATCACCTGGAACAACGGGTTGTACGCCGCGCTGCGCGGCGGTTGCAGGGCTTCGACCAGATGGTCGAACGGCAGGTCCTGATGGGACTGGCCCTCGATCACGGTATGGCGCACTTGCTCGAACAGTTCGGCGACACTCATCTGCCCATTGAGCTGGCAACGCAGCACCTGGGTATTGAGGAACGCGCCGATCAGCCCTTCGCTTTCCGGGCGAATGCGATTCGCCACCGGGGCGCCGATGCGCAGGTCGGTCTGGCCGCTGTAGCGGTAGAGCAACACGGCCAGGGTCGCGGTCATGGTCATGAATAGGGTCAGGCCGCGTTCGGCATTGAAGGCGCGTACACGGGCGGCCAACTCATCACTCAGGTCGAAGCGATACAGCTCGCCCTGGTGGCTTTGTACCGCTGGCCTTGGGCGGTCGCCGGGCAGCTCCAGCAACGGGTGTTCAGTGCCCAGTTGCGCGGTCCAGTAATCCAGCTGGCGTTGGCGCTCGCCGGACTCCAGCCACTTGCGCTGCCACACGCTGTAGTCGAGATACTGCACCGGCAAAGGTGCCAGCGGCGAGTCGCGCTCGTCGATAAAAGCTTCGTACAAGGCGCTGAGTTCACGGGCAAAGATGTCCATGGCCCAGCCTTCGGTGACAATATGGTGCAGGGTCAGCACCAGGTAGTGTTCCTGCTCGCCGGCCTTGACCAGGCAGGCCCGCAACAGCGGCCCGGTTTCCAGGTTGAACGGCGTGTGGGCTTCTTGATCCGCCAGTTGCTGCAAACGCTGTTGGCGCTCGGTTTCGTTCAACGCCGAGAAGTCCTGCCAGTCCATGCGTACAGCGGTCTGCGGCGAAACCTTCTGGTATGCCACGCCGTCGACGCTCGGGAAGGTGGTACGCAGGGTCTCGTGCCGCATGATCAATGCCTGCAACGCCGCCTCAAAACGTTGCACATCCAGCACGCCGCGCAGGCGCGCCATGCCGCCGACGTTGTAGGCCGGGCTGTCGGGCTCCATCTGCCAGAGGAACCACATGCGCTGCTGAGAATAGGACAACGGCACCGGCGCGCCGCGGTCGACCTTGGCGATTGCCGTCTGTTGGTTGCGTTGGCCCGCCGCCTGGATCAACTCCACCTGCTCGACAAAAGCGCCCAACTCGCTGGCTTCGAACAGGGTGCGCAACGGCGGCTCGACGTCACACGCCTGGCGGGTGCGCGAGATGATTTGCGTGGCCAGCAACGAGTGCCCGCCCAAGGCGAAGAAGTCATCGCCCAGGCCGATACGTGGCAGGCCAAGCACTTCGCGCCAGATCGCGGCGATTTGCAGCTGCAACGCTGTGTGCGGTTCGACGTGCTCGCGGGTTTGCCAGGCCGGCTCCGGCAAGGCGCGGCGGTCAAGCTTGCCGCTCGGGCTCAGCGGCATGGCGTCCAGGCGCATCAGCAGCGCCGGCACCATGTACTCCGGCAACTCGGCGGCCAGGGTGGTCCTGACTTGCTGTTCGTCCAGTTCGTTGTGGGCAGTGTAGTAACCGATCAACTGCGCATCGCGTACCAGCACCACAGCTTGGGCGATGCCATCGAGGGCCAGCAGCCGCGCTTCGATTTCTTCTGGCTCCACACGGAAACCACGCAGTTTGACCTGCTGATCCAGACGCCCGAGGTATTCGAGTACGCCATCGGCATTCCAGCGCGCACGGTCACCGGTGCGATACAGGCGTGTGCCCGCCGCGCCCAAGGGGTCCGCGACAAAGCGTTCAGCGGTCAAGCCGGCACGGCCAAGGTAACCGCGGGCCAGGCCGATGCCGCCGATGCACAACTCGCCCGGCACACCGGCCGGCAACGGGTTGAGCTGCTCGTCGAGCACGCGGCAGATCACATTGCCCAAGGGCCGGCCAATCGGCGAACGCTCGCCATCGGCGACGGTGCAATGCCAATGGGTGACGTTGATCGCAGTCTCGGTGGGGCCATAACGGTTGTGCAATTGCACCGCAGGCAGCTGGGCCAGGACGCGATTACGCAACTCGGCGGGCAAGGCTTCGCCACCGGAGAACAGGCGGCGCAGGCTGGTGCATTCGGCCACCAGCGGCTCGTCGATAAACACCTGCAACAGCGGCGGCACGAAGTGCAGCGTGGTCACGCCATGTTCCTGCACCAACTGCGCGATGCGGTGCGGGTCGCGATGCTCACCCGGCTCCGCCAGCACCAGGCGGCAACCGGTGATCAGCGGCCAGAAGCACTCCCACACCGACACGTCGAAACTGATCGGCGCCTTTTGCATCAGCACATCGGTTTCATTCAATTGGTAAGTGGCCTGCATCCACTGCAAACGTTCGGCCAGCGCGCCATGGGTGTTGCCCACGCCCTTGGGTTGGCCGGTGGAACCGGAGGTATAGATCACGTAGGCAAGGTTATCGCCGTGCAGGTGCAGGCCCGGTGCCTGGGTTGGCCAGCTGTCGAGGTGCAGACTGTCCATGGCGATCACGCACACGCCTTCGGCAGTCGGCAACTGCGCCAGCAACGCTGTCTGGGTCAGCAGCAGGTGCACGCCGCTGTCCTTGAGCATGTAGGCCAGGCGCTCGGCGGGGTAATCCGGGTCCAGCGGCACATAGGCGCCACCGGCCTTGATGATGGCCAGCAGGCCGACCAGCAGTTGCGGCGAACGCTCGGCGGCGATGGCCACGCACACGTCCGGGCCGACGCCCTTGTCGCGCAAGTAATGGGCCAGGCGATTGGCCTGGGTATGCAGCTGGGCAAAGGTCAGGCTGCCATCCTGCCAGACCAGTGCGGTGGCATTCGAGACCTGTTGGTTGAGCAGCTCGGGCAACCATTGCCGGGCCGGCTCACAAGGTGCTGCGCTCCAGGCGTGCTGTTTGTCGGCCAGCATCAACGGCAGGTCGCCGAGGGCTTGCTGGGGTTGCGCGCACACGGCTTGCAGCAGGTGGATGAAATGCTCGGCCAGGCGCTGGATGGTCGCGGCCTCGAACAGCTCGTCGGCGTAGTCGAACGACAGGCTCAAGCGCCCGCTGCGGTCTTCTTCGCTGTGCAATTGCAGGTCGAACTTGGCTTCGCGGCTGTGCCATGGCAGTTCATCGGCGAGCAGGCCCGGCAGGCGGCGCAAGGCGCTGAGGTCACGTTGCTGGTGGTTGAACATCACCTGGAACAGGCCCTGTTCGCGGGCCTGGGGGAAGGCTTCCAGCAGTTGTTCGAAAGGCAGGTCCTGATGGGCCTGGGCGGCCATTGCCGTCTCGCGGGTGGTCGCCAACAGCTGGTTGAACGGCAGGCGCCCATCCAGTTCGGCACGCAGCACCAGGGTGTTGATAAAGAACCCGATCAGGCCCTGGGTTTCCTGCCGCGGGCGGTTGGCATTGGGCACGCCGATACGGATATCGTGCTGCCCGCTGTAGCGATATAGCAAAGTCTGGAACGCCGCCAACAACAGCATGAACGGCGTCGACTCGTGGGCCTGGGCGGTCTGGCGAATCGCGGCGCTGAGGCGTGCATCCAGGCGCACGCTATGGCGCGAAGCACTGTGCCGATGCTGGGCAGAACGCGGGTGATCAGTGGCCAGGCTCAGGGCGGGATGCTCTTCACCCAACTGTGTTTTCCAATACGCCAGTTGTCGCTGGCCCTCGCCTTCGGCCAACCATTGGCGCTGCCAACTGCCGTAGTCGGCGTAGTGCAAGGTCAACGGCGCAAGCTCCAGGCTCTGGCCTTGGACGGCTGCGGCGTACAGCCGTGAGAATTCGTCGATCAGGATATTCAGCGACCAGCCGTCAGCGATGATGTGGTGCAGCGTCACCAGCAGTTGGTGGTCTTCATCGTCCAGGCGCACCAGGGTGACCCACAGCAGCGGGCCTTTTTCCAGGTCGAACTGGGTACGCGCCTCGTCTTCGCGGATCTGTTGCGCACGGGCGTCGCGCTCGGCGTGGGGCAGGTCGCTGAGGTCGATGACTTGCAGCGCGAAATCCACCTGCGGTTCTACACGCTGGAAGGCTTGCCCATCACGTTCGTAAAAACGCGTACGCAGCGCTTCGTGGCGCTGGATCAAGTGCTGGAAGCTTGTGCGCAGCGCGTCTTCATCCAGTTCGCCGCGCAGGTGCAAGGCGCCGGGAATGGTGTAGGCGCTGCTGTGTGGGTCCAGTTGCCAGGTGATCCACAGGCGGTTCTGGGCCAGGGATTGGGGCAGGTCTTCGTGGCGCGACAGCGCATGGATCGCGCCCTGGGCAACGCCGCCGTCCTGTTGCAGTTGCGCCACGCCGGCGGCAAACGCTGACAACGTGGGGGCTTCGAACAGCAGGCGCAGGTTCAGCTCCAGGCCCAGGGTTTCGCGCAGGCGGGCGACCACCTGGGTGGCGGTGATGGAGTTGCCGCCAAGCAGGAAGAAGTGATCCTCGGCGGCCACGCTGGTCAGTTGCAGTTGCTCACACCAGATCGCCGCGATCTGGTTGTGCAGGTCAGACTCCAGCGCCACCTCGCTCGCCTGCGTTGGCAAGCCGGGGAATTGCGCGTAGCTGTCGAGGCTGCCATCGGCGTGGCGAATCGCGCACGCCGAGCGCTGCACCTTGCCGCTGGAGGTCTTCGGCAAGGCACCAGGGTTGAGCAACACCACTACGCTCGGGGCTTCTTGATAAGCCTCGGCCACGGCTTGGCGGATCGCCTTGATCAGCGCTTCGGGTGGCAGGATTTTCTGCACGCTGCGGCTGATTTCCGCCGCGATACCGATGCCTTCCACACCCAGGTCATTCACCGCAAAGGCGGCGACCCGGCCCTTGCGCACCACTTCCACCTCGCGCTCGATGGTCTGTTCGATGTCCTGGGGGTAGAGGTTGTGACCACGCACAATCAGCAGGTCTTTGAGGCGACCAGTGATGTACACCTCGCCGTCGCGGATAAACCCCAGGTCACCGGTACGCAGCCAGGTGCGGCCGGCGTGCTGGACGAAGGTCCTGGCGCTGGCTTCGGGGTTGCGCCAGTAGCCGTGGGCGATGCTCGGGCCCGTGGCCCAGAGTTCACCGATGCTGTTGTCGGCAAGCTCCATGAGGCTGTGGGGATCGGCGATCAGCACGGCGTGGTCCGGCTGGCTGGTGCCACAACTCATGATCGCACTGCCCTGCCCGGGTTCCGCGCGGTTGGCGGCCAGGGCCTGTTCGTCCATGCGCATCGCGGGGATGCCGCGGCCACGGATGCCGCCGGCAACAAACAGGGTCGCTTCGGCCAGGCCGTAGGAGGCAAAGAAACTGTTCGAGGTGAAACCGCAAGGGGCGAATTTTTCCGCGAAGCGTTCCAGGGTGTCGAGGCGAATCGGCTCTGAGCCGGAATAGGCCACGCGCCAGCGACTCAAGTCCAGACGCTCCAGGGCCGATTCACTGACCCGTTCGCTGCACAGGCGGTAGGCGAAATCCGGGCCGCCGCTGATGGTGCCGCCGTATTCGCTGATCGCTTCCAGCCAGCGTGATGGACGGCCGAGGAAGTAGGCCGGCGACATCAACACGCAGGGCACGCCACTGAAAATGGGTTGCAGCAGGCCGCCGATCAGGCCCATGTCGTGGTAGAGCGGCAGCCAGCTGACGATCACGTCATCAGGGTTGAGGTCGATGCCGAAACCACGTCGGATCAATACTTCGTTGGCGACCAGGTTGCCATGGCTGACCTGCACGCCCTTGGGCAAGGCGGTAGAGCCGGAGGTGTATTGCAGGAAAGCGATGTCGTCAGCTTGCAGCCCGGGCTCGAGCCAGTGCTCGGCCTGCTGTGCGTCCAGGCTGTCGACGCTCAATACCGGCGGTGCGTTTTCGATCTGCGCCAGGCCTTCGCTGAGGCTGGCAATGGTCAATAGCAGGCGCGGTTCGGCGTCTTGGATGATCGACAGCAAACGCTCCTGGTGATGACGGCGCGTGGACTCCGGCGGATAAGCCGGCACCGCGATCACCCCGGCGTACAGGCAACCAAAAAACGCCGCGACGTAGTCCGGGCCGCTGGGGAACAACAGCACCGCACGCTCGCCCGGGCCGGCCTTGGCTTGCAAGGCGGCGGCGATGGTGCGGGCGCGCAGGTCCAGGTCACGGTAGCTGAGCACCATGCTCTGCTCGGCCGACTCGGCCAGGAATCGCAGAGCCACCTGGTCCGGTGTCTGCGCAGCACGGCGTTGAAGGGACTGGACCAAAGTGCGGGGGAGTTCGAAGGCGTCCATCATGGGGTTCCTGCCTGAAATCGGCTTACGGGAAATTCGGCTTACTTGAAAATCAACAGTGGCGAGCGATCAGACGGCAAGCCGTTGCCGCGCCGCATCGGTGCGCCAGCGCGCCAGGTGTTCCTCGGTATAGCGGCGCACGCAACGCAGCACGGCGCTTTCGTGCTGCACGAGGAAGAAGTGGTGGCCGTCAAACATGTCCAGGGAAAAACCGCTGGCGGTGTCGAGCTGCCAGTCGAGCAACTGGTCGGCGCGCACGCTGTCCTGCTTGCCGCCGAACACATGGATCGGCAGGCCCAGGGGCTTGCGCTCGCCATAGGTGAAGCTGCCGCACAACAGGAAGTCAGCGCGCAAAATCGGCAGCATCAACTGCATCAACTCGGGGTTGGCCAGGGCTTCTTCGGCGGTGCCCTGCAATTGGCGCAAGCGGGCGATCAGTTCGGCATCGTTTTTTTCGACGGCGTATTCACTGACATCGCGTCGCGCCGGTCCGGCGGTGCCGGAAGCGAACAGCGCCAGCGGCGCCGGCACATCGCGCGCACTCAAGGCATGGGCCAATTCAAAGGCCAGTAACCCGCCAAGGCTGTGGCCAAACAGGGCATAGGGGCCGTCGAGTTCATCGCTGATTTCCTCGGCCAACTGCGCCGCCAGGGCCTTGATATCGCGCTGCAACGGCTCGTCCATGCGCAGGCCGCGCCCGGGCAATTCCAGCGGGCACACCTGCAGCCAATCCGGCAGGGCGCGACGCCAGCGGGCGTAGACCGAGGCACTGGCGCCTGAATGCGGCAGGCAAAACAGGCGCAGCCGGGGTGGCGCACTCATGAGGCGAGGACTCCAAACTGCAACATGCCGATTGCACGATAAAAACCCATCTGGTCCTCCTGCGGGTACTGATCCTTGGCCGTTGTACTAACAGGCCTGTCACCCAGAAGAACGGACGGCAGAGGTAAATAATTAGTCGTCGGGGACGAGCGAGACGTGGTTCACACCTTCTACAAAGGCATAAGATTAGTTCGCCTTCTCATTTGACAATCATTATCATTCAGCATAATTTGTTGCCCGATGTGTAGGAGGCCTCAGCAGGGACGCCCTCCCCTAACCTAATAGCAGTAAGGTGATTTCCATGACGGAACAAGTATCCACAGGCAGGTGCGATTCACCCCTTCTCCAGGCTTTTGTCGACAACCGGCTCATGCTGGTGAAGATCGCGGCACGTATCACCGGTTGCCGCTCCCGCGCCGAAGATGTGGTTCAAGACGCCTACTTCCGATTGCAGTCTGCGCCGACGATCACTTCATCGTTCAAGGCCCAGCTGAGCTACCTGTTCCAGATCGTGCGCAACCTGGCCATCGATCACTACCGCAAGCAGGCCCTGGAGCTCAAATACTCCGGGACCGAAGAGGAAGGCTTGAATGTGATTATTCACGGCGCTTCACCGGAAACCTCCCACATCAATTTCAACACTCTGGAAAACATCGCCGACGCCCTGACGCAACTGCCCCAGCGCACCCGCTACGCGTTCGAGATGTACCGCCTGCATGGCGTGCCGCAAAAGGATATCGCCAAGGAACTCGGGGTTTCGCCGACGTTGGTGAATTTCATGATTCGCGATGCGTTGGTGCATTGCCGCAAGGTCTCGGGCAGCCATAGTGATACGTTTGCGCGCAGGGTTTGAACGCGGTGTAAACAAGTGTGGAAGGAGCGGCGGGGGGATTCGACTGGTCTCTGATAGTAGATGTCGAACTCGATCAATGTGGGAGGGGGCTTGCCCCCGAAGACGTCAGCCCAGCAAACATTGACGTTGGCTGACCCGCCGCTATCGGGAGCAAGCCCCCTCCCACATTTTGCCCTGAGATCTCAGGGCAGCGGTGTTACATCAATGCGATAAGGCTCAAAGATCTTCAGCATCTGGCCATTGTCCCGAAGGCCCTTGAGCAACGCGGAAAACGCATCACCCGTGATCGGTGCCTTGGGACGCAGCAATGCGTAATGGTGATACACCTGGTCAATGCGCTCCGACACCAGGAACTGCCTGGCCATGCTCACGTTGCGCACCATGAAATCACTCAGGTAAGAACGGGTGACCAGCGCGATATCCGCACGCCCACGGGCCACCATCAGCAAGTTGCTGTCATGGGAATAGGTCAACGTGGCGTTGAAGTGTTCGGCCATGTTTTTGGGGTCGGGGTTGAAGTTGGCGAAGGCGTAGTGATAGCCGCTGAATACCGCCAGGCGTTTGCCAGTGAGATCGGCGAAGTAACTCTGGTCGCGCCCGGCCTGGCGTTGAGCGACGAAGATTTCTGCGTCCTCCAGGCCCATGTCGACGCTGGTATGGGCAATCTCCTGCCAGCCCCACGACGGGTTTTCGAAGATCGCCATATCGACCCGACCTTGCTCGAAGTCGCGAAAACGCCGGGGGATAGAGGTGGGTACCAGTACAAACTGATAGTCGCTTTGCTCAGCGTTCAGCGCCTCGAGCAATTGCGGCAGCAAACCGGTGTCTGCCCCTTGCTCGGGACGCACGGTGTAGGGCGGAAAGTGCGCCGCACCGACCCTCACCAATTGCGCAGCGCCCGCCTGCGTCCACGCGGCGCTGCCCAGTGCCCATAATGTAAGTCCTGCAGCCAGCCGCCATGGCGAAAACATTGAGGCACACACCGTTGAATTCTTTGATGGCGATAAGCTAGGCGTTTTTATCTGGAGAGACAACTTTCGCCATCAAATTTAATAAGTTGCGCCTCAGTCTGACTTAAGCACCATCAGCAACGCCTCTTCAGCCAATTGCTCAAGGGTCAGGCTGCCCTGGGCGCGGAACCAGGTGGTGGTCCAGGACAGCGCGCCGGTGAGGAAGCGCCGGGTGATAAACACGTCGCCCTTGATATAACCAGCGGCCTTGGCCTCGCCCAATACCTGCAGCCAGATCTGTTCGTACACGTCGCGCAGGGCGAGCACCTGGGCCTGACCTTCGGCCGACAACGAGCGCCATTCGTAGACCAGCACCGCCATGGCCTCGCCACTGCCGCCCATGATCGACTGCAACTCGCAGCGAATCAGCGCCAGCACACGCTCGCGCACGTTATTCGCCTCCTCCAGCGAAGCACGCATCATCGCGGTGTTGTAATGGATGGTTTCCTCCATCACTGCCCGCAGGATCTCGTCCTTGCTCTTGAAATGATGAAAGATGCTGCCCGACTGGATGCCCACGGCGCTGGCCAAATCCCGCACGGTCGTGCGTTCAAAGCCCTTGTTGCGGAATAGGTGAGCTGCGGTTTGCAGCAATTTGCCCCGCGCACTTTCCGGGTCGGTCAATTGGCCACCGTCAACCATGGTGCGCATCACCCCCAGGGCTTTGTGCTCATCCACGCTACTCTCCTTCACTTCTGCTGACGTCTTGGGCGGCAATTTAGGCCGTAGCTGCCACCCAAGCAAGCGCTTGGGTAAAACTTGTTTCGACAGTTTACAAACCAAGCGCTTGCTTGGTAGTCTCGACGCCAGCCATTGGAGCAAGGATTTCTCATGAGCAAGACGGTTCGTATCGGCTGCGCCAGCGCCTTCTGGGGTGACACCTGCACCGCTGCCGCCCAACTGGTGCACGGCGGCGCCTTGGATTACCTGGTATTCGACTACTTGGCCGAAGTCACGATGTCGATCCTGGCCGGTGCGCGCATGAAAGACCCCAAGGCCGGCTACGCCACGGATTTTGTCGAGGTGCTCACGCCCTTGCTGGGGGATATCCAGCAACAGGGCATCCGGGTGATCAGCAATGCCGGCGGCATCAACCCCCAGGCATGCGCCGCCGCCCTGCAAGCGGCCTGCGACCAGGCTGGCATCGGCCTGAAAATCGCCGTGTTGCTCGGCGATGACCTGCACTCCCAACTCAAACACCTGCCCACGGTCACCGACATGTTCACCGGTGCCCCACTGCCACCGGTGTGTGTGTCCGCCAATGCCTATCTCGGCGCACCAGGCATTGCCCAGGCCCTGGGGTTGGGCGCCGATGTCGTTATCACCGGCCGGGTGGTCGACAGTGCAGTGGTCAGCGCAGCACTGGTGCACGAATTCAACTGGTCATGGCAAGACTACGATCACCTCGCCCAGGCCGCCCTGGCCGGGCATATCATCGAATGCGGCGCACAGTGCACCGGCGGCAACTTCACCGATTGGCGCGATGTACCCGACTATGAGCACATCGGTTTCCCCATCGTCGAAGTCAGCGCCGACGGCCATTTCACTGTAAACAAGGTCGAGGGCAGCGGCGGGCTGATCAGCGAACTCAGCGTGGCCGAACAGCTGCTGTATGAAATTGGCGACCCGCGTGCCTACCTGCTGCCGGACGTGATCTGCGATTTGAGCCAAGTCAAATTGCAGCAACAGGGCAAACACTCTGTACGCCTGCATGGCGCCAGAGGACTGCCACCCACCGATCAGTACAAGGTCAGCGCCACCTACCCCGATGGCTTTCGCTGTACCGCCAGTTGCCTGCTTGCAGGCATTGACGCGGTAGCCAAGGCCGAGCGGGTCAGCCAGGCAATCATCAACAAGACCTCGGAACTGTTCAGCCAACGCGGCTGGGCGCCCTACACCGAAGTCAACATCGAACTGCTCGGCAGTGAAGCCACCTACGGCGCCCATGCTCGGCGTGAAGATTGCCGTGAGGTGGTGGTCAAGCTCGCCGTACGGCACCCGAGCAAGCAGGCGCTGGTGCTCTTCGCCCGCGAGATCGCCCAGGCCGCTACTGGCATGGCGCCAGGCTTGACCGGCATCGTCGGCGGGCGGCCCAGGGTGTATCCGCTGATACGGCTGTTTTCGTTCCTGATCGACAAGTCGTGCTGCGAAGTGGTCATCGACTACCAAGGCCAACGCCATGCTGTCGAACTGCCCGCCTCTGCCGCCATGCTCACCCCGGCCGCACCCATTGAGCCCGCCAAACCCCAGGGCCGCGCCGACGCCAGTGTGCCGCTGGTGAAACTCGCCGTGGCGCGCTCCGGTGACAAGGGCAACCACAGCAATATCGGCGTGATCGCCCGCCATCCCGACTACCTGCCGTGGATCGCCGAAACGCTGACCCCGGAAGTGATCGTCGACTGGATGGGCCATGTGCTCGACCCGATCTGTGGCCGTGTCGAACGCTGGTATTTGCCCGGCAGCCACAGCATGAATTTCCTGCTGGAAAATGCCTTGGGCGGTGGCGGCATCGCCAGCCTGCGCATCGACCCGCAAGGCAAAGCCTTCGCCCAGCAGTTGCTGGAAATCCCCATCGCCGTGCCGCAGCACATTGCCGATCAACTCAGCTAAAGGACCGTCGCCGTGGCCTTCAACTCGATCTTTAAAGCCGACCTGTTCCAGGGGCAAACCGTGATTGTCACCGGTGGCGGCAGTGGCATTGGGCGCTGCACCGCCCATGAACTGGCGGCCCTTGGCGCCCGTGTCATCCTGGTGGGGCGCAAGCCGGAGAAGCTGCAGAAGGTCGCGGCGGAAATTGCCGAAGACGGCGGCATCGCCCATTGGCTGGCCTGCGATATCCGCGATGAAGAGGCGGTAAAGACGTTAGTCACCCAGGTCATGCACGATCACGGCCCGATCCATGGCCTGGTCAATAATGCGGGTGGCCAATATCCGTCGCCTCTGGCCGCGATCAATCAAAAAGGCTTTGAAACCGTACTGCGCACCAACCTGGTGGGCGGTTTCCTGATGGCGCGGGAAGTGTTCAACCAGTCAATGAGCCAACACGGCGGCGCCATCGTCAACATGCTCGCCGACATGTGGGGCGGCATGCCCGGCATGGGCCACTCCGGCGCGGCGCGCTCGGGCATGGACAACTTCACCAAGACCGCTGCGTTTGAATGGGGTTATGCCGGGGTGCGTGTGAATGCCGTGGCCCCCGGTTGGATCGCCTCCAGCGGCATGGACACCTATGAAGGCGCGTTCAAGGCGGTGATCCCTACCCTGCGCGAGTATGTACCGCTCAAGCGTATCGGCACCGAGTCGGAAGTCAGCGCCGCCATCGTGTTTCTGCTCAGCCCGGCCGCGGCCTTCGTCAGCGGCAGCACCCTGCGCATCGACGGCGCCGCCAGCCTGGGCAGCCGGGCGTGGCCGCTGCACAAGGCGCAGGCGCCGAGTGAAGCCTTCAATGGTTTCCACCGCGCTTACCTGCCGGATGTGCTCAAGGCGGAACAATAACCCCATGCCGATAATTGAAAGCCTGATCGACGCCCACAGCCCGCAGTTCGCGCAAAACCGCGAAGTCATGCTCGCCGCCATCGCCCAGTTGCGCGAGCTGGAACACACCCTGCTTGCCAAGGCCCAGGAAGCCAAGCCCAAGTTCGACAAGCGCGGCCAACTGCTGCCCCGCGAGCGCCTCGACCTGCTGCTCGACCCCGGCGCGCCGTTCCTCGAGCTGGCAAGCCTTGCCGGCTACAAACTCCATGACGACAAGGATGGCAGCGCGGCCGGTGGCGGGTTGATCGCCGGCATCGGCTATGTCAGCGGCGTGCGCATGCTGGTGGTGGCCAACAACAGCGCGATCAAGGGCGGCACCATTTCCCCCTCCGGCCTGAAAAAATCCTTGCGCCTGCAACAGATCGCCATGGAAAACAAACTGCCGGTGTTGACCCTGGCCGAAAGCGGCGGCGCCAACCTCAACTATGCCGCCGAGATTTTCGTCGAAGGCGCGCGCAGCTTTGCCAATCAGGCGCGGATGTCGGCCATGGGCCTGCCGCAGATCACCGTGGTGCATGGCTCGGCTACCGCAGGCGGCGCCTACCAGCCGGGGTTGTCGGATTACGTGGTGGTGGTGCGCGGCAAGGCCAAGCTGTTCCTCGCCGGGCCACCGTTGCTCAAGGCCGCTACCGGCGAAGTCGCCAGCGACGAGGCACTGGGCGGCGCCGAGATGCACGCGCAAACCGCCGGCACCGCTGAGTACCTGGCGGAAAACGATGCCGACGGCGTGCGCATCGTGCGTGAAATTGTCGGCTTGCTGGCGTGGAATCAGCGTCTGCCCCTCGCGCCCAAACGTGCCTACGCAGAGCCGCTATATCCCATTGAAGAGCTGCTGGGGCTGATCCCCGATGACCCGAAAAAACCCTACGACGTGCGCGAGATCCTCGCACGCCTGGCAGACGGCTCGCACTTCCTTGAATTCAAGGGCGAGTTCGACGCCCACACCGTCTGCGGCCACCTGCAGATCCAGGGGCGCGTCGTGGGCGTGATCGGCAACAACGGCCCCATCACGCCCAAGGGCGCGAGCAAGGCCGCGCAGTTTATCCAGCTGTGCGACCAGAGCCGCACGCCGCTGCTGTTCCTGCATAACACCACCGGTTTCATGGTCGGCACCGAGTCCGAACAGCAAGGGGTGATCAAGCACGGCGCGAAGATGATCCAGGCGGTGGCCAATGCCCGCGTGCCGAAGCTCACCCTTGTGGTCGGCGGTTCCTACGGTGCCGGCAACTATGCGATGTGTGGCCGCGGCCTGGACCCACGCTTTATCTTTGCCTGGCCCAACAGCCGCACGGCGGTGATGGGCGGCGCGCAGGCCGGCAAGGTGCTGCGCATCGTCACCGAAGCCAAGCAGTTGAAGGACGGCCTGGTGCCCGATCCCAAGGTGCTGGACATGCTCGAACAGGTCACCGCGCAGAAGCTCGACAGTCAATCCACCGCACTCTACGGCAGCGCCAGCCTGTGGGACGACGGGCTGATCGATCCACGGGATAGCCGTATCTTGCTCGGGTTTCTATTGGATATCTGTGATGAAGCCGAACGGCGACAACTGCAACCGAACAGCTTTGGTGTAGCGCGTTTCTAACGACGGCCAGGAGAACCATAAAAATGATCTTCACCCAGGAACATCAGGAACTGCGCCGCACCGTGCGCGCTTTCGTCGACCGCGAGATCAACCCCCATGTGGATGAATGGGAAAAAGCCGGGCGTTTTCCCATCCATGAAATCTTCCGTAAGGCCGGCGACCTCGGTCTGCTGGGCATTTCCAAGCCGGAGCAGTTCGGCGGCATGGGCCTGGACTACAGCTACTCCATCGTGGCCGCCGAAGAATTTGGCACCATTGGCTGTGGCGGCATCCCCATGTCCATCGGTGTGCAGACCGACATGTGCACCCCGGCCCTGGCCCGTTTCGGTTCCGATGAGCTGCGCGACGAATTCCTGCGCCCGGCCATCAGCGGCGAACAGGTCGGTTGCATCGGTGTTTCGGAAACCGGCGCCGGCTCCGACGTGGCCGGGCTCAAGACCCATGCGCGCAAGGACGGCGACGACTACGTGATCAACGGCAGCAAGATGTGGATCACCAACTCGCCCAGCGCCGACTTTATCTGCCTGCTGGCCAACACCTCCGATGACAAGCCGCACATCAACAAATCCCTGATCATGGTGCCGATGAACACCCCGGGCATCAGCGTCAGCCCGCCCCTGGAAAAGCTCGGCATGCACAGCTCCGAGACCGCCCAGGTGTTCTTCGACAGCGTGCGCGTGCCGCAGCGCAACCGCATCGGCCAGGAAGGCGCGGGCTTCATGATGCAGATGCTGCAATTCCAGGAAGAACGCCTGTTTGGCGCGGCCAATATGATCAAGGGCCTGGAGTACTGCATCGACAGCACCATCGCGTACTGCAAGGAGCGCCAGACCTTCGGCAAGGCGTTGATCGACAACCAGGTGATCCATTTCCGCCTGGCCGAACTTGCCACTGAAATCGAATGCCTGCGCGCCTTGGTCTACCAGGCCACCGAGCAATACATCAAGGGCCAGGACGTCACTCGCCTGGCGTCGATGGCCAAGCTCAAGGCCGGACGCCTTGGCCGCGAGGTCAGCGACAGTTGCCTGCAATATTGGGGCGGCATGGGTTTCATGTGGGACAACCCGGTAGCCCGCGCCTATCGCGATGTGCGCCTGGTGTCGATTGGCGGCGGCGCCGACGAAATCATGCTGGGCATCATCTGCAAACTGATGGGCACCCTGCCCGGTAAAAAGCCATGAACACGTTGCTGCTCGAAGCCCATAACGGCGTGCTGCATATCACCCTCAACCGGCCCGAATGTCGCAATGCGATGAGCCTGGCAATGGTCAAGGAACTGCGTGCGGTATTGGCACAGTTGGACAGCCAGGTGCGCGCCGTGGTGATCAGTGGTGCGGGCGGGCACTTTTGCGCGGGGGCCGATGTAAAGGACCTGATCGGCGCAGGCGGTCAGTTGCAAGCGTTGAACCGGGCCTTTGGCACCTTGCTGCAAGAGGTAGAGGCGCTGCCGCAGGCGGTGATTGTATTGTTGCAAGGCGCGGTGCTGGGCGGCGGCTTTGGCTTGGCGTGCGTGAGTGATATTGCGATCGCCGACCACCAGGCCCAGTTCGGCTTGCCCGAGACCCGCCTGGGGTTGCTGCCGGCGCAGATTGCACCCTTTGTGGTCAAGCGTATTGGGCTGACCCAGGCACGCCGACTGGCGCTGACGGCGGCGCGGTTCGATGGGGTTGAAGCCGAGCGGCTGGGGGTGGTGCATTTTGTCGAGCACGATGCCCAAGCACTGGCGCAGCGCCTGGACGAAGTGCTGGGGCAGGTGTTGCAGTGCGCGCCGGGGGCGAATGCGCGGACCAAGGCGTTGTTGTTGGCCAGTGTGGATGAGCCGCTTGATGCAGTGCTGGACCGCGGGGCGCAGTGGTTTGCCGAGGCAGTCGCGAGCGAGGAAGGGATTGAGGGCACACAGGCGTTTGTGCACAAGCGCAAGCCACGGTGGTGCGAATGACGCCTTCGCGAGCAAGCCCGCTCCCACAGGTTGGAATGCATTTCAAATGTGGGAGGGGGCTTGCTCCCGATGAGGCCAGAACAGCCAATCCATCCTTCAAGGAATAGACCAATGCCCGCCTTCAGCAAAATCCTGATCGCCAACCGCGGCGAAATCGCCTGCCGCATCCAACGCACTGCCCAGGCATTGGGTTACCGCACCGTCGCCGTGTACAGCGACGCCGACAGCCACGCCCTGCACGTGCAGATGGCCGACGAAGCCGTGAACATCGGCCCCGCCCCTGTACATCAGTCATACCTGAACATAGCCGCCATCCTCGACGCCGCCCAACGCACCGGCGCCGACGCCATCCACCCTGGCTACGGCTTCCTCTCCGAAAACCCCGACTTCGCCCGTGCTTGCCAGAACGCCAATATCACCTTCATCGGCCCCGGCGTCGAAGCCATCGAACTGATGGGCAGCAAGCGCCTGTCCAAGCTCGCCATGCTCGATGCCGGCGTACCTTGTATCGCCGGCTACCAAGGCAGCGCCCAGGACGATGCCACGCTGCAACAAGAAGCCCAGCGCATCGGCTTCCCGCTGATGATCAAGGCCAGCGCCGGTGGCGGTGGGCGTGGCATGCGCCTGGTGCACCGGCCCGAACAGTTGCAGGAGCAACTGCGCACCGCACGCTCGGAAGCCATGAACGCCTTCGGCAACGACGAGCTGATCCTCGAACAGGCGCTGGTCTACCCACGCCACGTTGAAGTGCAACTGTTCGGCGACAGCCACGGCAACCTGATCTACCTCGGCGAGCGCGACTGTTCGATCCAGCGCCGCCATCAGAAAATCATCGAAGAAGCCCCTTGCCCGGTGATGACCGTCGAGTTGCGCCAGGCCATGGGCGAAGCCGCGCTCAAGGCTGGACGGGCGGTGAATTACGTCGGCGCCGGCACCGTGGAGTTTCTGCTCGACCGTAACGGCCGGTTCTATTTCCTGGAAATGAATACACGCCTGCAAGTCGAACACCCGGTGACCGAACTGATCACCGGCCTCGACCTGGTGGCCTGGCAACTGCACATCGCCGCCGGCCAGCCCCTTCCATTGGCACAGGCCGATGTGGCCCTCAATGGCCATGCCATGGAGGTGCGCCTGTACGCCGAAGACCCGGCCCAGGGTTTCCTGCCGCAAACCGGTGAAGTGTTGCGTTGGGAGCCCGCCCCCGGCGTGCGTATTGACCATGGTTTGTGTGAAGGAGACCAAGTCAGCCCGTTCTATGACCCGATGCTGGGCAAGATCATCGTCCACGGTGCTAACCGTGAAGAGGCCCGACGTAAGTTGCTGCGGGCGGTGGAAGACACGGTGTTACTCGGCGTCACCACGAATCAGCAGCTATTGGCTGATTTGCTCAAGCATCCGGGTTTTATCGCCGGCGATTTGAGCACCGCATTTATCGCAGAACACTTCGGCGAAATACCGCCCCGGGTGCTATCAAACGAACAGCTCACCTTGGCAGCAGCGCTGTTTTATAGACACAGCGCCGACCAGCATCCCCAAGGTCTGGCAGGATGGCGCAACAATGCCAATGTCGCGTGCACCTATCGCCTTGAGGCCAATGGCGAAATCCACACCGTGAGTGCCGACGCCCTGCAACTCACCACCGACGGGCGTTGGGCCACACAGGTACTCAATGGTATCCGCCGGCGTGTCGCCTACCACCTCGACGACACCCAGCTGTGGCTGCCCGGCATGAAGGTGATCAACCGCACCCAGCAAGTCGCCAGTCGCCAGGCCGACGCCAGCAGTGGCACGGTCAAGGCCCCCATGGACGGCGCCATCGTCGACATACGCGTCAGCGTCGGTGAGCGGGTCAGCAAAGGTCAACTGTTGCTGGTGCTCGAAGCGATGAAAATGGAGCACCCGCTGAAGGCCGGCATCGATGGCATCATCAAGGGCGTGCAGGTCGTGACGGGCGATCAGGTGCGCAATCGCCAGGTTTTGCTGGAGATCGAATAACGGCGCTGGGCGGAACTACAAGGCCGGGCTACGCTCTATCCCCAACAGGAAGGGACGAGTACGGGAACCTGCACCATGCCTCATTGGCTGATTATTGACCTTGAAGCCACAACGGATGACGGCGGTTGGCCCGTGACGGAGATGGAAGTCATCGAGATTGGCGCCAGCCTGGTCAACCGCCAGGGCCGCGAACTGGATCACTTCCAGCGCTTTGTGCGGCCACTGCGACGGCCATTGCTGACGCCCTTTTGCCGCAAACTGACCCACATCACCCAGGCCAATATCGACGCAGCCACACCGATCACCGAGGTGTGGCCGCTGTTCGAGCGCTGGCTGGGCCAGCATCAGGCACGCCTGGAAGGCTGGGCCAGCTGGGGGGATTACGATCGCGTACAGCTTGAGCTGGAATGGCAACGCCATGACCTGGCCAGCGCGCTGGGCCAAACGCCCCATGTGAACCTCAAGCAACGCTTCGCCAAGGCCCGGCGCCTGGACAAGCCGCTGGGGCTCAACGGCGCCCTGCAATTGGCGGGGATGCAGTTCCACGGCCAGCAGCATCGCGCGTTGGAAGATGCACGCAATACCGCACGCCTGTTGCCGTTGATTTTGCCGGTCTAGGCAGCTCCCACAGGCTTGGGCATACTGGCCGGCCTTTCCAGACCCTTTTCTGAGGATTCACCCATGTTCAAAGTCAACGAGTACTTCGACGGCACCGTCAAGTCGATCGCTTTCGGCACCGCAGAAGGGCCGGCGACCATCGGCGTGATGGCCCCGGGTGAATACGAATTCGGTACCGCCCAGCGTGAAATCATGCACGTGGTTTCCGGCGCCCTGACCGTCAAGCTGCCCGACAGCTGCGAGTGGGAAACCTTCGCCGCCGGCAGCCAGTTCAACGTACCGGCCAACAGCAAGTTCCAGTTGAAGGTTGCCGTGGACACCGCTTACCTGTGTGAATACCGCGGCTAAGCATCACCGGCAAACAAAAATGCCCGTCTCCAGCGAGACGGGCATTTTTTATTCCAGCACCGTCACCGGCATGCCGACTTCCAGGCGCCCGATGCCGTCGTTGACCAGGTTCTGGCCAAACATCGCGCCCTTCTCGGTCTTGCGATAGGTCTCCAGCGTGGCGAAAGGCTCACGGTCGGGGCTGCGCTCGCCGGTCTGCGGGTCAATGGTGGTGAGGATGCAGCGCGAGCACGGCTTGACCACCCGAAACTCCACGTCGCCGATGCGCAAGCGTTTCCAGCCATCTTCGGCGAAGGCTTCGGCGCCCTCGATCACCAGGTTGGGCCGAAAGCGCAGCATTTCCATCGGCCGGCCGATATGCGCACACAGGTCGTCCAGGGAAGCCTGCCCGATCAACAGCAAGGGGTAACCGTCGGCGAACCCCACCTGATCGTGATCCTGGCCATAACCGGAGTCGGTAGAACGCGCACGCTCCAGAGGCATATGCACCAGGCGCGTGGGTTTGCCGATGAACGCACTGACCCAGGCCGCCGCTGCATCGCCCGCATCCGGTACGCGCAGGGTGTCGCGCCAGATGGTGACACCGCGTAAGTCCTCGTCGCCGGGCAACGCCACCTCCAGCGGCGCATGACCGGGCGAACTGAGGGTCAGGCCGCCCATGCTGTTCCACAGCGCCGACAGTTGGCTCATCTTCGCCACCGCCCGCTGCGTCAGGAACCGCCCGCTGGCTTCGTCCACCAGCATCCAGCGTCGATCCCCCTGCAACCCGAGTTTATCCAGGCCGATCTGCTGCAAAGGTTCGCCCTTGCCGGATTTCAACGGGAAACGGTACAACGCACTGAGACGAAGCATGGGCCTGCATTCCTAGGACACAAAGTGTCATCCTAACCTCAGGCAGGCACTTCGTCCAACATCAGTCGTTGGCGCACCACATCTACCAGCTTGTCCGGTTGGAATTTGGAGAGGAAATTGTCGCAGCCGACCTTCTTCACCATCGATTCGTTGAAGCTGCCCGACAGTGAGGTGTGCAGCACCACGTAGAGCCCACGCAGGCGCGGATCGTTGCGGATTTCGGTGGTGAGGCGGTAGCCGTCCATCTCGGGCATTTCGGCATCGGTGAAGATCATCAGCAGCTTGTCGGTCATCACCTGGCCCGTGTCAGCCCAGGCCTTGAGCATGTTCAGGGCCTTGAGGCCGTCACTGGCGATGTGCATCTTCACGCCCAACTGGCCGAGGGTGTCACGCAACTGCGACAGGGCCACGTTGGAGTCGTCCACCAGCAGCACTTCGCGGCCACGGGCACGCTCCAGGATCGGGTCTTCAAGTTTTTCCCGGGAGACCTTGGCGTTGTAGGGCACGATCTCGGCGAGGACTTTTTCCACGTCGATGATCTCCACCAACTGATCATCTACCTTGCTGATGGCGGTGAGGTAATGCTGGCGCCCGGCGCTGGTCGGCGGCGGCAGGATGGCTTCCCAGTTCATGTTGACGATGCGGTCGACCCCGCCTACCAGGAACGCCTGCACCGAACGGTTGTATTCGGTGACGATGATGGTGCTGTTGGGCCCTGGCACCAGAGGGCGCATGCCGATGGCCTGGGACAGGTCGATCACCGGCAAGGTCTGGCCACGCAGGTTGACCACCCCGCACACGAAGGGGTGGCGCTGGGGCATCAGGGTCAGCTTGGGCAGCTGCAGCACTTCCTGCACCTTGAACACGTTGATGGCAAACAATTGCCGCCCGGCCAGGCGGAACATGAGAATCTCCAGGCGATTCTCACCCACCAATTGCGTGCGTTGATCTACCGTGTCGAGAATGCCAGCCATTGAAAGCTCCTGGTGTGCTGAGGGAATGTGCCACTGATGCGAGCGTGGCGCGCTCTCGAGGTTGTTGCGAGCAAACTCGCGCCTGTAGTGGGTTATCGGCGGCAAACGCCAGACCTTGACCTGAGTAAAATGCCATCTAAATTCATTGATGTCACACTGACATCATGCTTTACTGCAATGACTCCTGCATAGGCACGGAAGATGACCTTGCGCGACACCCAAATCGACGCGAGGTTCCGCTATATAAGGGATTCCCCTAGGCACAATCGGGCCTAACCTGATATTCGCGATATCTAATAGCCATTAATGTGACGCCATTCTCATTGCATGAATGGAGTCAGGCTTTTGTTTGCCATCCCAAGCCCTCGGCCCACCGGCCTTCCAGGCACTTACTTGTCGGCTACTCAAGGTGTGCAAGCGGTCCGGATAACGAGGACGATGCACGGCCTTTGTCGGCATTTCAATAAACGTCCTACCGAAACATCAGAAGCGACCTACAGATTCCCTTCAAATTTCAGCGCTAGTTTTAAGCTATTCGCCCGGTGCGACATCTCATCACCCGACCTAAAGTTGTGGAGACTTGCATGATGAATAGCGCAAACGAATGGCAAACAGCACTTCCCGATTTTCTGCTGGAAGCGGAAATGCTGCTGGCCAAGTCTGAAGAATGCCTGAACCACCTGCATTTGATCCGCAACGACAGCGATGCCATCGACTGCATGAAGGCAAGCCTGGCTAAACTGGCTGAAAAAGCCGACGGCCTGGCCTTGCAGGCGATCAGCGAGTTCTCTCGACATATCCAGTACCTGATCGCCAATGCCGTGAGCCCCGTGCAATTGCATGACCAGGCACTGGATGCGTTGCATGACTGCCTGACGCTGCTGGCCTGGCAGCTGGAGCTGATCGACATGCGTACCGGCGAGTTGAGCCTGGATGACAGTGAACAGACATCGCTGATTGCAACGGTGACCTCGCAGATCCCGCAAAAAGATTATGCACCTGACCTGCAGTCTCGCTTGCAGCAGGGATCTTGAACCGCAAAGGTCGTATTTGATAGCCGGGCTATCTGAAAACGACCGCTTTTGCTCAAAAGATGAAACCCACTTAGCCTTTCATTCAATAGTTGTACAAACTACTCTAATTAATACAACTGGCTATCTTTGAACTCTGGGACTATTGCTCAGGGCGTTGACGTGGCCAATACATCCAACACGGAAAGTGCCAGGCGACCAACGGTAATAGTGGTGGTACTATGCCCCGCTCGAAGTGACTCAACTTCATCATGGATAACCACGATTCGGCACCGCACTCCCAACAGAGCCCAGTCAACCGCCGTGACCGGTCTTCCCGCAGCGAACCCTCATTGGCTCCATCTGCTATGTACGCCAGTCTCAAGTCACTCATCGCAAGGTCCGTGTCCCGCAGTCATGCACCTCGCATAGTCCTTGCCCTGTGCCTGTGCGCAACGCTGGCCAGTCTATGGGCCTACCTGCATGGCACGTCGCTGCCGTTATTGATCCTGCTGCTCAACTTCGCCACGCTGGTGGTGGTGGCCCTGTACCAGTGGTGCTCGCGCAAAGCCATCAAGTTCCAGCCCCAGGAACTGGCCGACCGCCTGCTGCAAGTCCAGGAAAACGAACGCCACCGTCTCAGCCGCGAACTGCACGACGACATTGGCCAACTGCTGACCGCCGCCAAACTGCAAGGCGAATGGCTGCAACGTCGCCTGCCCCAGAACCTGCAAAACCATTGCTCGGTGCTGTGCAACACGCTCAACGAAACCCTGGCTAAGGTGCGCGACGTGTCCGCGATCCTCAACCCTCGCCAGCTGGCAAGCCTGGGCCTGGAAGCCAGCCTGCGCGCGCACCTGCTCAAGACCTTGGAGAACACTCAGGTATGCTGGAGCCTGGAGTGCCAGCAACGACTGACCGGCATCCCCGAGGAAATGGCCGTGGCGGCCTTTCGCATCACCCAGGAAGCCGTCACCAACATGCTTCGCCATGCCCAGGCGCACAATCTGCTGGTGCGCCTGCAACGCCTGCCCGAAGGCCTGTCACTGGTGATCTGCGATGACGGCCTGGGTTTCTCGCCTGCCGCCGACCCCGGCCGGGAAGGCCAACGGGGCATGGCCGGCATGACGGAGCGAGCCGATCAGCTGGGGGGCACCCTGACCGTCAGCAGCCAGCCAGGCAAAGGCACACGCATCAACGCACTTTTCCCCTGGGCGCCCCGCGCCCTCAAACGGGCCAGCCCCCCTAAGGTTCTCGAGTGACCTGCACCTTACTCCTGGTCGATGACCACGCGCTGATTCGCGCCGGCGTGCGTGCACTGATCCAGGATCTCCCCGGCTACAGCGTAACCGGCGAGGCCAGTGATGGTGCGCAATTGCTGGAGCAATTCAGTGCCCTGCAGCCGGACATCGTGTTGCTCGACCTGTCAATGAAACACACCGGCGGCCTGGATGCCTTGCAGCAACTCAAAAGCGCCTACCCCACGTGCAAGGTGCTGATCCTGTCGATGCACACCGATCCCGAGCTGATCATGCGTGCGCTGGAGGCTGGCGCCCACGGCTACCTGCTCAAGGACACCACCGCCAACGAGCTGGAGCACGCCCTGCTGGCCCTGCGTAACAACGAACGCTACCTGAGCCCCGCCATTGCCCACACGGTGATCAACCAGGCGCTGATCCGCAGCCATGGCCCGAGCGCTCCCGTCACCCACAGCCACAACCTGACGGCGCGGCAGTTGGAAATCCTGCGGTTGATCGTACGCGGCAAGTCCACCCGGGAAATCGCCCACGGCCTGGGCCTGAGCATCAAGACCGTGGAAGCCCATCGCTCGCAGATCATGAAGCGCCTGCAGATTTTCGACGTGGCGGGCCTGGTGCTATTCGCCGTGCGCGAGCAGATCATCAGCCTGGACGACTAACGGCGACCCCAGCGGCAGGTGCACGCGCAGGGCCTTGGGCAATACCTCGAAATGCAGGTCATCGTCTTCCAGCGGCTCCCCATCGAGGTTGATGTACAGGCCTTGCGCGACCTTGATATTGACCCATGGCAGGCGTGCGCGAACGAACATGGTATCCAGGCCCCAGCCATTGTTCATCAATTCACGCAGGGTGCCGACCACCTCCTGGGGGGCCGGCAGGATGCTGACGTCGAGCAATCCATCATCGGCCAATGCGCCGGGGCACAGAACATGCCCGCCACCAGCCTGGCGACCGTTGCCGATACCCAGCGCGAGCAGCTCACCCTTCCAGTGGAAATCCGGGCCTTCCAGCTCCCCGTACGCGGCCTTCAATTCACTGAAGCGCGATAAACCGGTGAACAGGTAGGCGGCGCCGCCGAGGACTTTCTTCAGGTCTTCGGAAGTGTTGGCCGTGACCTGGCTGCCGAAACCGCCGGTGGCCATGTTCAGGAAGATCTGCCCGCCCACCTGGCCAAGATCGATAGCCCTGGGTTGAACGTCCAGCAACGCCAGGGCGCCAGCCGGTTCCAACGGCACGCCGGCGGCCTTGGCGAAGTCATTGGCGGTGCCCAGGGGCATCAGCACCAGGCTGGCATCGGTCTTGGCCAACGCCATGGCCTCGGCCACATCGCGCAGGGTGCCGTCGCCGCCACCGGCGATGATATGGGTATACCCGCCATCCAATGCTTCGTTGACCAGGCGCTGGGCATCCCCGCCCTCCCAGGTCACTCGCACCGCCAGTTCCCAACCCTGCTCACGTCGGGCCAGCACGGCGGCACGCACGTCC
This sequence comes from Pseudomonas synxantha, assembly GCF_900105675.1. NCBI lineage: Bacteria > Pseudomonadati > Pseudomonadota > Gammaproteobacteria > Pseudomonadales > Pseudomonadaceae > Pseudomonas > Pseudomonas synxantha. Next base: position 881,869 of record NZ_LT629786.1, on the reverse strand, counting down.
TCGTTCAGGGCTTGTTTGCCATGGAGGATCAACAGGGCTTTGGGGGTGGTCATTTGGGGGTATCTCCTGGGTCAGGGTGCTTGAAGGATGTTGACCCTTGGGGAACAGGAAAAGTCTGTGGCTGGAGAAAATTGATTAAAGTACACAGATCAAAAAGTGGGAGCCGGCTTGCCTGCGATGGCGGCGGTTCAATCGACAAAGATGTCGAAGGTGCCGCCCAAAGGTAACCACGATGCGAAGCGAGCCGCTCTTGATCTTGCTCTTGATCTGCTTTTTGATTTCAGGCGCCCCGTTAAACCACGCTGGCGGATTACGGGCACACCGAGCCTAGGCGAGGTGCCGAGTGGTGGGGCGAGGACCTTTTGGTTACTTTTGGGTCCTTCCAAAAGTGACCCGCTGTCAGAGCGGAACCCTAAGTGGCCGTTACCGCAGATATGTACTCGGTATAACAGCGGCGGCTATCAGGCCGCCATCGCAGGCAAGCCAGCTCCCACATTTGGACTGCGGGGTGTCAGGTAGATAGAGGTCGGCTGCCAGGCCGCTATCGGGGCAAGCAAGCCCAGCCCCCATCAGTTCTTGTGCAACTTACTCATCAACTGCGCCTCAGCCTGGGTCAACCCGCAGGACTGCGTCAGCTCATCCACGGTTGCGCCCATGCCCACCAGCTTGGCGGCCTGGGCAAACGACAGGTTCGAAGGATCGCGCTGCTCCAACTGCACCAACTTATCCGGCAATGGCGCAAGAATCGCGCGCAGTTCATGCACTTCATCCCCAACCCGCACGGCACTTTGCTGGAAGTGGTCGACGCGCTTGACCAGCTCCAGGATGCGCCGGTCGCGCACCGCATCGCGTTCGGCCTGTTGCAGGGCCAACTCCCGTTGCTGGCGTACATAGCGCAGCACAAACGCCAAGGTCCCGGCCCACAACAGGGCCAGGACAATCACCGCTGCCTCAAGGAACAATCAGATGCTCTCCAGTTCCGACCATTCTTCTTCGCTCATCATCTTGTCCAGCTCAACCAGAATCAACAGCTCGTTGTTCTTGTTGCACACGCCCTGGATGAACTTGGCCGATTCTTCGTTACCGACGTTCGGCGCGGTTTCCACTTCCGATTGGCGCAGGTAGACCACTTCGGCCACGCTGTCGACCATGATCCCGACCACCTGCTTGTCGGCTTCGATGATCACGATGCGCGTGTTGTCGCTGACTTCGACCGTGTCCAGGCCGAAGCGCTGGCGGGTGTCGATCACGGTTACCACGTTGCCGCGCAGGTTGATGATGCCCAGCACGTAGCTTGGCGCACCCGGCACTGGCGCGATTTCGGTATAGCGCAACACTTCCTGCACACGCATGACGTTGATGCCGTAGGTTTCGTTATCCAGTTTGAAGGTAACCCATTGCAGGATCGGATCATCCAAACCTTGTGCGGACGCTGACTTGTTCATCTCTCTGACCCCTTCAAGTGCCGTTCGACACGGCGTATAGGCTGCTCTGACCGCACTCGCGCACGGACCTTATTGTTCAATCAACTGCGTTTGTTCTGCGGCATCGCCTTGACCGCCCCGCTGGCGATCAACTCGGCCAGTTCGGCGACATCCAGCAAGGCGCACATGTGTTCGATCACGGTGCCCGCCAACCATGGACGCTGGCCGCGATGGCTGCGCCATTTGATTTCATTCGGGTCCAGGCGCAACGAGCGGCTGACTTGATGCACTGCCAGCCCCCACTCGTAGCCCTGCACCGAGATCACGTATTGCAAACCCTGGCGGAAGTCGTCGCGGTAGCGGTCGGGCATGACCCAGCGCGCGGTATCCAGCACCTTGAGGTTGCCGGCCTGGCTGGGCAGGATGCCGAGGAACCACTCCGGCTGGCCAAACAGCGGCGTCAGCTCGTGGCCTTCCAACGAATAGATCGAGCCCAGGCACACCAGCGGCACCGCCAGGGTCAGCCCGGCGACGTCGAACAGCAGGCACTCGAACGGCTCGGCAGCCCATGAAGGGCGGCCATCGCCGGACACTGGCGGCGGCGTGATGCTCGGCGGCAAGTGCACTTCAACCAATGGCTCGACTACCACGGGCGCGACCGGGTCTGGCGTGACCGGCACCACAGGCGCAGCCTCGGCAAGTGCATCGCGTGCCTGCTCCTCGAGCACCGCCAGCTGGAACTCATCCAGCGTGCCGGGGGGTTCGACAGCAGGCTCCAGCACCAGGATCGGTTCCGGCAGCTCTTCCTCGGTCGCGTCCTGCAGCAAGGCATCCAGGTAGGATTGCAGTGCCAGTTGCGGCCGGGTCTTGAGGTCGACGGGTCGGTTCATCACGCCACCTGCGCCACAAGCTGCTGCGACAGCAGATGCTTGAGCAACGCACGGTACGCCAGCACGCCACGGCTCTTGCCGTCGAACTGCGATGGCGTGAGCCCAGCGCGGCTGGCGTCACGCAGGCGTGTATCCACCGGAATGTAGCCATTCCAGATGGTATCCGGATAGGCGTCGCGCAATACCCGCAGGGTGCCGAGGGACGCCTGGGTACGACGGTCGAACAACGTGGGCACAATGCTGAATGGCAGCGCCTGCTTGCGCGAGCGGTTGATCATCGCCAGGGTGCTCACCATGCGTTCCAGGCCCTTGACCGCCAGGTGTTCGGTCTGCACCGGAATCACCAGTTGCTGGCTGGCCGCCAAGGCATTGACCATCAGCACACCAAGCAACGGTGGGCTGTCGATGATCGCGTAGTCGAACTCCTGCCACAGCTGCGCCAGGGTCTTGGCGATCACCAGGCCCAGGCCACTTTGCCCCGGCGACTGGCGCTCGAGGGTGGCCAGCGCGGTGCTCGACGGCAACAGCGAAATGTTGTCGTTGCTGGTGGGCAGCAACAGTTGTCCAGGCAAATCCGCCGCCACGCTGCCCTTGTGCAGGAACAGGTCATAGCAGCTGTGTTCCAGCGCATCCGGGTCATAGCCGAAATAGCTGGTCATGGAACCGTGGGGGTCCAGGTCGACCACGACCACACGCTTGCCCGCCTCGGCCAGCAAGCCGGCTAAGGCGATGGAAGTGGTGGTCTTGCCGACCCCACCCTTTTGATTGGCAACTGCCCAGACTCTCATTCGGTTGGTTCCTCCCGGTGGGCATAGGCGCGACCGAGACATTGCATAAGGTTATTGAGCCGGTGACGGAGAATTGACGTTACTCGATCTGACCGGCGACTTGACTACGGGCGGTGCAGTTTGTGTGCCAGCACGCTTCAACGCCGCATCCGGGGTTGCATTGGCGGTGCCGGTGCCGGTCAGGCTGCGGCGTACATCCAGGTTGCGCGACACCACCAGCACTACCCGGCGATTGCGTGCACGGCCTTCCACCGTGGCGTTATTGGCCACCGGCTGGAATTCACCATAGCCCACCGATGCCAGGCGCTGGGGGTTCACACCCTGCATCGCCAACATGCGCACGATACTGGCGGCGCGGGCCGATGACAGTTCCCAGTTGGTCGGGTACTGCGCGGTGCTGATGGGAAAATTGTCGGTGAAGCCTTCAACGTGAATCGGGTTTTCAAATGGTTTGAGAATCGACGCCACCTTGTCGATGATGGTGAACGCCTGGTCGCTGGGCATGGCATCGGCGCTGGCGAACAACAGGCTGGAGTTCAGCTCGATCTCCACCCACAGCTCGTTGCCGCGCACGGTCATCTGGTTGGAGCTGATCAAGTCGCCAAACGCGGCGCTGATATCATCGGCGATGCTTTTCAGCGGGTCGCTGGTGCCACCCACGCCGGCAGCGGTTTCATCGCTGTCGTTGACCAGCGGCTTGGCCGGGGTCACGGTCTTGGGCCGCTCGTCGCCAATGGGAATCGGCTTGAGGGCACGTTCGGTATCGTTGAACACGCCCACCAGCGCCTGGGAAATGATTTTGTATTTGCCTTCGTTGACCGACGAGATGGAGTACATCACCACGAAAAACGCGAACAGCAAGGTGATGAAGTCCGCGTAGGACACCAGCCAGCGTTCATGGTTGACGTGTTCCTCGGGCTCGCGGCGGCGACGGCTCACAGGCAGCTCCTTCCCATCAATCCATGAAGCCCTGGAGCTTCAATTCGATGGAGCGCGGGTTCTCGCCCTCGGCAATCGACAGGATGCCTTCAAGCAGCATCTCGCGATAACGCGACTGGCGCGTGGCAATCGACTTGAGCTTGCTGGCCACCGGCAGCAGCACCAGGTTGGCACTGGCCACGCCGTAGATGGTGGCGACAAACGCCACGGCGATGCCGCTGCCCAGCTGCGAGGGGTCGGCCAGGTTGCCCATCACGTGGATCAGCCCCATTACCGCACCGATGATACCGATGGTCGGCGCGTAGCCGCCCATGCTTTCAAAGACTTTGGCGGCGTTGATATCACGGCTTTCCTGAGTGTAGAAATCCACCTCGAGAATACTGCGGATCGCTTCCGGCTCAGCGCCGTCCACCAGCAATTGCAGGCCTTTGCGTGCGTAGTTGTCGGGCTCGGCATCGGCCACGCCTTCCAGGCCCAACAGGCCTTCCTTGCGTGCGGTGAGGCTCCAATTGACCACGCGGTCGATGCCGCCTGGCAGGTCGACCCGTGGCGGGAAAATGATCCACACCAGAATCTGCATGGCACGCTTGAACGAGCTCAGCGGCGACTGCAAGAGTGCCGCGCCCACGGTGCCGCCGATCACGATCAGCGCCGCCGGGCCATTGGCCAAGGCGCCAAGGTGGCCGCCTTCCAGGTAGTTGCCGCCAATGATGGCGACAAACGCCATGGTGATGCCGATCAGGCTCAAGACATCCATCAGAGGCAGGCCTCCACCAGATGCTTGCCGATGTCGTCCAGGCTATAGACCGCGTCGGCCAGGTCAGCCTTGACGATGGCCATGGGCATGCCATAGATCACGCAACTGGCCTCGTCCTGGGCCCAGATGGTGCTGCCACCCTGCTTGAGCAGGCGTGCGCCTTCACGGCCGTCGGCGCCCATGCCGGTAAGCACCACCGCCAGAACTTTGTCACCGTAGGACTTGGCCGCCGAACCAAAGGTGATATCCACGCACGGTTTGTAGTTCAGGCGCTCGTCGCCCGGCAGGATTTTGATCGCGCCACGGCCATCCACCATCATCTGCTTGCCACCCGGGGCCAGCAGCGCCAGGCCAGGGCGCAGGATGTCGCCATCCTCGGCTTCCTTGACGGTGATGCGGCACAGCTTGTCCAAACGTTCGGCGAATGCCTTGGTGAACGCGGCGGGCATGTGCTGAACCAGTACGATCGGCGCCGGGAAGTTGGCCGGCAATTGCGTCAACACCCGCTGCAAGGCCACCGGGCCGCCGGTGGAGGTGCCGATGGCAACCAGCTTGTAAGCCTTGCGCTTGGGCGCTGGCGAATGAGCGCTCGGTGCCGCTGCGGTACGTACCGGCGCCACCGCAGGCCGAGCCACGGGCGCAGGCGCCGGGCGTGCAAACGACGAACTCGGCGCAGGCGCTGCGGGCGCAGGTGCCGCTGCCGGCGCAGGTGCGCTGAACAGGCTGCGACGGTTACTGCGGGAAATGCTGTGCACCTTCTCGCAGAGCATCTGCTTGACCTTCTCGGGGTTGCGCGAGATGTCTTCGAAATTCTTCGGCAGGAAGTCCACCGCGCCGGCATCCAGTGCGTCGAGGGTTACTCGCGCGCCTTCGTGAGTCAGCGAGGAAAACATCAATACCGGGGTGGGGCAGCGCTGCATGATATGACGTACGGCAGTGATGCCATCCATCATCGGCATCTCGTAGTCCATGGTGATCACGTCCGGCTTCAAGGCGATGGCTTGATCGATCGCCTCTTTGCCGTTGGTGGCCGTACCGACCACCTGGATCGTTGGATCAGCGGAAAGAATTTCCGAGACGCGGCGGCGGAAGAAACCCGAATCGTCCACCACCAGGACCTTGACTGCCATAAACACTCCGTTAGGCGGGGCGGGCATGACCGCCCTGCCCCACCAGAATCAAATACGCCGTGCGGCGTAACGCTTGAGCATGCTCGGAACATCGAGAATCAGCGCAATGCGACCGTCACCGGTGATGGTGGCGCCCGACATGCCCGGGGTTCCCTGCAGCATCTTGCCCAAAGGCTTGATCACCACTTCTTCCTGGCCCACCAGTTGGTCGACCACAAAGCCGATGCGCTGGGTGCCCACGGACAGAATCACCACATGGCCTTCGCGCTGTTCTTCATGGGCAGCCGAAGCCACCAGCCAGCGCTTGAGGTAGAACAGCGGCAACGCCTTGTCGCGCACGATCACCACTTCCTGGCCGTCCACCACGTTGGTGCGCGACAGGTCGAGGTGGAAGATCTCGTTGACGTTGACCAGCGGGAAGGCGAACGCCTGGTTGCCCAGCATCACCATCAGGGTCGGCATGATCGCCAGGGTCAACGGCACCTTGATGACGATCTTGGAGCCTTGGCCCTTGGTCGAGTAGATATTGATCGAGCCGTTGAGCTGGCTGATCTTGGTCTTCACCACGTCCATGCCCACGCCACGGCCGGACACGTCGGAGATCTCGGTCTTGGTCGAGAAGCCCGGGGCGAAGATCAGGTTGTAGCACTCGGTGTCGGTCAGGCGGTCGGCGGCGTCCTTGTCCATCACGCCGCGCTTGACGGCGATGCCCCGCAGAATGTTCGGGTCCATGCCTTTGCCGTCATCGGTGATCGACAGCAAGATATGGTCGCCTTCCTGCTCCGCCGCCAGGATCACTTTGCCGTTGCGGGACTTGCCCGAGGCTTCGCGTTCTTCCGGGGTTTCGATGCCATGGTCGACGGCGTTGCGCACCAAGTGGACCAGCGGGTCGGCCAAGGCCTCGACCAGGTTCTTGTCGAGGTCGGTTTCTTCGCCCACCAGTTCCAGGTTGATTTCTTTCTTGAGCTGGCGTGCCAGGTCGCGGACCAGGCGCGGGAAACGGCCGAAGACTTTCTTGATCGGCTGCATCCGTGTTTTCATCACGGCGGTCTGCAAGTCAGCGGTGACCACATCGAGGTTCGACACGGCCTTCTGCATGGCTTCGTCGCCGCTGTTCAGGCCCAGGCGCACCAGGCGGTTACGCACCAGCACCAGCTCGCCGACCATGTTCATGATGTCGTCCAGGCGCGCGGTGTCGACGCGCACGGTGGTTTCGGCTTCACTGGCGGGCTTTTCCGCCACCGCCGGCGCCGCTGCACGCGCAGGTGCCGGGGCAGCGGCTGGGGCTGGCTTGGCGACCGGCGCGGCAGCTTTGGCGGCAACCGGTGCGGCGGCGACCGCAGCCGCGGCAGCCGGGGCTACCTCGGTGAACTTGCCTTTGCCATGCAACTCGTCCAGCAAGGCTTCGAACTCGTGATCGGAGATCAGTCCGTCGCCGGCCGGTGCGGCGCTGCTGGCCGCTGGAGCCGCTGGAGCTGCGGCGGCAGTGGCAGTGGCAGCAGTGGCGGCGACTTCCGGCAGGGCTTCGGCTACAAACGTGCCTTTACCATGCAGCTGGTCGAGCAGTGCCTCGAATTCATCATCGGTAATGTCGGTGCTGGCGCTGGCAGCCGGTGCTTCTGGCGCAGCGGGTGCCACGGCATCGGCCGCGAACTGACCCTTGCCATGCAACTGGTCAAGCAGGGATTCAAACTCTGCGTCGGTAATGTCTTCGCTGGTCGGCGTGGCGACAGGCGCCGCCGGGGCTTCGGCTTCGGCCTTGACCGCATTGAGCGAATCGAGCAGCTGTTCGAACTCGCTGTCGGTCACATCCGCCTCGGCCTCCACCACTGGTTCCGGCTCAGCTTGTGCTACCGGCGCAGCCGCGGCCGGTTCCGCCAGGCGCGCCAGGGCCGCCAACAGTTCCGGAGTGGCCGCCGTGATCGGCGCACGTTCGCGCACTTCACTGAACATGCCGTTGACCGCATCCAGTGCTTCTAGAATCACGTCCATCAGTTCCGAGTCGACCTGCCGCTCACCCTTGCGCAGGATGTCGAACACGTTCTCGGCGATGTGACAGCACTCCACCAGCTCATGGAGCTGGAGGAAGCCGGCGCCCCCTTTTACAGTGTGAAAACCGCGAAAAATTGCATTGAGCAGGTTCGCATCATCCGGTCGGCTTTCCAGCTCGACCAGTTGCTCGGACAGTTGCTCTAAAATTTCGCCGGCCTCTACAAGGAAATCCTGAAGGATTTCTTCATCGGCGCCGAAGCTCATGGGTGTGCTCCTTAGAAGCCTAAACTGGATAACAGGTCATCTACGTCATCCTGACCTGACATAACGTCTTCACGTTTATCGGCATGAATCTGCGGACCTTCACCCTTGGCGAGATGTTTTTGTGGATCTTTTTCCGAGAGGATCGCTTCGCGGTCATGCTCGATGCCGGCAAAACGGTCGACCTGGCCGGCCATCAGCACCAATTTGAGCAAGTTGCTTTCCACTTCGGTGACCAACTGGGTCACGCGCTTGATCACCTGGCCGGTGAGGTCCTGGTAATCCTGGGCCAGCAGGATGTCGTTGAGGTTGCTGGCCACCGTGCGGTTTTCCTGTTCGCTGCGCGACAGGAAACCCTCGACCCGACGGGCCAATTCCCGAAACTCTTCAGCCCCCACTTCGCGGCGCATGAAGCGGCCCCAGTCAACGCTCAAGGCCTGGGCTTCGCTGGTCATGCCGTTGACCAGCGGCGTGGCGTTTTCCACCAGGTCCATGGTGCGGTTGGCCGCCGCCTCGGTCAGCCTGACCACATAGGACAGGCGTTCGGTAGCGTCGGTGATTTGCGAAATCTCTTCGGCCTGGGGCATGCGCGGGTCAATCTGAAAATTGACGATCGCACTGTGCAGCTCGCGTGTGAGCTTGCCCACTTCCTGGTACAGGCCGCGATCACGGGTCTGGTTAAGCTCATGGATCAACTGCACCGCATCGGCGAACTGGCCTTTTTCCAGGCTGTCGACCAAGCGGTGAGCATGTTTTTTCAGGGTCGACTCGAAGTCGGCCTGCGATGATTCGTTATGCTCCATAGCTCCCCCGTGGCAGCATCAATGACCGATGCGTTCGAAGATTTTTTCAATCTTCTCTTTCAAGGCCAGTGCAGTGAATGGCTTGACCACGTAGCCGTTGACCCCGGCTTGGGCGGCTTCGATGATCTGTTCACGCTTGGCTTCAGCGGTCACCATCAGCACAGGCAGGCTGCGCAGTTTTTCATCGGCACGTACATGGCGCAGCAGATCGATACCGGTCATGCCCGGCATGTTCCAGTCGGTTACCAGAAAATCGATGCTTCCGCTGTTGAGGATCGGAATCGCCGTGATGCCATCATCCGCCTCGACCGTGTTGGTGAACCCAAGGTCACGCAACAGGTTTTTTATGATCCGCCGCATCGTTGAGAAGTCATCAACGATGAGGATTTTCATGTTCTTGTCCAATTCGACCTCCAAGCAGTCTTAAACGCGCCCAGCACCTGGACGCGCCATTTCAATCAACAGGCGTTACACAAAAAGGACTGCCCAGGGCACCACGGTACGAGCCCGCGAACCTTGCGGCTTCACGGTAGCGTCTGCAGTGTCCCCACACTGCCTGTCAGCGCGCGCGCCACTCTCCCAATCGCCCCCGCAAGCGGGCCGCGCACTGGCTATGCAACTGGCTGACACGCGATTCGCTGACCCCCAGCACCTCACCGATTTCCTTGAGGTTCAGCTCTTCGTCGTAGTACAGCGCCAGTACCAGGCGCTCACGCTCCGGCAAATTGGCAATCGCGTCCGCCAACGCGCTCTGGAAACGTTCGTCTTCCAGGTCGCGAGACGGTTCGAGATGTGCACTCGCGCCGTCCTCGTGCAGCCCTTCGTGTTCGCCGTCCTGCAGCAGGTCGTCGAAACTGAACAGGCGGCTGCCCAAGGTATCGTTCAAAATCCCGTAATAATCGTCGAGACTCAATTGGAGTTCGGCCGCAACTTCATGATCTTTAGCGTCACGACCGGTTTTTGCTTCAATTGCACGAATTGCATCACTGACCATGCGCGTATTGCGGTGTACCGAACGCGGCGCCCAATCCCCTTTACGCACTTCATCGAGCATCGCGCCACGGATACGGATGCCCGCATACGTCTCGAAACTCGCACCCTTGCTCGCGTCGTATTTGGTCGACACTTCGAGCAGGCCGATCATGCCGGCCTGGATCAAGTCCTCGACCTGCACACTGGCCGGCAGGCGCGCCAACAGGTGATAGGCAATGCGCTTGACCAGGGGCGCGTAACGCTCGATCAATTCGCCCTGGCTGTCACGTGCCGACTTTTTGTAAAGGTTGTAGCCGCTGGATGTCATAGCACCGGTCCTGCGCTCGTCTGATGCACCAAACGCTCGACGAAAAATTCCAGATGCCCCCGGGGGTTGGCGGGCAACGGCCAGGTATCGACCTTCTGGGCAATGGCCTTGAACGCCAGTGCGCACTTGGAACGAGGGAACGCTTCGTAGACCGCACGCTGCTTTTGCACGGCCTTGCGCACACACTCGTCGTAAGGAACTGCGCCAACGTATTGTAAAGCCACATCGAGGAAGCGGTCCGTGACCTTGGTCAACTTGGCGAACAGGTTGCGCCCTTCCTGCGGGCTTTGGGCCATGTTGGCCAGCACGCGGAAGCGGTTCATGCCGTAGTCGCGGTTAAGCAGTTTGATCAACGCGTAGGCATCGGTGATCGAAGTGGGCTCGTCGCACACCACCAGCAGCACTTCTTGCGCTGCGCGCACGAAGCTGACCACCGACTCGCCGATCCCGGCGGCAGTGTCGATCACCAGCACATCGAGGTTGTCGCCGATATCGCTGAACGCCTGGATCAGCCCGGCATGCTGCGCGGGGCTCAGGTGCACCATGCTCTGGGTGCCCGAGGCAGCCGGCACGATGCGGATGCCACCGGGACCCTGGAGCAGCACATCGCGCAGCTCACAGCGGCCCTCGATCACATCGGCAAGGGTATGTTTGGGTGTCAGCCCCAGCAGAACGTCCACGTTCGCCAAGCCCAGGTCAGCATCCAGCAGCATGACGCGACGGCCAAGCTCTGCCAGGGCCAGGGACAAATTCACTGACACGTTAGTTTTGCCGACGCCACCTTTGCCGCCGGTCACCGCGATCACCTGTACGGGATGCATGCTGCCCATTTTATTTCTTTACCTTGTCTTGCTTAGACGCAGGCTACATGGCTTGGCCGCGTGAATCGCTTGCAGACCATCGATGTAGGTACATTTCACGGTGTTCATCCTGCCTTAACCGACCCGTTTAGCCGGGTGGTGGTAAAGGTCGGCGAACATATCGGCCATCGCTTCCTCGCTAGGCTCTTCTTGCATTTGCACACTTACGGCACGGCTGACCAACTGATGACGGCGCGGCAGATGCAGATCATCCGGGATCCGCGGCCCGTCGGTCAGGTAGGCGACCGGTAATTCATGGCTGATGGCCAGGCTCAACACTTCGCCCAGGCTCGCAGTTTCATCGAGTTTGGTGAGGATGCAACCGGCCAGGCCGCAACGCTTGTAACTGTGGTAAGCAGCGGTAAGAACCTGTTTCTGGCTGGTGGTTGCAAGCACCAGGTAATTTTTCGACTTGATGCCACGCCCGGCCAGGCTTTCGAGTTGCATGCGCAGCGCCGGATCGCTGGCTTGCAGGCCGGCGGTATCGATCAGCACCACGCGCTTGCGCAGCAGCGGGTCGAGGGCATTGGCCAGGGACTGGCCCGGGTCGACGTGGGTCACCGGCACATTGAGGATGCGCCCCAGGGTCTTGAGCTGCTCCTGGGCGCCGATGCGGTAGCTGTCCATGCTCACCAGAGCGATATTCTGTGCGCCGTACTTGAGCACATAACGGGCGGCCAGCTTGGCCAGGGTGGTGGTCTTGCCCATGCCGGCGGGGCCGACCATGGCAATCACACCGCCCTCTTCCAGAGGTTCGATTTCCGGCGTAGCGATCATGCGTGCCAAGTGCGCCAGCAGCATGCGCCAGGCCTGGCGGGGTTCTTCGACTTCGGCGGTCAAGGCCAGCAAATCGCGGGACAACGGGCCGGACAGGCCGATGCGTTGCAGGCGACGCCAGAGGTTGGCCTGTTGCGGCTTGCTGCCTTGCAGTTGCGTCCAGGCCAGCGAGCCCAGCTGCACTTCGAGCAATTCGCGCAGGCCGTTGAGTTCAAAGCGCATCGAGTCGAACACACGTTGGTCGACAGCGGCGGCCGGGGCTGGCGCAGCTGGACGCGGTGGCTCGACGAACGTCGGTTCTACCAGCGGCTCGGCAGCCGTCAACGGCAGGCCGGCGAACAATTGGCGATTGGTGCTGGCGTCGCTGTCGCCACGCATGCTCAGTTCAGCCTGGGCCGACACAATGCGCGAGGCAGTCTTGCGCAACTCGTCTTCGAGTTCCATGTTCGGCACACGCGGGGCCAGGGCCTGGGGCGTGTAATCCAGCGCAGCCGTCAGCTCGACACCGCCGGCAATCCGACGGTTACCGATAATCGCGGCGTCGGCGCCCAGCTCATCACGGACCAGTTTCATGGCCTGACGCATATCGGCGGCGAAAAAACGCTTAACTTGCATAACCCACTACCTCAGCCATTGGGCCCTACTGTCGCGACGATAGTCACTTGCTTATTGTCAGGAATTTCCTGGTAAGCCAACACGTGCAAATTCGGTACAGCCAAGCGTCCAAACCGCGACAACATCGCCCGAACCGGACCGGCCACCAAAAGAATGACCGGGTTGCCCTGCATTTCCTGGCGCTGCGCGGCATCGATCAACGAACGCTGCAGCTTTTCAGCCATGCTTGGCTCCAGCAAAACACCTTCTTCCTGGCCCTGACCGGCCTTCTGAATACTATTGAGCAATATTTGTTCCAACCTTGGCTCCAAGGTGATAACAGGCAGCTCAGACTCAATGCCTACAATGCTTTGCACGATTGCACGGGACAATCCGACGCGCACCGCCGCCACCAGCGCGGCAGTATCTTGACTCTTGGCGGCATTGTTGGCGATGGCCTCGGCAATGCTGCGAATGTCGCGCACCGGCACCTGTTCGGCCAGCAGCGCCTGCAACACCTTGAGCAATTGCGACAGCGTCAGCACGCCCGGCACCAGCTCTTCGGCCAGTTTCGGCGACGACTTGGCCAGCAGGCCCATCAATTGCTGGACTTCCTCATGGCCGATCAGCTCGTGGGAGTGTTTGTAGAGAATCTGGTTGAGGTGGGTGGCGACCACCGTACTGGCATCGACCACGGTGTAACCCAGGGACTGCGCCTGGCTGCGCTGGCTGACTTCGATCCACACCGCTTCCAGGCCAAAAGCCGGATCTTTGGCGGTGATGCCGTTGAGGGTACCGAACACCTGGCCGGGGTTGATCGCCAGTTCGCGGTCCGGGTAGATCTCGGCTTCGGCGAGGATCACACCCATCAGGGTCAGGCGGTAGGCACTGGGGGCCAGGTCGAGGTTGTCGCGGATATGCACGGTGGGCATCAAAAAGCCCAGGTCCTGGGACAGCTTCTTGCGCACGCCCTTGATCCGCGCCAGCAATTGCCCGCCTTGGTTGCGATCCACCAGCGGGATCAGGCGGTAGCCGACTTCCAGGCCGATCATGTCGATCGGGGTCACGTCGTCCCAACCCAACTCCTTGGTTTCCTGGGCGCGGGCTGGGGATGGCAGCAGTTCCTGTTGGCGTGCAACCTCCTGCAGGGCCTGGACCTTGACCTGGTTCTGTTTTTTCCAGAACAGGTAGGCACCGCCACCGGCCAAGGCGGCCATGGTCAGGAACGACACGTGGGGCATGCCCGGCACGATGCCCATGATCGCCATGATGCCCGCCGCCACGGCCAAGGCCTTGGGCGACGCGAACATCTGCCGGCTGATCTGCTTGCCCATGTCTTCGGAGCCCGAAGCACGGGTCACCATGATGGCCGCCGCTGTGGATAACAACAGTGATGGCAATTGCGCCACTAAACCGTCACCGATGGTCAGCAAGGCGTAGACCTTGCCGGCATCGCCGAAGGTCATGCCGTGCTGGAAGATGCCGACCGCCATGCCGCCGATCAGGTTGATAAACAGAATCAACAGGCCGGCGATGGCGTCACCGCGCACGAACTTACTGGCACCGTCCATGGAGCCGTAGAACTCGGCCTCCTGGGCCACTTCCAGGCGGCGGGTCTTGGCCTGGTTCTGGTCGATCAGGCCGGCATTGAGGTCGGCGTCGATGGCCATCTGCTTGCCGGGCATCGCATCGAGGGTAAAGCGCGCGCTTACCTCGGAAATCCGCCCGGCGCCCTTGGTCACCACCACGAAGTTGATGATCATCAGGATTGCGAACACCACGATACCGACCACGTAGTTACCGCCGATCACCACCTCACCGAAGGCCTGGATCACCTTACCGGCGGCGGCGTGGCCGTCCTGGCCGTGGAGCATCACCACCCGCGTCGACGCCACGTTCAGCGCCAGGCGCAGCAGGGTCGCAATCAGCAGGATGGTGGGGAATACCGCGAAATCCAGCGGCCGCAGCGCGTACACGCAGACCAGCAGGACCACGACAGACAGGGCAATGTTGAAAGTGAAGAACACGTCGAGCAGGAACGGTGGCATCGGCAACATCATCATTGCCAGCATTACCAGCAACAACAACGGCACACCCAGATTGCCCCGCGACAGATCAGTCAGGGTGCCACGGGCCGTGTTGAGCATTTGAGAGCGATCTACCACCGGTATTCCTCGTGTCCTTGAAGCAAAGTTTTGACGCTGAAGGGCGACTTGAAGGCGGTATTGCAAGAAGCCTTCCAACTTTGCTTTTGGGCCCGGAGAACCTCGCAAACACCCCGGGCCACCGGGTGTAAATCAATCCAAATGTGGGAGGGGGCTTGCTCCCGATAGCGGTGTATCAGGCACTGATGTTTGGCTGATTCACCGCTATCGGGAGCAAGCCCCCTCCCACATTTGATCTGTGTACAGCCGGGGCTACCGAGGAAATTTCTGACAAGGATTTGGGGTTGCCCCTAGGAAACCGGCTCTCTAGTCTCCGTACACCGCTGCAAACGCAGCGGTCGGGCGTCGCGGCCCGGTTTACTACGGAACAAAAGCACCATCTCCCTTTCAGTAAGCGGTTTTTTATCGTCTACTGTGCGGCGCTATGGCGGCTGTGCGCGGGATACCTTCGGGTATGCCGGGTTGTTCCTAGACCGGTCCGCGAACCTGCGTACAGCTGCCACCCTCCATCGCGTCGCGGCGATCAGTGGCGGCTCCACTTTTCTAGGAACGTCAAAATGATCAAACCCACCCCAAATCCCCCCATCCGGCTGTTTACCGTAGCCGACGGCATCAGCACCGAAGACCTGCTGGTCAACCTCAGTGAAACACTCGCTTCGGCCAATGCCCTGAGCTGCGACCTGGCATTTGACCTGGAAGGCCCTAAACGAGAGGAGTTGCTCGGCGTTGCGCAGTTGATCGAACTGGCGCAATTACTGGCTGATCGTGTGCACGCTGGCGCAGCACTGACGAGCGCGGCCAGCAGCGGATAACACGTTCCACATGTGGGAGGGGGCTTACCCCCTCCCACATTTGAGCCTTCAAAGAGGCCGTATATTCTCGGCCTGCAGACCTTTTGGTCCTTGTGCTATATCAAACTCAACTCTTTGGTTTTCTTCCAGACTTTTGTATCCATTCGACTGAATTGCCGAGTAATGGGCAAAAACATCCGCCCCTCCATCATCCAGGGTAATAAAACCAAAGCCCTTCTCCACGTTAAACCACTTCACAGTACCCGTTGCCATTGCCCTTCTCCTTACACCTATAGACCCGCCCTGCACGCTTGCGCCGACAGGAAGCGCATAAACGCCCTTAGGTTTATTGATCATCTGAAACATTATCTGCTCACCAATCGATAGCGCAGCCCAATGCCAATCGCTCCAATCGACGAATACGCATTCTTCCTCATCATCCAACGCAATCAACCACTCTCCCCGGGCCAACTCATAGGATTTGACAGTACCTGTAGCCAGCTTCAATACCGCTCTCCCCTGCATCCGGTTTACTACATGCGCGAAGTGCCTGATCTGTACTAAACAACGGCACGCGCCCTTTGGCTACTGTCAAAGTTGACAGGTAGACGCAAGCAGCCGATGGGTGCTAGAACCGTCGAATCATGTATCCAGTGGTTTTTTCCGCTTGCGGGGTTTTCGTCGCTTGGGCGCGGCGGGCGGAACTTCAGCGTTCTTAGCGCCTTTGGGCTCAACAGCAACCTCATTGCCATCACGGTCTCGGGCAATAAAGCCAATGCCCTTGACCGCGTCGAACCACCTGACCGTGCCCTTATCCATCTGCGCCTCCCGAGGCGCGCATGGCTGCGCGCCTCATCGCTGTATCAAACAGTGAAGGCGGCGTCATGGCTACTGTCAAAGTTGACAGGTCAGAGAGGCATCAAGTGTCGCGACGTAAATCCGGCGGGATCGGCAGGTCTTTGAGCGGGTCCGGGCGCTTGCCCTTGCCGGCGCGGTATTGGCGGATCTGGTAGACGTACGCCAGCACCTGGGCCACCGCCAGGTACAACCCGGCCGGGATTTCCTGGTCGAGGTCGGTGGAGTAGAAGATCGACCGCGCCAGCGCCGGGGATTCCAGCAGCAGGATGTCGTTGGCCACGGCGATTTCGCGGATTTTCAGCGCGGTAAAGTCGCTGCCCTTGGCCAGCAACATTGGCGCACCACCCTTCTCGGGGTCGTACTTGAGGGCCACGGCGTAGTGGGTCGGGTTGGTGATGATCACGTCGGCGTCGGGCACCGAGGCCATCATCTTGCGCTGGGACATCTCGCGCTGCAGTTGGCGGATGCGTTGCTTGACCTCGGGGCGGCCTTCCTGGTCCTTGTGTTCGTCGCGCACTTCCTGCTTGGTCATCAGCAGTTTCTTGTGGCTTTCCCACAGCTGGATCGGCGCATCCACCGCGGCAATGAGGATCAGCCCCAGGGCCATCCACAGGGAACTCCAGCCCACCACTTGCACGCTATGGATGATCGCGGATTCGAGCGGCTCATGGGCGATGCGCTGCAAGTCATCGATGTCGGACGACAGTACGGCCAGGGCCACGAACAGAATCAGGATGAACTTGGCCAGGGCCTTGAGCAGCTCCACCAGGGCCTTGGCGGAAAACATGCGCTTGAGCCCGGCGCCGGGGTTCATGCGGCTGAATTTGGGCGCCATGCTGCCAGCGGCGAACAACCAGCCGCCGAGTGCCACCGGGCCGATCAGCGCGGCGAGCAACAGGGTGATCAGGATCGGTTGCACCGCCAGGATCGCGATCTGGCCCGAATGCAGCAGGTATTGGCCCATGGCGCCGGGGCTGAGCAGCACCTCGCGGGGCAGGCTGAAGTTGTGCTTCATCAGCTCCATCAGGTCCAGCGCCAGGCCACCGCCGTAGATCAGCAAAGCACCGGCGCCGGCCATCATGGTGGCGAAGGTATTCAGCTCTTTGGAGCGTGCAATCTCGCCCTTTTCCCTGGAGTCCTTTTTACGTTTCTCCGTGGGGTCTTCTGTCTTGTCCTGACCACTCTCGCTCTCGGCCATGGCTCAGCGCGCCCGTGCCAGATCACGTAAGAACTGCAAGGCGTCGGTGGCCAGCGGTTGATACTGATTGAGAATGTCAGCCAGGCCGACCCAGAAAATCCCCATGCCCAACACCAGGGTCAAGGGGAAACCGATCGAGAAGATGTTCAGTTGCGGCGCCGCACGGGTCATCACGCCGAACGCAATGTTGACCACCAACAGTGCGGTGATCGCCGGCAGCACCAGCAGCAGCGAGGCGCCCAGCACCCAGCTGAGGCGTCCCACCAACTCCCAGAAATGATTGACTACCAGCCCCGAGCCCACCGGCAAGGTGGTGAAGCTCTCGGTGAGCACTTCGAATGCCACCAGATGGCCGTTCATGGCCAGGAACAGCAAGGTCACCAGCATGGTCAGGAATTGCCCGATCACCGCCACCGACACACCGTTGGTGGGGTCGACCATCGAGGCGAAGCCCATGCCCATCTGGATCGAGATGATCTGCCCGGCGATCACGAACGCCTGGAAGAACAGTTGCAGGGAGAACCCCAGCAGCGCGCCGATCAGGATCTGTTCGGCAATCAGCATCAAGGCACTGAGGTCCAGGGCGTTGACCGGCGGCATCGGCGGCAGGCCAGGAACGATCACCACTGTGATCGCCACGGCGAAATACAGCCGCACACGCTGCGGCACCAGGGTAGTACCGAACACCGGCATGCTCATCAGCACCGCCGCCACGCGAAACAGCGGCAGGATGAACGAGGCCACCCAGGTGCTGATCTGGGTGTCGGTGAGGGCCAGCAACGACTGCATCAGGTCAGCCGATCAACTGCGGAATACTGCCGTACAGCTGCAGGATGTATTCCATAAAGGTTTGCACCAGCCACGGGCCGGCGACGATCAGGGTGACCAGCATCACCAGCAGGCGCGGCAGGAAGCTCAGGGTCTGTTCGTTGATCTGGGTGGCTGCCTGGAACATCGCCACCAACAGGCCTACCAACAGGCTCGGCACCACCAGCACGGCGACCATCATGGTGGTCAGCCATAGCGCTTCACGGAACAGGTCGACGGCGACTTCTGGGGTCATGCTGCTTCACCTAACAAATCACACGCCTCCGAAACTGCCGGCCAGGGTGCCGATAATCAGCGCCCAGCCGTCCACCAGCACAAACAGCATGATCTTGAACGGCAGCGAGATGATCAACGGCGACAGCATCATCATCCCCATGGCCATCAGCACGCTCGCCACCACCAGGTCGATGATCAGGAACGGGATAAAGATCATGAAACCTATCTGGAACGCAGTCTTCAATTCAGACGTGACGAACGCCGGCACCAGGATGGTCAGCGGCGCCTGGTCCGGGGTGGCGATGTCGGTGCGCTTGGACAGGCGCATGAACAGCTCAAGGTCGCTGGAGCGGGTTTGCGACAGCATGAAGTCCTTGATCGGGCCCTGGGCCTTGTCGATGGCGTCCTGGGCGTTGAGCTTTTCCGCGAGGTAAGGTTGCAGGGCTTGCTGGTTCACCTTGTCGAACACCGGCGCCATGATGAACAGCGTCAGGAACAAGGCCATACCGGTGAGGATCTGGTTCGACGGCGTCTGCTGCAGGCCCAGGGCCTGGCGCAGGATCGAGAAGACGATGATGATCCGCGTGAAGCTGGTCATCAGCATGACAAACGCCGGGATAAAGCTCAGCGCGGTCATGATCAGCAGGATCTGCAGGCTGACCGAATACTCCTGGGCACCGGCCGCGCTGGTACCCAGGGTGATCGCCGGGATCGACAACGGGTCGGCCCCCAGGGCCATCGGCGCGGCCAGCAACAGCATGAGCGTCAAGAAAACGCGCATTACTTCTTATCCTTCTGATCCTTGCCCAGCAACTCCATCAGGCGCTGGGCGAATTCTGGCGTGGCCGGCTGGGACTGATCCACGTTCACCGGTGTCTTGAGTACATGCAGCGGGGTAATACGGCCGGGAGTGATACCGAGCAGGATCTGCTCCTCGCCAACCTGCACCAGCACCAGGCGATCCCGTGGGCCGAGAGCGCGCGAGCCAACCAGCTCGATGACCTGGGCATTGCCCGGGCCGATGCCCTGTACGCGGCGCATCAGCCAGGCCAGCACGAATATCAAGCCGACCACCAGCAACAGGCCCAGCACCAGCTGGGTCAATTGCCCGCCGACACCACTGCCGACCACCGGCGCCGCAGCCGCCTGGGCAACCGGCTCCGCCGCCAGGGCGCTCAATGGCAGCGCCAGCAACAGTCCCGCCATCGAATACTTCATCTCAGCGCAACTTCTTGATGCGTTCGCTCGGGCTGATCACGTCCGTCAGGCGAATGCCGAACTTCTCGTTGACCACCACCACCTCGCCGTGGGCGATCAGGGTGCCGTTGACCAGCACGTCCAGAGGCTCACCGGCCAGGCGGTCGAGCTCGATCACCGAGCCCTGGTTGAGTTGCAGCAGGTTGCGGATGTTGATTTCGGTGCTGCCCACTTCCATGGAGATCGATACCGGGATGTCGAGGATCACATCCAGGTTCGGGCCATCGAGGGTCACCGGCTCGTTGTTCTTCGGCACGCTGCCGAATTCTTCCATCGCCAGGCGATTGCCAGCCGGTGCGGTGGCGGCGTCGGCGGCCAGCAGCGCGTCGATGTCGTCCTGGCCGACATCGCCGGTTTCTTCCAGGGCCGCAGCCCACTCGTCAGCCAGGGCCTGGTCTTCGGCGGAAGTGTTTTCGTGTTCGGTAGCCATTACATGTCCTCGGCGAAGCAAACATTCATAAATAGGGGTGCATCAGCGGCGGGTGATCGGCTCGACCACCTGCAGCGCCAGGTTTCCCTTGTGGGAACCGAGCTTGACCTTGAACGACGGCACGCCGTTGGCGCGCATGATCAGTTCTTCCGGCAGTTCGACGGGGATGATGTCCCCCGGTTGCATGTGCAAAATATCCCGCAGGCGCAACTGGCGACGAGCCACGGTGGCGCTCAGGGGCACGTCGACGTCCAGCAGGTCTTCGCGCAGGGCCTTGACCCAGCGCTCGTCCTGGTCGTCGAGGTCGGACTGGAAGCCGGCGTCGAGCATCTCGCGCACCGGTTCGATCATCGAGTACGGCATGGTCACGTGCAGGTCACCGCCACCGCCATCGAGCTCGATGTGGAAGGTCGACACTACAATCGCCTCGCTGGGGCCGACGATGTTAGCCATGGCCGGGTTCACTTCCGAGTTGATGTACTCGAAATTGACTTCCATGATCGCCTGCCAGGCTTCCTTCAAGTCGATGAAGGCCTGTTCCAGCACCATGCGCACTACACGCAGTTCGGTGGGGGTGAACTCACGCCCTTCGATCTTGGCGTGGCGGCCGTCGCCACCGAAGAAGTTGTCCACCAGCTTGAACACCAGCTTGGCGTCGAGGATGAACAGCGCGGTGCCGCGCAACGGCTTGATCTTGACCAGGTTGAGGCTGGTGGGCACGTACAGCGAGTGCACGTATTCACCGAACTTCATCACCTGCACGCCGCCCACCGCCACGTCCGCCGAGCGGCGCAACATGTTGAACATGCTGATGCGGGTATAGCGGGCAAAGCGTTCGTTGATCATTTCCAGGGTCGGCATGCGTCCACGGACGATGCGATCCTGGCTGGTCAGGTCGTAGCTTTTGACGCTGCCGGGTTCGGCAGACATTTCGGTCTGTACCAGACCATCGTCCACGCCGTGCAACAGCGCGTCGATTTCATCCTGGGACAGCAGGTCCTGCACGGCCATGTCGTGATCCTACTGCAATACGAAGTTAGTGAAGAGCGCCTGCTCGACCACGACTTTGCCGAGTTCTTTCTGGGCCACTTCCTGCACGCTGGCAGTGACCTTCTGACGCAGCATTTCCTGGCCGACCGGGGTGGCGAGGCTGTCGAAGGCCTGCCCGGAGAACAGCATCACCAGATTGTTACGGATCACCGGCATATGCACCTTGAGGGCGTCCAGGTCCGCCTGGTTGCGCGCCAGCAAGGTAATGCTCACCTGCAGGTAGCGCTGACGACCGTTGACGTTGTAATTGGCAACAAACGCCGGAAGCATCTGTTCGAAGATTGCCGGTTGCTTGACGTTAGTGGCGGTTTCAGCGGCGGGCACCGGCTTGCTTGCACTGCTGTGCATGATGTACCAGGTGCCGCCAATCGAGGCACCGATGGCCAGGAGCAGGCCCAGCACAATCAACAGGATCAGCTTGAGCTTGCCTTTGCCTGCTGCGGGGGGAGTTGCTGCGTCGTCGCTCTTCGCCATGCCAATAATCCGTCACTATTCGGGGATTCATAGATCTACGGGAAGACAAGAGCAAGTGTTATGCCAGAGTTGTCTAGCGCGAAGGCAACCCAAATCAAATGTGGGAGGGGGCTTGCCCCCGATAGCAGTGTGTCAGTCAACAAATCCATTGCTGACACACCGCTATCGGGGGCAAGCCCCCTCCCACATTTTGACCTTCACAGGGCTTGAATCAGGCGTAGTAGTCGACGGCGCTGGAGCCGATGACAGTCTGGGTCACCGGCGCCACGGCTTCAGCTACCTCCACCTGGCCGCCGCTGTCGCCACCGCGCCCGCCGCCAGCGCTCACACCACGGGTTTGGGCCTGCTGTTGCTGCTGCTCCTGTCCACGGGACTGGTCAGACACATTCACATCCACCTGCCCCATACCCTGCTGGGCGAACATTTCGCGCAAGCGTCCGGACTGGCTTTCCAGGGCTTCACGCACCACCGCATGGCCGCTCATGAAGCTGACCTGGGCCTGCTGGTCTGCGGTCATGTTGACCTTGATATCCAGGCGCCCCAGCTCGGCCGGCTGCAACTGGATCTCCGCCGACTTGAGGTTGGCGCTGGAGAGGTACATCACGCGGTTGACCACTTCTTCGGTCCAGCCGCTCTGGTGCATGGCCAGTGGCGCATTGTTGACCGGCGGCAAGGCATTCGCGGTTTTCGGCGTGGCGGCCTGGGTCAGCGCAGCCAGGCGGTTGGCGAAATCATCCACGCGGGTGTCGCTGTTGGCGTTCTTGAGGTCCTTGAGGCCGTCATCAATCAGCCCGCTGAAAGCATTGTCGCCACCCTGGTCGGTGCTGTCCTTGGTGGCTTGCTGGTCGACCATAGTGGCCAGGCCGGCGGCAAAGCTCTGCGCGGCGGTCGGTTGGTCCTGGATCGCAGTTTTCTGCGCCGCCTGGCTGCTGGCCGACACGTGGCCGCCCTGCTCCATCGCCAGACGCACAGCTGGCATCGCATCCAGGGGGTCAGCCTCCGGGTCGAAGGCCGTCGGCTTGGCTTCATCGGTCACGGCGACGGGCAGGGCCGCGTCCTCGGCAGCCACGGCGGGAGCCGAGGCTTGCACGGGCACAGGCACCGGCGTCATTGCAGCGATCACCGCTGGATCGACCACCGGGTCAACCGGGGGCTGTTGCGCCTGGGACGGGTCGGTGGCTTTGTCGCCGTCGCTGCCAGCGCCGTCGTCGGCCTTGGCCGGCGGCTTGGCAGGCAAGGAATTGCCGCTATCGGCAACCGCTGGTTTGCTGGCGGCAGGGGCATCGCTATCGGCAGCCGGTTTGGCG
Organism: Pseudomonas synxantha; assembly: GCF_900105675.1. Classification (NCBI taxonomy): domain Bacteria; kingdom Pseudomonadati; phylum Pseudomonadota; class Gammaproteobacteria; order Pseudomonadales; family Pseudomonadaceae; genus Pseudomonas; species Pseudomonas synxantha. Next base: position 858,780 of record NZ_LT629786.1, on the reverse strand, counting down.
TTGGTATCAGCAGGCTTGTCACGTGTGACTTTGCCTGGGCTGTCGCCGGCCTTCGGCGCCGGCTTGGGACCTTGGTTGGCAAACACTTGAGCAAAGCCAGCACCCTTGTCACGCGGGGCCGCAACCGCTACCGCCGGGGTGGCGACAGGCGCTTGAGGCTTGGCCGCGGGGGCAGCCTGTAGAAGCGAATTGGGAGCGACTGGCATAAGTAAGGGTCTCCACTGCATGAAGGTCGGGGATGCAGTTCTTGGAGATAGAGCAAGAGTCGGGCCAGGTTTGGCGCGATGATTCAGAAACTGAAGCGTTGGCGCTCCGATTCATACAGCGGCCGGACCAACGCGAACTCATGATCGATCTGGTCAACCAATTCGCCCAGATCCGATGATGGCTTGACGGACTCCGTCTCCAGCCGCTGACACAACTGCGCCAGCCGCACCGCCCCGAGGTTGCCACTGCTGCCTTTGAAACTGTGCGCAATCCGTCCCAACGCCTTGGCATCGTCGCGCGCGTTGCGCAGCGCTTCGATGCGCTTTTGCGAGTCATCGAGGAAGGTGTCGAGCAGTTTGGGATACTCCCCCTCCATGACGTCCTGCAAACCCGACAACACGTCGGGATCCAAATGAATCTCAGCCACTTGCTCGCTCCTTGATCAAGAATCGGCGGATTATGCCAGAGCCTCCCAACAAAATTCCACGCAGACGCTGCGCCCGCCATCGGACCAGCGTACGGCGCTGCTCAATTGACGCACCAGACTCAAGCCCCGGCCAGACAGACGGTCGACGTCCACCGGCCGCGCCAATTCCCTGTCTACGTCAAAACCCGACCCGCTGTCTTCAACCCGCAAGGTCATAGTGCCACCCTGGTCGGTCGGCGCCACCTGTACATGCACGCGCACATAGCCACTATTCAATTGCGCCAGCCGCTCATTGCGCTGGCGATAATACTGCGCAAAACCCTGCGCATCGCGCTTGAGCGCTGAATCCAGGCCCAGCACGCCATGCTCCAGGGCATTGGAATACAACTCGGCCATCACGCTGTAGAGCGCCCCGCTCTGCTCGCGCAGGCCGTGGACCTCCAGCAGCAGTTGCAGCAAGTACGGCAGCGGGTTGTAGTTTTTGAGAGTCTGGGCGCGAAACTCGAAACTCACCGACCAGTCCAGCGGGCTCGACTGGCCGCTGTCGGCATACATTGGCTCAGCCATACGCAGCGGCGGAGCAGACAGCAAAGTGATCTCGACCATGCTCACATCGTCCCGCGTCTGGCCGCGAAATGCTGCCAGGGCCTGTTCGATATCCTCGAACAGGCGGTCGGGCTCGCGGTTGGCGGCGAACACCTGTTGCAAGCGGGCGGCACCGAACAACTGGTCGTTGGCGTCAGCGGTATCCAGCACGCCATCGGAGAGCAGGAACACCCGGTCGCCCAAGGCCATGGGCCAGACCTCAGTGCTGTCATCGAACGCCTCCGCCGACAACACACCCAAGGGCAGATGTCGCGATATCAACGGCGTGCGCCGGCCGGTGGCGACTTCATGCACATAGCCTTCGGGCATGCCGCCGTTCCACACCTCCACCGCCCGCCGCTGGGCGCTCAGGCACAGCAAGGTGGCGCAGCAGAACATGTCCACCGGCAGGATACGCTTGAGCTTGGCGTTCATCTCTCGCAACGTCTGGGTCAAGCCATAACCCTTGGCGGTCATGCCATAGAACACCTCGGCCAGGGGCATGGCGCCGATGGCAGCAGGCAGCCCATGGCCGGTGAAGTCGCCGAGCAACACATGCATGTCACCGGACGGTGTGTAGGCCGCCAGCAGCAAGTCACCGTTGAACAGCGCATAGGGCGATTGCAGGTAGCGGATATTCGGTGCGGCGTTGATACAACCGGAATGGGCAACCTTGTCGAACACCGCCTTGGCCGCCCGCTGCTCATGCAGCAGGTGTTCGTGGTGCCTGGCGATCAGGTCACGCTGTTGCAGGACCATGGCCTGCAGGCGCCGCAGGCGGTCCATGGCGTTGATCTTCGCCGCCAGGATCAGTGGGTTGTAGGGTTTGGGCAGGAAGTCGTCGCCACCGGCATCCAGGCACTGGGCCAGGGCTTCGCTTTCACGCAATGAGGTAAGGAAGATGATCGGCACCAGCGCCTCCCCCGCCAGTTGCTTAATCTGCCGGGCGGCTTCGAAGCCATCCATCACCGGCATCAGCGCGTCCATCAACACCAGCTGCGGGCGCTCGAGGGCAAAGATCTCGACCGCCTCGACACCATTACTGGCAGTCAACACCTGGTGGCCCTGACGACGAATGATGGTCGACAGCAACAGACGGTCGGCGGCGCTGTCTTCGGCGATCAGGATGGTCAGCGCCTCAAGGACCGGGGCCAGGGCGCTCAACTGATGTCGAACAACTTGTCGAAGTTGGAGATGGCGAGGATCTTGCGCACGTCGGAGTTGCTGTTGAGCACACGAACCTCGGCGTCATCTCCGCCCGCATGATCACGTAGCAGCAGGAGCATGCCCAAGGCAGAACTGTCCATATAGGTGGTCTCCTTGAGATCGACAATATAGGTCTCGGGCACCTTGTAGAACCGCTCGTAGGCCTCCCGAAACGCCTGATGGCTGCCGAAATCGAACCGGCCCTTGATTGCGATCGTCAACTTCTTCCCATCCAGGGATACTTCTGACTCGATTGACATGTGACTGCTTCCTTGTCGTGGGCACTGTGCAACAAGGTGTAGCAGGCGAACCGGATCCAAGCAACACATCGAATCAAATGTGGGAGGGGGCTTGCTCCCGATAGCGATGTGTCAGCAATGGATTTGCTGGCTGACACACCGCTATCGGGAGCAAGCCCCCTCCCACATTTACCCTGCGTCGTTAGCTAGAACTGTTCGTGGCGGGGCAGGCGCTGGGACAGTTCATCGAGCAGCTTTTGCTCGCGTTTGTCTTCAATCGCCCGCGCTTCGTCGATATAACGCTGCACCAGCTTGCGCAACCCTTCCACACGGGCGAACGCCGCTTGCCAGGCCTCGCGGGCCTTGTCGAGGTTGTTCTGGTGCCAGGCCAGGCTCTGGCGCTGTTGGCCGACAGCCGTCTCAAGCTGGTTGAGAAAGCCCTGGTAACCCATCAGCCACTGGCCCGACACGCCTTTGCTGCCGCGATCGATCCATTGCTGCTGGTATTCGACGCGAAAGCGCTCCAGGTCGCCCAGCTTGCTCTCCGCCAGGCGCACCTGGCCCTGGAAATAACCCAGGCGCTGCACAGCGGCTTTCTCAGCCTTTTCGGCCATGTCCACCACTGGGGCCAGGCGTGCGGCGCGGCTGTTGGCCATGGCTTAGCCGCCCGGCGCGGGGGCGAAGATGGACTGCAGATGCGCCTGGCTTTCGGCCATGCTGATCTTGTCGTTAAGGCCCTGGCGCAGGTAGGTCACCAGTTGCGGCTGCAAGGCGATGGCCAGGTCGGTGTCGCGGTCGCCACCGGCCACATAGGCACCGACGCTGATCAGGTCGCGGCTCTGCTGGTAGCGCGACCACAGCTGCTTGAATTGCTGGGCACGGGCCATATGCTCGGGCGTGACCACCGACGGCATGACCCGGCTGATGGACGCTTCGATGTCGATGGCCGGGTAGTGCCCTTCTTCCGCCAACCGCCGCGACAGCACGATATGCCCGTCGAGCACGCCCCGCGCCGAGTCAGCAATTGGGTCCTGCTGGTCGTCGCCTTCAGACAATACCGTATAGAACGCCGTGATCGAGCCACCGCCGGCCTCGGCATTACCAGCGCGTTCCACCAGTTTGGGCAACTTGGCGAATACCGACGGCGGGTAGCCCTTGGTAGCGGGCGGTTCACCGATGGCCAGGGCGATTTCCCGCTGGGCCTGGGCGAAACGCGTCAGCGAGTCCATCAGCAACAGGACATTCTTGCCCTTGTCGCGAAAATATTCAGCGATGCGGGTGCAGTACATCGCGGCGCGCAGGCGCATCAGCGGCGCATCATCCGCAGGCGAGGCCACTACCACCGAACGCTTGAGTCCTTCCTCACCGAGACTGTGCTCGATGAACTCCTTGACCTCACGCCCCCGCTCACCGATCAAGCCCACCACAATGATGTCGGCCTCGGTAAAGCGCGTCATCATGCCCAGCAACACCGACTTACCCACGCCGGTACCGGCGAACAGGCCCAGGCGCTGGCCGCGACCGACCGTCAATAAACCGTTGATGCTGCGAATGCCCACGTCGAGCGGCACGCTGATGGGGTTGCGCTTGAGCGGGTTGATGGTGGGGCCGTCCATGGGCACCCAGTCTTCGGCTTTCATGCCGCCCTTGCCATCCAGCGCGCGCCCGGCACCGTCAAGTACGCGGCCGAGCATGCCCATGCCCATGGGCAGGCGGCCGGTATCGGCCAGGGGCACCACGCGGGCGCCGGGGGCGATGCCGGCGAGGCTGCCCACCGGCATGAGGAAAATCTTGCTGCCGGAAAAGCCCATTACTTCAGCTTCGACCTGCACCGGGTGGTAACTGTCGTCGTTGATCACCATGCAGCGACTGCCCATGGCGGCGCGCAACCCCTCGGCTTCGAGGGTCAGGCCGACCATGCGCAACAGGCGCCCTTCGAGGATCGGCTGGCCGGGCAACTCGGTCGCCTCGGCGTAGCTGCCCAGGCGCTTGGCGAAACTGGTGCGATCAAGGCGCATCGGAGGCATCCAGGTCAACGCTCAAGTCTGGCTCTGCCGGGTGCAGGGCTTGCTCATGCAGTTGGTCCAATAATTTGGCCATGATCTGGCTGATGCGGGTTTCCACCGTGGCATCGATGCGGCTGTGTTCGGTCTCGACGCGGCAACCACCGGGCAACAACGCGGCATCCTCGACGATGCGCCAGGTTTCTTCATGGCGCTCGCGCAGGGCTTTGACCTGCTCGAAATCCTGCGGGTTGATGTACAACCGCACATTGCCGACACCCAGGGGCAGCAGCTTGAGGGCTTCGCGCATCACGCTTTCGATCTGGCTGGAATCCAGCACCAACTCGCGCTGGATCACCTGGCGGGTGATGTGCTGCACCAGGCCGACCATGGACTTTTCCAGCTGCGTGTCCTGTTCGGCAATGGGGTCGAACAGGTTGGCCATCAGGCGTTCCAGGCTGGCCACTTGGGTGGCCAGCGCCGCCTCGGCTTCCTGGCGGACCTTGAGAGTGGTGCTACGAAAACCGTCTTTTTCGCCCGCGGCAAAGCCTTCGTTGTAGGCCTCCTGGCGGATGGCCTCCAACTCGTCCAGGGTCAGTGGCTGGACTTCATCCAGCGGCACCTCTTCCATCTCCACCGGCGTTTCTACGACCGGTTCAGGCTCAGGCTGCGGCACATGGGGATCGAAGCTGGGCAGCGACCAGATGTCGAACCCACCGACATCCCGCGCGCGAATCAGATCGCTGGGCGTCTCATCTTTGTTCGACATGGGAGGCGCCTTAGATCATTTCTTCGCCGCCCTTCCCGCCGAGAACGATTTCTCCGGCTTCGGCCATACGGCGGGCAATGGTGAGGATTTCCTTCTGGGCGGTTTCCACGTCGCTGACGCGCACCGGGCCTTTGGCTTCCAGGTCGTCGCGCAACAGTTCCGAGGCCCGCTTGGACATGTTCTTGAAGATCTTCTCCTTGACGTTTTCGTCCGAACCCTTGAGGGCCAGCACCAGCACGTCGGATGACACTTCGCGCAGCAACGCCTGGATGCCACGGTCGTCGACATCGGCAAGGTTGTTGAACACGAACATCAGGTCTTCGATCTGGCCGGACAGGGTGTCGTCGATCTCGCGGATCGAGTCCATCAACTGGCCTTCGACCGAGCTGTCGAGGAAGTTCATGATGTCGGCCGCGCGCTTGATGCCACCCAGGGTGGTGCGCGAGGCATTCGAGTTACCCGAGAATTGCTTCTCGAGAATCGTATTGAGTTCTTTCAGCGCCGCCGGCTGCACGGTGTTCAGCGACGACACGCGCAGAATGATGTCCAGGCGCACTTTATGGTCGAAGTGGCCGAGCACTTCACCGGCCTGGTCCGGGTCCAGGTAAGCCACCACAATCGCCTGGATCTGCGGGTGCTCGTAGCGGATCACGTCAGCCACCGCACGCGGCTCCATCCATTTGAGGCTGTCCAGGCCACTGGTGTTGCCACCCAGCAGGATGCGGTCGATCAGGCCGTTGGCCTTGTCTTCGCCCAGGGCCGAGGTGAGCATCTTGCGGATGTAGCTGTCGGAGCCGACGCCCAGGCTGGTCTGGTCGCCGACGATCTCGACGAACTCACTCATCACCTGCTCGACTTGCTCGCGGTGCACATTGCGCATCTGCGCCATGGCCACGCCTACACGCTGGACCTCTTTAGGGCCCATGTGGCGCAGCACTTGGGCGGCGTCGGTTTCACCCAGGGACAGCAGCAGGACTGCGGCTTTGTCGACCCGGGAGAGCTTGGCCACAGCGGCTCGATCATTCATCTGCGTTAATCCACTCTTTCACGACCTGAGCCACACGGCCCGGGGCTTCTGCTACCAGACTCTTGATTGCGTTCAACTGAGCGTCATAGCCTTCGCTCGGGCTTGGCAACAGGATGCTTTGCGGGCCGCCGAGGCTGACCCGGTCGTTGCCCAGTTCGCCGTCCAGGCCGCCCATGCCACCCAACTCGACATCACCTCCAGCAAAAGGCGCCAGTTGTTTCTTGCCCCCACCGGTGATGTTGTTGAGCACCGGGCGCAGCACGCCGAACACCAGCACCAGGATGAACAACACCCCCAGCACTTGCTTGACGATGTCCCAGAACCACGGCTGGGTGTAGAACGCAGGGTCGGCGATCACTTCACTGCGTTCGGCGGAGAACGGCATGTTGATCACGCTGACGCTGTCACCACGGCTGGCGTCGAAACCGACGGCGTCCTGCACCAGGCGCGTGAAGCGCGCCAATTCGTCGGCGGTCCAGGGTGCACGGGTGACGGCACCGTCAGCGGCGTTGACCTTGACCTGGTCATCGACCACCACCGACACCGACAGGCGATTGATCTTGCCCTGCTGCTGCTTGGTGTGGCTGATGGAACGGTCGAGTTCGAAGTTCTTGGTGGACTGGTTACGCTTGTCCGCCGGGTATGGCGCAAGCATCGGCTGGCCGGTGGCCGGGTCCATGATCTGCTGGCCGTTGGCATCCAGCAGCGGCTGGCCGGGCTGGATCGCGCCAGCAGTGGCAGCGGCGCCACCGGTAGTCTGCGGTGCCGAGGCGGCCGACGGTGGCTGGTTGCTCAAGGCCCCAGGCACACCTTGCGGGCCATTGGCGGCGGTGCGCTGCTCGCTGGTGGACTGCTCGCTGCGCAGCGCCGGCTGGTCAGGGTTGAACTGCTCGGAGGTGGACTCAACGGCGCTGAAGTCCACGTCGGCAGACACTTCCGCCTTGTAGCGGTCGTTGCCCAGCACCGGTTGCAGGATGTTGTGCACGCGCTGGGTGAGCATGCTTTCCATGCGGCGGCTGTAATCGAATTGCTTGCCGGCCTGGGTCAGCGCCGAGTTTTCCGCCATGTCGGAGAGCAGGTTGCCCTTCTGGTCGACCACGGTAATTTGCGACTTGCTCAATTCGGGCACGCTGGTGGCCACCAGGTTGACGATCGCCAGCACCTGGCCAGGCTCCAGGGAGCGGCCGGAGAACAGTTCGACCAGTACCGAGGCGCTGGGCTTGCGTTCGTCACGCACGAACACCGAGCTTTTCGGAATCGCCAGATGCACACGGGCACCCTTGACGTTATTCAGGCTGGAGATGGTGCGCGCCAGTTCGCCTTCCAGGCCACGACGGTAGCGGGTGGCTTCCATGAACTGGCTGGTACCCAGGCCCTGGTCCTTGTCGAGGATTTCAAAACCGATATTGCTGTCGGACGGTGTCACCCCAGCGGCAGCCAATTTCATCCGCGCACGGGCCACATCATCGGCCTTGACCAGCAGCGCCCCGGAGTTGGGCTCCACGGTGTAGGCGATGTCGGCGGCGGCGAGGGTTTCCATGATCTGCTTGGAATCCATGCCCGCCAGGCTGCCGTACAGCGGGCGGTAATCAGGTTGTTGCGACCACAACACCACGGCAAAACCGATCGCCACGCTGGCCGCCAGGCCGACCATCAGGCCTACCTGACGCAGCATGGTCATTTCCGAGAGGTTTTCCAGGAACGACAGGCCAAACAGCGGCGGTTTGCCGTCTGTCTTGGCGGGGAGGTTGTCGGAGAGTGCTTCTGCCATGACTTAAATCTCGTCCTTAAACCGGCATCTGCATGATGTCTTGGTAAGCCTGAACCAGCTTGTTACGCACTTGAGTCAGGGCCTGGAAAGACACACTGGCCTTCTGCGAGGCGACCATCACATCGGTGAGGTCCACGCCGCTTTTACCGATCTCGAACGCAGTGGCCAGCTGGCTGGACGCCTGCTGGGTATCACTGACTTTATTGATTGCCTGGCCGAGCATGTCGGCAAAACTGCTTTGGCCCAATTCCGGTGCTGGCACGACGGATTTCGGCTGAGCCATGGCGTCCATTTGCATGGCGCGCATATCCAACATCAACCGATTGAACTCAATACCCTGGCTCATGAACTTCTCTCTCCGACAACCCGCATTTTTTTGACGCTACGCCGCTCTTACAGGGGAGGTAGCAACAAGGGTGCCAGGTCCGTGGCGACTCGTAAGAAAAGGCGACAAACCATGTCAGCCGAAGCATTTTTCAGGTGGCGAAAAGGTAGGCTTCCACGTCCATTCCGGCGTCGCGCATCTGCGCCAGCTTGTAGCGCAAGGTGCGCGGGCTGATGCCCAGGCGCTCGGCCGCTTCTTTGCGGCGGCCGCGTTCGGCGCGCAGGGTGTCGATGATCATCTGGAATTCGCGACGACGCAGGTCATCGCCCAGGGCACCGGCCGATTCCGCCTCGGCAACCACCGGCGCCAGGCTCGGCAACGGCGCCGCGCCATTGCCCATGGCCAGGCAGAAGTCCTGGGGCTGGATCAGGCCGCCCTGTTGCAAAATCAACGCACGCTGGATTGCGTTGTCCAGCTCGCGCACGTTACCCGGCCATGGGTAGCTGACCAGGCAGGCCTGGGCCTCGGCCGACAGCCGCGCCTGGGCGTGCTTCATTTTTTTGACGTGGTTGTTCAGCAGGCGCTCGGCCAGCGGGAGGATATCCGCCGGGCGTTCGCGCAACGGGCGCCAGGCCAGCGGAAACACCGATAGCCGGTAAAACAGGTCTTCACGGAAGCGCCCCGCCGCTACCTCGCCAGCCAGGTCGCGGTTAGTGGTGGCGACCACGCGGATATCCAGCTGAATCGGCTTGCGTGCGCCCACGCGCTCCACTTCGCGCTCCTGCAACACGCGCAGCAACTTGGCTTGCAGGCCCAGGGGCATTTCCGAGATCTCGTCGAGCAGGATGGTGCCACCGTCGGCCTGTTCGAACTTGCCGGCCTGGGCCGCGATGGCGCCGGTGAACGAGCCCTTTTCATGGCCGAACAAGGTGGCCTCAAGCATGTTGTCAGGGATCGCCGCGCAGTTGATCGCAATGAAGGGTTGCTTGGCACGGCTGGATTGCTGGTGAATGTAACGCGCCAGCACTTCTTTACCGGTGCCGGACTCGCCGGAAATCAGCACGGTGGAATCACTGCGCGCGACCCGCGCCGCCAATTCCAGCAATTGCGCGCTGGCCGGTTCAAAGGCAATCGGCCCATCGCCCTCACCCGCTGAAATCACACCCAGGGCGTGTCGGGCCACAAGCTCGATCAATGCCTTGGGTTCGAACGGCTTGACCAGGTAATCCGCCGCGCCCTGGCGCATGGCGTCCACCGCCCGCTCGACGGCACCGTGGGCGGTCATCAGCAGCACCGGCAGCTGCGGCTGGCGTGCGCGCAGCAGGCCGAGCAACTGGTGACCGTCCATGCCGGGCATGTTGACGTCGCTGACCACCAGGCTGAAGGCTTCCTGCTCGACCGCCTCCAAGGCTTCCTCGGCAGAGCCGACCGCACGGTAGTCATGGCCCGCCAACAGCAGCGTGTCAGCCAATGCTTCACGCAGGGCGCGATCGTCTTCCACCAATAAAACCTTGATAGCCATAATCCTTTTACTCCGCGCTTGCCGCACTGGAAAACAGCGGCAAGGTCATCAATGCACAGGTGCCACGCCCCAGGCGGGAACGCAGCTGCAATTGTCCCTGATGGGCCCGGGCCACCGCCTTGACCACGGTCAGGCCCAGGCCAGTACCGTTGGTCTTGGTGGTAAAAAACGGTTCGCCCAGGCGTTGCAACACCTGCGGCTCGATGCCGCTGCCGCTGTCACTGATACACAGGCGCAGGGTTTGTTCACGGGTATAGAGGTGCACTTTCAGGCGTGCGCCCGGGCCGCTGGCCTGGGTGGCATTTTCGATCAGGTTGAGCAGCGCGCCGACCAGGGTGTCGCGGTTGCACAGCAACTCGCCCTGGTGGCTGTCACACTGCCAACGCAGGTTGGCGTCCTGGACGTGGGTGGCCGCCGCCGCTTGCAGCGACTGCATCAGGCCGGCAGGCGTGACGCGGTCGGTCAGCGGCAATTCGCCGCGGGCAAACACCAGCATGTCGCGCACCTGATGCTCCAATTCATGCAGGCGCTCCTTGAGGCGCCCGGCAAAGCGTTGGTGGGTGGCGGCCGGCAATTGCTCATCAGTCAAATGACTGGCGTAGATCAACGCCGCCGACAACGGCGTGCGGATCTGATGGGCCAAGGACGCGACCATTCGCCCCAGCGACGACAAGCGTTCGTGGCGGGCCAACTGGTCTTGCAGGTGACGGGTTTCTGTCAGGTCGTTGAGCAGCACCAATTGGCCCGGCTCGGCGTCCAAGGAGCGGGTCGCGATAGAGAGGCGACGCCCGTCCTTGAGGGAGACTTCATGGCCGTCGTCTTCACGCGGCGCAAAGCAGCGGGTGATGACTTCACGCCACAGCTCGCCTTCAAGCGGCAGGCCGAGCAGGTCGCAGGCGGCCGGGTTGGCTTCGCGCACGCGGCCCTGGTCGTCAATGACGATCACGCCACCGGGCAGCAGGTCCAGCAGGTTTTGCAGACGGTTGGCCAGGCGCTCTTTCTCGGCCAGCTCTTGCATGCGCTGGGCGCTGACCACCGCCAGTTCGCCTTTAAGCTCGGACACCCGGGCTTCCAGCAGACTGTAGGAGTCGGTCAGTTGGCTCGACATCTGGCTGAACTGTGAGAACGCTTGCTCCAGGCCCTGGCGGGTCGGCGGTTCTACAGGCGAAACCAGCCCCTGGATGGCAGGGGCCGTAGCTAGTTGTGCGGCGTGGGGCATGATGCTCTCTCGCTTGGCTGACCGTCAGTTAAACGGAACGTTGCGAGGGTTGTAGCAATACCCGTGCCGGAAAAATCGCCGGTGTCCGACCTCGCCAATACAGTTCCGTTTTGACGAGTGACTGTTGCTGTCAGACAAGGCGCCGCGACGACTCATAGCTCGCTATGGGGAGGAGCGGCAACGCAGTATGACGGCAACAGGCACCGTCATAAACTGAACAGTATTGGTGAGGTCGGGCACCCTAAATCAATGTGTTGAAAAACAGGCGTCAATCATCCGCCTGTTCATCACCTTCTTTGCGGCTCATACCATACTTGCGCATCTTCTCCACCAGGGTGGTTCGACGGATACGCAAACGCTCGGCGGCGCGGGCGACGATGCCATGGGCGTCGTCCAGGGCCTGTTGGATCAGCCCTTGTTCCAGGTTGCCGAGGTAGTCTTTCAGGTCCAGGCCTTCGGGCGGCAACAGCGCGGTGGCGCCGAAGTCCGGAGTATGGCCGTTGATCGCCACGCGCTCTTCCATGTCACTGCGCAGGCTGTCCAGTTGCTCGTCTTCATCGTCGACGTAGCGAAATTTCTTCGGCAACTCGACCACGCCGATCACCCCATAGGGGTGCATGATCGCCATGCGCTCCACCAGGTTGGCCAGCTCGCGGACGTTGCCCGGCCAGCCGTGGCGGCACAGGGACATGATCGCGGCGGAGTTGAAGCGAATCGAACCGCGTTTCTCATGCTCCATGCGCGAGATCAGCTCGTTCATCAGCAACGGGATGTCTTCCACGCGCTCACGCAGCGGGGCCATCTCGATGGGGAATACATTGAGGCGGTAGTACAGGTCTTCGCGGAAGCTGCCGACCTCGATCATGCTTTCGAGGTTCTTGTGGGTGGCGGCAATGATGCGCACGTCGACGCTCTGGGTCTTGTTGCTGCCCACGCGCTCGAAGGTACGTTCCTGCAGCACGCGCAGCAGCTTGACCTGCATCGGCAGTGGCATGTCGCCGATTTCGTCGAGGAACAGGGTGCCGCCATTGGCCAGCTCGAAACGCCCGGCACGGCTGGTGATCGCCCCGGTAAAGGCGCCCTTCTCGTGGCCGAACAGTTCGCTTTCGAGCAGCTCTGCCGGGATCGCCCCGCAGTTGACCGGCACGAAAGGCCCGTCGCGGCGCTTGGAGTGATAGTGCAGGTTACGTGCGACCACTTCCTTGCCGGTGCCCGACTCGCCGAGGATCAGCACACTGGCGTCGGTATCGGCCACTTGCTGCATCATCTGGCGCACGTGCTGGATCGCCCGGCTGGTGCCGACGAGGCTGCGGAACAGGTTGGGTTCACGGTGACGGCCGCGCTCGCGGGCCTGGTCGTACATCTCGCGATAGACCTGGGCGCGGTGCAGGGAATCGAGCAGTTTGCTGTAGCTGGGCGGCATTTCCAGATTGGAAAGCACACGACGGCGCTGGTCTTCCGGCAGGTCCACGGAAGAAATATCGCCCATCAGCAACACCGGAAGGAACTCATCCCAGGTTGACAGTGTCTTTAACAAGCCCAGAACTGCGCCAGGAGCGTTTACCGTCCCGATCAATACACAGATGACTTCACGGCTCGACGCCAACGAGCTGACCGCCTGCTGCCAATCGTGGCTGCCGCAGGGCAAATTTTCTTCACCGAGAAAATTTAAAATCACCGCTAAATCGCGGCGGCGGACGCTATCGTCATCGATCAGCAGAATTTTGGTTTCACGCCACATGCAATAGCAACTTCCCTAGTAAAACTTCCTGCCCCGGAATGAGGGCAATCAAGACGCTTGTAAGATTTCTTACTTACTAGACGTCTGAAATCTGAAAACAGCACTAGTTAAGTCAAAAATGCTGGCACAGTCAAATATATGACGCACCGTTCGGACCAACTGAGCCCATTCATCCGAACAGATGGTAAACCTTTGACGCATTTTTAGCTTGGTTGATCTGCGACATCTCTTCGAAAATCGCCTGGCGCTCGCCGGTCGTGACTTCCAGCAACTGCTGATACACCACCAGCAGGCTCTCCAATTTTTCGCGCAATGCGCCCTCGTCCACCGGCACTTCGCTGAGCACCTCATCAATCACCGCACGGCAACCCAGGTCCAACTCGCCGACAGCTTCCCAATTACGCTCAGCCAGCGCGCCGAGAAGGGCTTCGCGGGTTTCGTCGATGCGTTGCAGTGCATGGCTCATGATGTGTACCTCAAGGCGATCGGCCTTATTGTGGAGCGATGGCATCCCAGCCGGTCTTGACGGTGATCAGCAGGCGGGCGACTTCGTCGATCATCTCGACATCATTGACTTGGTTGGCCTCGACCAAGCGGTTGCCCATGTAGTTGTACAAGGCATCCAGACGCTGGATCGCTGCCGGGTCTTCGGCCTTCTCCGGCTCCAGGCCATCGCGCAGGCCTGAGATGATTTCGATCGCCTTGCCCAGCATCAGGCCTTTTTGCGCGATATCCCCGCGACTCAACGCACCCTTGGCCTGCGCCATGCGATCAAGGCCGCCCTCCATCAACATCTGCACCAGGCGGTGCGGGCTGGCTTCGGAGACCTGCGCATGGGCGTTGACCTTCTGGTACTGACGAAGGGCTCTCATTGGGTTCATGTTGCTACCTCGTAACTGGCGACAATCGAATCGGTTTGCTTAACCAGTTTTTCGACCGTGGCGACGAAAACTTTAATCCAGAACCCTGCGCCAGGGCCCTCAAACAGGGCTTGCAGGCGCGCCGTCCATCAATTCGACTTCGGATTGTTCAGCGAGTTGAGGGTGGTCATGATGCTGGAGCTGCTGGCGTTGATCTGCGCGATCATGGTGTCCATGGCGGTGTATTTGGCGCTCAGGGACTTCTGCAAGGCATCCATGCGCCGCGTCAGGTCGTCCGTCTCCTTGTTCAAGTCAGTCAACTTGTTATTGAGATCGGTGGCACGGGTGGCCAGGGTGCCAGTGGTGCCGACGTAGCTGCTGGTCGCCTTGTTCATGCGGGTGATCAAACCCGTGTCGCCGGTGAACAGCTTGGCGATATCACCGGCGCCCTTGACCACAGCCTTGTCCCACGTCTTGTCATCCAGGCTCAACAGACCGGTTTTCTGGTCAGTGGTGATGCCCATCTGTGCCAGGCTGGTCATGGTGCCCGCGCCGGAGCCATTGACCAACTCGGAGCGCAGGCTGTTGACCAGTTGACGCATCGAAGCATCGCCAGTCAACGCACCCGCCGTGGTGGTAGAGGCATCACCGGTGGCGGTGACTTTGGTCTGGGTGTTGATCGCCGTCATCAGCGTGTTGTAGGCGCTGACGAAGGACTGCACCGAGGTTTTCAGGGTGTCCGTGTTGCTGGCCACGGTAATGGTGGTCGGCTTGGTGGTATCAACCGTGTCCAACAGGTCGAGGGTCACGCCGCTGATTGCCGAGGTGATCTTGTTGCTGCTGGATGACATTTCAATGTCATCAATGGAGTACTTGGCGTTGGTCGGCGCCTTGCCCTTGTCATACCCGGTGGCCAGCTGCGAGTCGCCGCTGAGGGTGATGTCGGTACCTTCGCCCATATTAGTCGACGTCAATACCAACCGCGCGCCATTGGAGTCGCTCAGCACGTTGGCGCTGATGCCTTGGGACGAGAGCTGGGTATTGATCGATTCGCGCACCTGCTGCAGGGTCGCGCCGCCGGGGATCACCACGTCGTAGCTTTTGCCCGACTGATTGATGGTCAGCGTCTGGTCTTCGTCCGTGCTGTTAGCCTTGCCGGTTGCGCCGTCAACATTCACCGCAGTGGTGACTTTCGAGGCGGTCGCCAGATTAGTGACTTTCAACACGTACTTGCCGCTGGATGCGCCGTCACCGAGGGTAACCTTGGCGTTTTTTTCTTCCGAAGAAGTCGCTGCCAGCCCATTGAAAGCCGAGGCATTGTTCAACTTGGTGATCGCCGCCTGGTAGGCTTCCAACGCCGTCTTGACCGAACCGACAGCCGACAACTGCACGGTGGCTTTTTTCTGCTCGTTGGTGATCTGAGCCTGCTTGGGTGCCTGCTCGGCACCGACCAACGCCTTGACGATAGCCTGGGTGTCGTAGCCCGAACCAGGGCCGGAAATCGTTGAACTAGCCATTTGTCATTCTCCTTGTCCTGGGGCGGCCGTTTTTTGGCGCTTAAACGCTTAGACCGCAATCAGAAACATGTTTCGTGCCAACTCAAGCCTTGCTATCAAACAGCAGGCTGCCGGCATCGCTCAGGTTCTGCGCCAATTTCAGCGCGGTCTCCGATGGAATCTGTCGAATCACTTCACCACTGTCGGTGGCGATCACCTTGACCACCACTCTGCCGGTGGAGTCATCGATGGAAAAATCCAGGTTGCGCTGGGAAGCCTGCACAAACTCACGTATATCAGTAACGGCCTTTTCCAGCGCCACGCGCTGCGGCTCTTCGACCTTGGCCGGCTCACTGCTGGCCGCAGGCTTTACCTGGGTCATTACTGCGCCAAGACTGGCCTGTGCCGTGCTTGCGGGGTAAGACGGGTTCAGCTTGATGCTCATGTCCATGTCACCACCTCCAAACTGAAAAAACGGAAGGGCACGTCGTTAAACGCACCCTCCCGTTATTTAACCGCTAGCGCTATTACTGAAGCAGCTTCAGTACAGCGGATGGCAGTTGGTTGGCCTGGGACAGGATCGCAGTGGAAGCCTGTTGCAGGGTTTGTTGCTTGGTCAGTTCAGCGGCTTCAGAAGCGAAGTCAGCGTCTTCTACGCGGCCTTTGGCAGCGGAGGAGTTCTGCGAAATGCTCTGCAGGTTGGCCACGGTGCTGGCGAAGCGGTTTTGTACGGCACCCAGCTGCGAACGCTGGCTGTCGATCTGCTGCATGGCGTCGTCCAGGGCCTGGATGGCCTGCTGCGAAGAAGCGGCAGTCAGGATGCTCAGGTCGGAAACGCTGGTTTCCATGGTAACGGCGGCTTTAGTACCGGCGCCAGCAACGGTAGTCAGACCCAGTGCAGCCAGGCCGGTACCGGCGCTGCCGTCTTTGATGGTGATGTCTTTGTCAGCGAACAGGTTCAGGGTGCCGTCAGCGTTTTTGCTGGCTTGAACACCAGTGCTGGCGCTGTTGATCGAAGAAACGATCGCGTCAGCGGTGTCACCCTTCTTGAACTTGACTTCAACGCCGTTCACATCGATGGAGGTGTCAGCGGTCAGCTTAGCTTGGGAGGTACCCGCAGAGAGACCAAGTTGCGACAGCGAACCGCTATTGGTGTTCGCAAGTTTGATGTCCTTACCTTCACCGGAGGTCAAAATTACACGGCCTTCCTTGAATTCTGCTTTGGCACCAGCGCCAGCCTCTGCTTTAACCAAGTTCAGAACTTCGTCAATTGTATTCGCATCAGTCCAAGCCACAGCATTACCATTGACGGTAATAGCGCCGGCGGAGCCCAGTACAGTGGAGCCGGTAATCGCTACTGCTGCAACAGGCGTTGCGGAACTGGTCAAACCAAGCTTAGCGGCGCTGCCCGCGACCGCATCCTCAACGGTGATGGCGGACTTCGAAGTAAGGGTCAATTCACCACTAGTCGCATCAGCCTTAGCTGTAACGCCTGTGAGAGCAGTTTGCTTGTTGATCTCTGTTGCAGCAGCTGTACCCGCGGCTAAAGCCGTGGCAGCCGTAGCAGTCAGCGAAATTACTACACCGTTAATGCTGATCTTATCGGTGTTTGCAGTACCCGCCGCCGTAGGCGTACCGGTTACGGTAGCTTTCGTACCGCCGATGTTGGTACCAGTAGCAGTAGCAGCCAAACCTGTCATCGCTGCGCCATCTACTGCAGCTTCTTTGTAGTTACCCTTCAGCGCAGTCGAGCTGATATCAGTCATGCCGAACGAGATAGTCTCGTTAGCGTTGGCACCGATCTGGAAGGCTACGTTGCTGAACGAGCCGTCCAGCAGGTTACGACCACCGAAGGTGGTGGTGCTGGCGATACGGTTCAGCTCGCCCACTTTAGCGGTGAATTCCTGCTGCAGGGAAACACGGTCAGCGTCGCTTTTATCACCGTTGGCCGCTTGCAGGGCGAGTTCACGCAGACGCTGCAGGGTGTTGGTGGATTCTTGCATCGCGCCTTCAGCGGTCTGGGCAATCGAAACGCCGTTGTTGGCGTTGGCGATGGCAACGTTCAGGCCTTTGACCTGGTTGTTCAGACGGTTGGCGATCTGCATGCCGGCAGCGTCGTCTTTGGCGCTGTTGATTTTCAGGCCGGACGACAGGCGGTTCATCGACTGGCTCAAAGCATCGGACGCTTTGTTCAGGTTCTTCTGGACGCCCAGGGAGGTGATGTTGGTGTTTACGGACATTGCCATGACGAAATCCTCGTTGGTTGGATACTGCGGCTTCCGGCCCTGGCGACCGCCGGGTGTGGCCTAGAGAACCTACGTAATAGTTATCGTCGTGGTAGCCGGTTGCTTGAGGATTTTTTTGATTTTTTTTAGTAGCCCTGTGCCAGCCCTTGTATTTCAAGGGCTTAGACCGGCACAAAACCCCGGTTTCATTGGCTTTTCTGGCGCCAATAAAAAAACGCCGATGATCGAAGGATCATCGGCGTTTTTTTGT
The DNA here is from genome assembly GCF_900105675.1 of Pseudomonas synxantha. Classification (NCBI taxonomy): domain Bacteria; kingdom Pseudomonadati; phylum Pseudomonadota; class Gammaproteobacteria; order Pseudomonadales; family Pseudomonadaceae; genus Pseudomonas; species Pseudomonas synxantha. The sequence continues at coordinate 840,887 of NZ_LT629786.1, read as the reverse complement.
ACAGCCGCTAAAACATTATGGGCGATAGAGAATCGCCGAGCCCCACGACAGGCCCACACCAAAACCACTGATCGCCACACGCTTCCAGGTGGCGTCCATCACGTGCTTTTCCAGCAGCAGCGGAATGCTCGACGACACGGTGTTACCGGTCTCGACCATGTCCTTGATGAATTTGTCCACCGGCGCTTCTTCAAAGCGGCGTGCCACGGCATCGACGATGGCCGCACTGCCCTGGTGAATGCAAAAGGCGTCGATGTCATCGGCCTTGAGGTCCGACTCGGCGAGCAACTCGTGCAAGTGCGCCGGCACCTTGAGCAAGGCGAAGTTGAACACCTGGCGGCCATTCATAAAGAACACGCCGTCGCTGACCTTCAGGTGCGGCGCGCCGGAGCCGTCGGTGCCGAACTTGGATTTGCCCAGCAACCAGGGTGCATCTTCGCCCATCCAGGTGGCGGTGGCGGCATCGCCGAACAGCATGGTGGTGTTGCGGTCTTCGGGGTCGACGATCTTCGAATAGGGGTCGGCGGTGATCAGCAGGCCGTTTTTCAGGCCGGCGGCTTCCATGAAGCCCTTCATCGCATAAATGCCATAGACGTAGCCGGAACAGCCCAGGGAGATATCGAAGGCTGCCACGTGGGTAGGCAGACCCAGTTTGTCCTGGACGATGGCTGCGGTGTGAGGCAAGCCCTCTTCATCGCCGTTCTGGGTGACGACGATCAGCGCGTCGATAGACTCGCGCTTCAACGCCGGGTTGTTGGCAAATAAAGCGTTGACCGCTTCGACACACAGGTCGGACGTCTCCTGTGCCGCTTCCTTGCGCGGCAGGAACGCCGAACCGATCTTGCCGATGATGAACTCTTCATCCTTGGCGAATTTGGCACCCTGGGCGTAGTTATCGATCCCGTCTGCCGGCACGTAACTGGCGATGCTTTTTATGCCAATCATTATGGCTTCCCAATACTAAATAGCTGGAGAACACCCCTCGGGCTACGCCGGGAGTGCTGACAATAAAGGGGATAACCCCATGAAAATCTCGCTGAAAGCCACCGCGCAAGGACCCTGCGACGACTTATCCTTTTCACACGATACAGTGAAGATGCGCTTTATGACTCACAGGTCACTCAATTTTGTGTGCTTTGTGCAAAACCTTTCAACAATTAAACCCCATAAACGACAACGGCCCGCCCTGTTGCCAGAGTGGGCCGCTTGACGAAACGCCATTTACATCTTGTTGAACAGGCTCAACTGCGAGATTTTCACAAAGGCCAGCTGCGAGGCCTGCAGCATGGTCTGCTGCAAGCTCAGGTTGATGGCGGCTTCGGCGAAGTCGACGTTGCCCAAGGCGCTCATGGTGGTGCTATTGGCCAGGTCCAGGCTGACGTTTTCCTTGGACTGAATGTCCAGGCCATTGAGGCGCGCGCCCAGGGAGCCACGCGCCTGGTCGATCTGACCGTAGGCATTGGTCAGATTGCCGATGGACTTGGCCACCACGTCCTTGAGCTCCTTCTGCGCCGCCGGATTGCCGTCTGACGGCGTTTCCAGGATTTTGCGTAAATGGCTCAGGGTGTCGAGGACGTTTTCGTTCTTGTTGCTGGTGGCGCCGATCGAAAATTGGTCGCCGGCGGCTGGAGCCGGTGCGGTGGTGACATCGAAGGTCACCCCTGCCGCCGTGATCGAGGTTGCACCGGCCGCCAGGGTACCGCTGGCGATGGACTGGCTGTCTGCCGTATAAGGCTGCGCGTACAGGTCATAGGCGCCGGCCGCACCGAACTTGACGATGACACCGGAGTTGGGAAAGGTGCTGGCGTAAGCCGCCGGATCGCTCACCGTGCTGCCACTCAGTTGTGCCGTGGACGGATTGCTCGGGGTGCGCGATACGCTGAAGGTGTCCGGCTTGACCGAGAGGCTGAACTCCCGATCCTTGACAATGGCGTCCGCTGGCGCGCCGGGCAGTATGTCCTTGCCCAGCGCGTCCTTGCCCAGATTCAAGCCAATGTCGAACTTGACCCCACGCAGCTTGATACTCGATCCGCCTTCCTTGGTGGCATCGAAGGTGCCATTGCCCGGAATCTCCGAGGTAATGTCCTTGCCAGCATTGTCGGTTACTACATATTGGGTGCTGCTGGTGAACGTCAGCTTATACGGCTGGCCATCCGAAAAGCTGCTGTTGTAGTTGGAGTTAGCCGCAATCAGGCCGGCCGACACCGTGACCTTTCCATCGTCGACCGCTGGCGGCACGAGGATAGGTGCTGTTTGCGTACGGCCAGTGTTCGCCGAGCTTTCCAGCATGCTTTTGGCGGTATTGCCCATGGCTACCGACAGATTTTCCGCAACCTTCAAGCTCAACGGCGTGTCATCGCCCTGGTAGCTGTAGGTGCCGTCATTGTTACGCGAGTAAGGAGGCGTGTCGGTCTTGCTCCCGGAGAACATGTAATTACCACTGGAGTCCTTGGTATTGAGCAAGCCCAGGACCTGGTCTTCAATGGCGCCGATCTCCGCGGCGGTCGATTTGCGGTCAGCGTCACTGATGCCGACGTTGCCCGCTTTGAGCGCCAACTCACTGGCCCTCTGAATCGCGATATTGATATTTTCCAGCACGCTGTCCTGGGTGGTCAGCGAGTTTTTCAGGGTGTCGATGTTGCCATTGAACTGCCCCAGCATGTCTTTCTGCTGTTGCAGCATCAGCAAGCGCGCCGCCGCCACCGGATCATCCGCGGCGGTTTGCACGCGTATACCGGTGGTGGCCTGGTCCTGGGCCTTGACCACACTGGAATAGTTGCTCTGGTACTTGGCGGAACTGGTCTCGAAATACTGCTGTGTAGAAATACGCATCGTCCCAGCCTCCCTTAAAGAGCATTCATCAGTGTGGTGAAGGTTTCCTGCGCAGCCTTGATGATCTGCGACGACGCGGTGTAGTACTGCTGGAACTTGATCATGTCACCCGCTTCATCATCCAGGTTGACCCCGGATACCGAGTTGCGCGCTTCCTTGTTGGCGCTCAGCAAGGCGCCGGTGGCGGCGGTGTCGACCCCGGCCTGGCTGGCCTTGGCCCCCACTTGCGAAACCAGTTTGCTGTTGGCTCCCACCAGGCTGGTGCCGCCGTTGCCATCGCCCATGCCGACAGTGGCCTTGGTTTGCAGGTTCAGCAGTTCCTGGGCGTTGCGGCCGTCGGACTTACCGCCACTGTTGAAGGCGAAGGTGGTGCTGTCGCCTTGTGCCGGTGAGCCGTTGACGGTGGTGTCGAACTTGAAGCTCTTGCCAGGGATCGCTGCACCGCTGGCGTCGCGCATCGGCACGTCCACGGTGATCTTGTTGCCCTGCCCCGGAATAATCGAGCCGGTGCTGATCGGGTTGCCCTTGGAATCGCTGATCGTGTAGGACTGCGTGCCATCGGCGGCCGGTTTGGCAAAGACCATTTTCACCGGCATCGAGTTTTCAATACCGGCGCGCAACTGCGCGGTGTCGGCGCCGCCATTAATATCCAGCGGTACTGTCAGGGACGGCTGGGTGAACGTGCCCGTGCCACTGTTGGTGTTGCTGCTGGTACCCGCCAACGGGCCGGCAAACGCCAGCTTGTTCGCATCGGTGAGCGCCACGCCAATACTGCTGGCCCCGGTGGCAGTCGGGCTGACCTTGAAGCTGTCGCCATAGGCCATCGTGCCCTTGCCATCCAGCGCCAGGGTAAAGCCATCCATGGTCGGCGGCGGCGTGGCGGACATATCAAAGGTGCCCATGGCCTTGCCGTCCGAGCGCAGTACCGTGACCTTGTTGGGGTCGGTCTTGTCGTTGAAGCTCACGGTGTAGTCAAACGCGGACAACTTGCTGCTGTCCTTGATCGTTACATTCAGGTTGCTTGCCCCGGCACTGTTGCCCGCTGCCCCCTGGCTGCGCGACGCAATGGCGACGGCGCTGTTGATGTCTTTGAACAACGAAACGCCGAAGTCACCATTGAGGTCCAGGCCTTGGCCGAGTTGGTTGTTGATGGTGTCTGCGGTCGCTATGGCGATACGGCCCAGGTCGTTGATAGCCGGCATCAAGGCATCACTGCGATAACGCAACAGGCCGCCGATGCTGCCGCCACTGATCACGCCACCCAGGTCCATGGGGGTGCCGTTGTTGTCCAACTGAATGGTGTACTGGCTGTTATCGGTTTTGCTCGGCACTGCGGAAATCGTATTGGAGATCCCGCCTTCTACCAGGGACTGGCCGGTGCCGGTGGTCACGCTGAACTGGCCGTTCTTCTCGGTGGCCGTTACGCCGATCAATTCATTGAGCGAGCGTACCGCCTCGTTACGCGAGTCCAGCAGGTTGGCCGGCGCATTGCCCGACGCGCCTTGCACCTGGGTGATCTGCTTGTTGAGCGAGGCAATCGAGGCGGTCAATTGATTGACCTGCTCACTCATGCTGCTCAGTTGGTTGTTGATGGTCTCTTTCTGCTGGGTCAACTGCGTCGAAATCGAGTTGAAACGACTGCTCAGGGTCTGAGCGTTGGTCACCAGCAGCTGCCGCGCAGACAGATCATTGGGGTTGGACGCCGCGGTCTGCAGGGTGGCGAAGAACGAACTGAGCACCGAGGACAAACCGGTGGTCTTGTCCGACAACACTTTGTCGACGGCACCGACCTGATCCAGATACGCCTTGGCATCGTTGTTCAGGGCCGTGCTGTTCTGGTAGGCGGTGTCGAGGTATTCGTTGTACACCCGGCGCACGTCAGCCAGGGTGGTACCGGTGCCGATGAACACACCGCCGAACGGGTTCGACGCGTTGGTATTCTGCGTGGTCTGCTGCCGCGAGTACCCTGGGGTATTAACGTTGGCGATGTTATTACTCAAGACCGACAGCGATCCTTGAGCGGCGTTGAGCCCTGACATCCCGATACTGAGCAAACTCATGGTTCAGACCTTATAAATGTGTGGTTGCGCCAGCGGCAGCGTAGTTCTGGTAACTGTTCATATTTTTTGCGATCTGCGAAATCTTGCTGGCGTAAGCCGGGTCGGTTGCATAACCGGCTTTTTGCAACTCGCGTACAAACTGTTCCGGGTTATCGGCTGATTTCACAACTTCTTTATAGCGATCATGGCTTTGCAGCAGAGTCACAAGGTCGTGGAAGCTGTCCTGGTAGGAGCTATAGGAACGGAACTGCGCCGTTTCCTTGACCATCGCGCCATCGCGGAACTCGCTGGTGATCGCCCGGGCCTGGCCGCCCTGCCAACTCTGGCCGGCCTTGATGCCGAACAGGTTGTGGCTGCTGCTGCCGTCCTCGGCGCGCATCACCGATTTGCCCCAGCCGGTTTCCAGCGCGGCCTGGGCCACCAGGTACTTGGGGTCGATACCGATACGCGCGGCGGCCGCCTTGGCCATCGGCAACATGGTGGCGACGAATTCATCCTGGGAGCTGAAGGCTTTTTTCGCCGGTGCCAGCGGTGGCTGGGCAATGGCGCGGCCATAGACCTGCATCTTTCCGCTTGGCACGGCAAAGCTGCGGGCGGCGCTGCTGACTACATTGTCATCGGCGGCGCTGTTGCGCAGGGGCGCGCTTTTGGCTTCGGCGGCGACCGGGGCACTCGGCACGATGCCAGCCAGCAGACGGTCGGCCAGTTTGCTTGGCAAGGCGATACGGCGCTGGTTCATCAGCTCCATGTCGTTGGTGTGCGCACTGGTGCCCTCAGGAACCGCCACGCGATACGCCCACAAAGGCCGCTGGCCATTGGAGCGGCCCAGCGGCCCGTCGGCCTGGGTACCGGCGCCAATCTCGGTCGGCACATCGACTTTCTTCACCGGCACATCTGCGGCCGGACCTTGCAAGGTGGCGGCCTGGGCCTGCACCGGCTTGTTCTTCTGCATCTGGCGCATCAGCACGTCGGCCAGGCCGATACCGCCGCCCTCGCGGGACATCGAGACCGCCAACTGCTGGTCGTACATTTCCTGATACTGCTTGGCCGCCGGGGTGTTCAGCGGGTTGTCCTTGCCCAGGGCGTCGGTGGCCGAGCGCATGGACTTGAGCATCTCGTTGAGGAACAGCGACTCGAACTCCTGCGCCACCTTGCGCATATTGCCGTCGCTGTTCTTGTCGGCGCCGACCTTGAGCTGGTTAAGTCGGTTCAAGTCGGAGTAAGACCCCGAGTCCGCCGTGCTGCTGATGCCGCTTTTGCGCATATCCATGGCCATGGCCTCAGATCACAATGAGGTCGGCTTGCAAGGCGCCGGCCTGTTTCAAAGCTTCAAGGATCGCCATCAAGTCGCCGGGCGCTGCGCCCACCTGGTTCACCGCGCGGACAATCTCGTCCAGGGTGGTGCCGGGGCCGAACTTGAACATCGGCTTGGCTTCTTGCTGGGCATTGACCCGCGAGCGCGGGACCACGGCGGTCTGGCCGTTGGACAGCGGCCCCGGCTGGCTGACAATCGGGTCTTCGGTGATGGTCACCGTCAGGCTGCCGTGGGTCACCGCTGCCGGCGAAACCTTGACGTTCTGGCCGATCACGATAGTACCTGTACGCGAGTTGATAATGACTTTTGCCACGGCCTGGCCAGGGTCGACCTCAAGGTTTTCCAGGATCGACAGGTAGTCCACGCGCTGGCTTGGGTCCAGCGGCGCGGTGACGCGGATCGAGCCGCCGTCGATGGCCTGGGCCACGCCCGGGCCGAGCATGTCGTTGATCTTGTCGACCACGCGCTTGGCGGTAGTGAAGTCGGAACGGTTGAGGTTCAGGGTCAGGCTGTTGCCCTGGTTGAAACCGCTCGGCACGGTGCGTTCAACCGTGGCGCCACCGGGAATGCGACCGGCCGACGGCACGTTGACGGTGATCTTCGAGCCGTCGCGGCCTTCAGCGTCAAACCCGCCCACCACCAGGTTGCCCTGGGCGATGGCGTAGACGTTGCCGTCGATACCTTTAAGCGGAGTCATCAGCAGGGTGCCGCCGCGCAGGCTTTTCGAGTTACCCATGGACGAAACCGTGATATCCACCACCTGGCCCGGCTTGGCGAACGCTGGCAGATCGGCACTGATCGACACGGCGGCAACGTTCTTCAACTGGACGTTGCCCGAGCCTGGCGGCACCTTGATGCCGAACTGCGAGAGCATGTTGTTGAAGGTCTGCAGGGTGAACGGCGTCTGGGTGGTCTGGTCACCCGTGCCGTTGAGCCCCACCACCAGGCCATAGCCGATCAACTGGTTGGAACGCACGCCGGAAATACTGGCGATGTCCTTCAGGCGTTCGGCCTGGGCCACAGCGCTTAAGGCCAGCAAGAGTGCCGTCGCCATCAGCTGTTTGAAGTTCAAAGTGGCCACCTAGAAAGGGAACAGCGGGCTAAGGAAGAACCGGTCGAACCAGCCCGGCTGACTGGCATCAGCAAACGAACCCGTACCCGAGTAGGTGATGCGTGCATCGGCAATGCGTGTCGAAGGCACCGTGTTGTCGGTGGAAATGTCATCGGCGCGGACCATCCCGGCAATGCGCACCAGCTCATCGCCGGTGTTAAGGGTCATCCACTTCTCACCGCGTATGGCAATGATGCCGTTGGGCAATACATCGGCCACGGTCACGGTGATCGAACCGGTCAGGCTGTTGCCCTGGCCTGCCGCACTCTTGCCGTTGGTGGAGCGGTCGCCGCTGTAGCCGGCATCCAGGCTCAGGTCACCGCCGCCCAGGGGGTTGTTGGTGCTGAGGCCACCCCCGAACAACGAGGTCAGGCCGATGCTCGCCTTGCTGTTCTTGCCGATCTGCGAGTTGGCGTTCTTGCTGGCCTGGGTCTTCTCGTTGAGGGTGATGGTGATGATGTCACCAACCCGAAACGCCTTGCGGTCGCTGTACAGGTTCTGTTCGAAACCGGCCTGGTAGATCGAGCCATTGTTGGCTGCCGCCGGCAATGGCGTGCGCGGCAACACCGGCGCGTAGTACGGGTCATTGGGCTTTGGCGTCGGGGCAACACACCCCGCGAGCACGGCGATCCCACTCAATGCCAAAACGGAAACATAGCGATTCATGACCCTTACCTCATGGTGTTGCAGGCGCCTTCAAGGGCGCCCCAGACTGGATTACAGATTCTGCGTAACGAACGAAAGCATCTGGTCGGCGGTGGAAATCACCTTGGAGTTCATCTCGTAGGCGCGCTGGGTGGTGATCATGTTGACCATCTCCTCAACGGTGCTGACGTTGGAGGTTTCCAGGGTGCTTTGCAGGGTGGTGCCGAAACCGTTCAGGCCAGGGGTGCCGATTTGCGGCGCGCCGCTGGAGGCGGTTTCCAGGAACAGGTTGTTGCCCATCGCCTGCAAGCCGGCCGGGTTGATGAAGTCAGCGGTTTGCAGGTTGCCGATCACTTGCGACGCCGGGTTGCCGGCCACGGTGATCGACACGGTGCCGTCGTTGCCCACGGTAAAGGTCTTGGCATCCGGCGGTACCACCACGGCAGGTTCCAAGGCGAAACCGTTGGCGGTGACGATCTGGCCATTGGAGTCCAGGTGGAAAGTACCGTCACGGGTATAGGAGGTGGTGCCATCCGGTTGCAGCACCTGGAAGAAGCCACGGCCGTTGATGGCCATGTCCAGCGGTTGTCCGGTTTGCTGCAGGTTACCGGCGCTGAAGTTTTTCTGGGTGCCGACGATCTGCACACCAGTACCCAGTTGCAGGCCCGACGGCAATTCGCTGTCCTGAGTCGACTGGGCACCTGGCTGCTTCTTGATCTGATAGAGCAGGTCCTGGAACTCGGCGCGATCACGTTTGAAACCCGTGGTCGAGACGTTCGCCAGGTTGTTGGAAATGGTGGTCAGGTTGGTGTCCTGGGCGGACAGGCCTGTCTTGGCAACCCATAGAGCCGGAAGCATGCTGTTCTCCTTCGTGCGCCTGTTTGTTGGCGCCGTGCGACGAAATAAATTAGGGGCTTAGCTCATCTGCATGACGCGAGTCATGGCCTGGTCGTCTTCTTTAGCGCTGTTCATCATTTTGATGTGCAGCTCGAACTGCTTGGAAAGCGCCAGCACTGCGGTCATTTCCTCTACCGCGTTGACGTTGCTCGCCTGCAGGAAGCCCGAGGTCAGGGTGACGTTGGCGTCGGCCTGGGCCGGCTGGCCATCCCTGGTGTGGATGGTGCCGTCCAGGCCCTTGGTCATGTTCTTAAGGTCGGGCTGGACCAACTTGATGCGGTCCACTTCCGCCATCACCCGTGGGCCTTCGCCCATGGCACGGATGCTGATGGTGCCGTCTGCACCCACTTCGATTTTCTGCTGGGGTGGCACGGCAATCGGGCCGCCGTTGCCCATGATCGGCATACCGTTGCCGGCACGCAGCACGCCCAGGGCATCCACATTCATGCTGGCGCTGCGCACGTAGGCTTCGCCGCCATCCGGGGTTTGCACGGCCATCCAGCCGTCGCCGCTGACGGCTACATCCAGGTCACGACCGGTTTCGATCATCGCCCCCGGAGAGAAATCAGTGGCCGGCCGCTCGGTCATGGCAAACGCCCGCGCCGGAAAGCTGTCACCGAACACCGGCATCGAACGCGCCTGCTCCAGGTCACGCTGGAAGCCGTTGGTGGAAATGTTCGCCAGATTGTTGGCATGGGCCTTCTGCGCCAGTGCGTTCTGACTGGCGCCGGTCATTGCCACATAAAGGTATTTGTCCACGCTCTATCCTCTTTCTGACGGACGCTTGCCGTCCACCGCTGTACTAATGAGGCTTAAGCAATTTGCGAACCAACTTTTAAAAAGAGGCTAAAGTCCAGGCGCGGCGGGGGGTTGCGGCGAAGCAGGATGATTTGAGGCTTGAGAGCGAGTCGAAAAAACGGCGGACTACTGCCGCCTGCGGCAATCACCGGCCTGGAAAACGACGAAGATCAAATGTGGGAGGGGGCTTGCTCCCGATGGCGGTGTGTCAGCCAGCTCACCTGTAGCTGACACACCGCCATCGGGAGCAAGCCCCCTCCCACATTTTTGACCGCTTAGTGTCAGCGAATTATTTATCGGCCTTGAGGATTTCGTAGTCGCGCAGCTTATTGGCGATGGTGGTGTGCGACACGCCCAAGCGTTTGCCAAGCTGCCGGCTGCTGGAATACTCGGCATAAAGGCTTTCCAGCACGGCCTTCTCGAACCGTCCAACAATCTCCTCTAACCCGCCCTCCAGGGAAAAGTCGCCAAGAGGCTGGCGCACCCCGTAGTCCGGCAAGCGGATATGCTCGGCCTTGACCACCCCACCGTCGCACAGCGACACGGCCTGGAACAGCACGTTTTCCAGCTGTCTTACGTTGCCTGGCCAGTGGTAGTGACTCAAGCGATCCATCGCCGCGGGCGCAAGCTTGGGTAAAGGGCAGCCAATCTGTCGGCTGGCCTGGTCGAGGAAGTGCTCAACCAGTGGCACCAGGCCGTCAAGGCATTCGCGCAACGGCGGGATATGCAATGACAGCACATTGAGCCGGTGATAAAGATCCTGGCGAAACTCACCTCGGACGCAGAGTTCCGACAAGTCCACCTGAGTGGAGCAGATCACGCGCACATCCAGGTACACCTCTTCGTCACTGCCGACCCGGCGAAAGCAGCCGTCCTGCAGGAAGCGCAACAACTTCACCTGCAGACGCGCACTCATTTCCCCCACCCCATCGAGAAACAAGGTGCCGCCCGCCGTCAATTCCAGCAGCCCGAGCTTGCCTTCCGCCCGCGCGCCTTCAAAAGCGCCGGGGCCGTAGCCGAACAGTTCGGTCTCGGCCATCGACTCGGGCAACCCTGCGCAGTTGAGCGCCATCAGCGGTGATTGCCCACGGGGGCTGGCCAAGTGGCAGGCACGGGCCAGCAACTCTTTACCGGTGCCGGTTTCACCTTCTATTAATAGAGGCGCATCCAGTGGCGCCATGCGCCGCGCTTCGCGGACCACCGCGGCCATGACCTTGGAGCTTTGGAAAATGCTGTCGAACCCGCGCAGCTCCTGCTTGCGCACGTTATAGATACGCTCACCGACGCGGTCTGCGCGATGCAGGGTGAGCACCGCGCCGGCCATGGCTTCGCTGTCATCGTGTTCGGAGGATTGCAGCGGCGCGATATCCGCCAGGAACACGTCCCCCTTGACCTTGACCCGCAGCCCATTGATGCGCGATTTGCTGGCGCGTACCAACTCCGGCAAGTCAAAATCCTCAGCGTAGCGCGACAACGGAATGCCCGGCACTTCGTCCACACGCACGCCGAGCAACTGCGCCGCCGCACGGTTGGCGGCCACGATGGAGCCACCCATATCGATGGACAGCACTGGAAACTCCAGGGCGCCGAGCAGCGCATTGAGTTCCATATGCCGCCGCTCGCTGGGCATCAGCCCCACTCGCTTGACGCCGAACACGCCGCCAATCGCTTCGAACTGCGGGCGTAGCGCCTGGAACTGCATATTCACCAGGTTCGGACAGAACAGGTAGATGGCATTGCCATGCTCGCCGCCGACCTCGCCCTTGGCGACGTTGACGCCGTACTCCACCAGCAGGTTGAGGATGTCCCGCAGGATGCCGATGCGGTTCTGGCAATGCACTTTGATACGCATGAAAAGGCTCGAAAAGTAGGTAGGCGCCGCGTCTTTTTGTCGCCGAGCGCAGATAGTCGTCAAGATTATGTGACAGAGCGTAGGCGTTTCCCAGCCCATAGCCCGGATAAGTCATCCATCCGTAACGAATACTTTACGAAAAACGGTAATTTTTCCTACATACCCAGGGGCAACGTAGATGGAATCCTGCGCCCGCCGGGTTATCAATAGTGCATCGCAGGACATAACAAGAACGAATGCCTAGCAGGAGAGCCGTATGAAGCAGACGCACTACGTGGCCCGCGAGCCCGATGCGCAAGGTTTTATCCACTACCCGCCGGAAGAACACGCGGTGTGGAATACCCTGATCACTCGTCAACTCAAGGTGATCGAGGGTCGCGCCTGCCAGGAATACCTGGACGGCATCGACAAGCTCGACCTGCCCCTGGATCGTATCCCCCAGTTGGGCGAAATCAACAAGGTGCTGGCCGAAACTACCGGCTGGCAAGTGGCCCGCGTGCCGGCGCTGATTCCCTTCCAGACCTTCTTCGAACTCCTCGCCAGCAAGCAGTTTCCGGTGGCGACGTTCATTCGCACCCGCGAAGAATTGGACTACCTGCAAGAGCCGGATATTTTCCACGAGATCTTTGGCCACTGCCCTTTGCTGACCAACCCCTGGTTCGCCGAATTCACCCACACCTACGGCAAGCTCGGCCTGGCGGCGACCAAGGAGCAAAGGGTGTACCTGGCGCGCCTGTACTGGATGACCATCGAGTTTGGCCTGGTGGACACGCCCCAAGGGCGGCGCATCTACGGTGGCGGCATTCTGTCGTCGCCTAAAGAAAGCGTGTATTGCCTGTCGGACGAGCCCGAGCACCAAGCCTTCGACCCGCTGGAAGCGATGCGCACCCCATATCGCATCGACATCCTGCAACCGCTGTACTTCGTATTGCCCGAACTCAAGCGCCTGTTCGACGTGGCGCAGGAAGACATCATGGGCATGGTCGAGCGCGGTATGGAATTGGGGCTGCACGCACCGAAGTTCCCTCCCAAGCCCAAAGCGGCTTGAGCTGTGCCTTTTCAGGCCAGGTGAGTCTGTTCCCTGGCCCCGCGTTGCTTTAGGGTAACGCCACTGACCTTCAAACATTCGAATTCAGGACACCTCCCATGACCACCTTGAACCAAGCCCACTGCGAAGCCTGCCGCGCCGATGCCCCGCAAGTCAGCGATGAAGAACTGCCAGTGCTGCTCAAGCAGATCCCCGACTGGAACATCGAAGTGCGCGACGGCGTCATGCAGTTGGAAAAGGTTTTCCTGTTCAAGAACTTCAAGTTCGCCCTGGCCTTCACCAACGCCATGGGTGAAATCTCCGAAGCCGAAGGCCATCACCCTGGCCTGCTCACTGAATGGGGCAAAGTCACCGTGACCTGGTGGAGCCACTCCATCAAGGGCCTGCACCGCAACGACTTCATCATGGCCGCACGCACCGACGAAGTGGCCAAGACTGCCGAGGGCCGCAAGTAATGCACTTCGACGCCATTGGCCGCGTGCCCGGCGACCCGATCCTCGGGCTGATGGACCTGTATGCCCAGGACGCCAACCCGAACAAATTCGACCTGGGCGTGGGCGTCTATAAGGACGACCAGGGCCTGACGCCGATTCCCCACTCGGTGAAGCTTGCGGAGCAGCGCCTGGTCGATACCCAGGTGACCAAGACCTACATCGGCGGCCATGGCGACGCAGCTTTTGGCACCCTGATCAGCGAGCTGGTGCTCGGTGCCGATTCGGCCTTGCTTCGTGAGCGCCGTGCCGGCGCCACCCAAACCCCGGGCGGCACCGGTGCCCTGCGCTTGAGCGCCGATTTTATCGCCCAGAGCCTGCCTGGCCGTGGCGTGTGGCTGAGCAACCCGACCTGGCCGATCCACGAAACCATCTTCGCCAAGGCTGGCCTCAAGGTCAGTCATTACCCTTACGTGGGCAGTGATAACCGCCTGGATGTGGCGGCGATGCTGGCAACCCTGGCGACGGTGCCCGAGGGCGATGTGGTGCTATTGCACGCCTGCTGCCACAACCCGACCGGCTTCGACCTGTCCCAGGATGACTGGCGCCAGGTGTTGCAGATTGTGCGTGAACGCCATTTGCTGCCGCTGATCGACTTTGCCTACCAGGGCTTTGGCGATGGCCTGGAGCAGGACGCTTGGGCGGTGCGATTGTTCGCAGCTGAACTGCCGGAAGTGCTGGTCACCAGTTCCTGCTCGAAGAATTTTGGTTTGTATCGCGATCGTGTGGGCGCGCTGATCGTATGTGCAGCGGATGCGGAAAAACTCACCGATGTGCGCAGCCAACTGGCGAATATCGCCCGCAACCTGTGGTCGACACCGCCGGATCACGGCGCTGCCGTGGTAGCGACCATTCTTGGTGATGCCGAGCTGAAAAAACTCTGGAGCGAGGAAGTCGAGGCCATGCGTTCGCGGATCGCGCACTTGCGTTCCGGGTTGGTGGAAGCCTTGGCGCCCCATGGCTTGGCCGAGAAGTTTGCCCATATCGGCGCACAGCGCGGAATGTTTTCCTATACCGGTTTGAGTGCCGATCAGGTCAAGCAACTGCGCGAGAAGCACAGTGTGTATATGGTCAGTTCAGGCCGGGCCAACGTGGCCGGGGTGGATGCGACACGTTTGACACTGCTGGCCCAAGCCATCGCCGACGTTTCCAACTGAAGACACTGGGACTAAATGTGGGAGGGGGCTTGCCCCCGATTGCGGTGTGTCAGCTGAATATTTGCTGGCTGATCCACTGCTATCGGGGCAAGCCCCCTCCCACATTTTTAACCGAGTTGGTTTTTAGCCCGTGACCATTTCAGCCTTGAGCTGCGCCTCCCTGGCCTGGGCATCCGCCAACCGATACAACTCGATATGCCCATCCCAGTGCTCGATCAACGCCGTGCATGACTCCACCCAATCTCCGCAATTGAGGTAATCCACCTCTCCCACCTTGCGAATCTCGGCATGGTGGATATGCCCGCACACAACGCCATGCAGCTCGCGCTTGGTGACTTCGTGGGCAATCGCTTCTTCGAAATCGCTGATAAAGCTCACCGCGGTTTTCACCTTGTGCTTCAGGTACGCCGACAGTGACCAGTAGCCGTAGCCATAGCGTGCACGCCAATGATTGAGCCAGCGGTTGAGGGTGAGGGTCAATTCGTAGGCCGAGTCACCGAGGAACGCCAGCCAACGGTGATAACGGGTGATCACATCGAACTGGTCGCCATGGATTACCAACAGATGCCGGCCATCAGCGGTCACATGCACCGCTTCGTCCACCAGTTGGATATTGCCGAGGATCAGCTTGGAATAGCGCCTTAAAAACTCATCATGATTGCCGGTGACGTAGATTACCTCGGTGCCGCGCTTGGCCATGGTCAGCAGGCGGCGGATCACGTTGGTGTGCGCCTGGGGCCAATACATGCCGCCGCGCATTTTCCAACCGTCGATAATGTCGCCCACCAGGTAGACCTTGTCGGCGTGGTAGCCCTTGAGAAACTGTGACAGATGTTCGGCCTGGCAATCCCGGGTGCCCAGATGCACGTCGGAAATCCACAGGGTTCGCACCCGTTGCTTGCGGCTGGGCTTGGTGAACTCGGCATGGCTCATGGGCATCCCTCGACGCTGTTTTCGCGAGCTTGCGCCTTGGCGATTAATAGCCCATGACAGCTACGCGTCAGTCTGATGACAGCGCTCATGCCCCCAAGCGTTGTAGACTGGCGCCTTGCCGCCCTGGAGACCGCGATGAGTCCGAGCCTCACGCTACGCCATTACCTCGAAGCGCCCATCGCACACAGCCATGATCATGCGCAGTTGGTGTTCGGTCTGTCCGGGCACCTGGACCTGGAAGTCGATGGCCGTGGCAGCCAGGTACGCGAAAGCAGTGTGATGGTGCTGCCCTTCTCCACCCACCACGCCTGTGGCAGCCGCGACGGTAGTCGCTGCCTGGTGCTGGATGTGCCAAACGAGCATTGGGTGGTGCAATCTTTGGGTGAGCATGCCGATGCCAGTCGTCGCTTGCTGGGGCAACCGTCGCGACTGACGCTGAATCCGCGGCAAAGCCAACTGGTGCAGTGGCTGGCGCACGGCCCGGTGCACGACCCGCTGATCGTCCAGCAAGGTGCGGTGCTGTTACTGGCCACTCTCAATCATCCCCAGGCCCAAGCGCTGCCAGGTCGACGCTTGCCTTATGCGGCGTTCAATGCCCATATCCAGCGCCACGCTGCGCACCCATTGCAGGTGGCTGACCTTGCGCGTATCGCCGGGCTCTCCGTGGCGCGCCTGCATGCACGCTTCATGGCCGAACGCGGGCAAACACCGATGGATTATCTACGCAGTCGTCGCCTGCATATGGCCCTGGAGCTTTTGCGCAGCACACCGGTGGCCATTGGTGAGATTGCCGAGCGCGTTGGCTATGCCTCGCAAAGCGCATTCAGTGCAGCCATGCTTCGCGAGTTTGGCGCCTCCCCTAGCGCCCTGCGCCGGGGCGACTGACGAGAGTCCCACGCTAAAAAACGCGAGGCCGGCGACAGACGCCCGCGAACCAACCCTCTAGACTGCGAGGCTGTTTCCCCGTTGGTTCAAGGATCGCAATGACTCCCCGCTCAGCACTTGGCGCCCT
Source organism: Pseudomonas synxantha (assembly GCF_900105675.1). Classification (NCBI taxonomy): domain Bacteria; kingdom Pseudomonadati; phylum Pseudomonadota; class Gammaproteobacteria; order Pseudomonadales; family Pseudomonadaceae; genus Pseudomonas; species Pseudomonas synxantha. The sequence goes on along the minus strand of NZ_LT629786.1, from coordinate 824,736 downwards.
GCATATCGGCGCACTGATGTTTGGCCTCACTGGCGTATTCGGCAAGCTGGCAGCGGCGTCCCCTGCCATCATCGTATTTGGGCGTGCCGCGTTTGCCGTGCTTGCCCTGGCGGTGTTTGCCCGCTTTGCCAGCAACGCGCCCTGGAAGAAACTGGAGATGCGCGACTGGCGCCGCTTGCTGGTCAGCGGTGTGCTGCTGGCTGCCCATTGGGTGACGTTCTTCATTGCCGTCAAAGTCGCCGGTGTAGCCGTGGCGACCCTGGGATTCACGGCCTTCCCGGCCTTTACCGTGATCCTTGAAGGGTTGATCTTCCGCGAGCGCATTCGTGCCAATGAAGTGCTGCTGGTGACCCTGGTCACCGTTGGCCTGGTGCTGGTCACCCCGGATTTCAACCTTGCCAGCGAGGCCACGGGCGGGTTGCTGTGGGGGATCGCCTCGGGGTTGTTGTTCTCCTTGTTGTCGTTGAACAATCGCGCCAGTTCCGGACGCATTCCTGCGGTACAGGCAGCGCTGTGCCAGAACGTCGTGGTCGCAGCCTGTCTGCTGCCGGTGGCCGCCCCGGGGCTGGCGGACGTGCGCGCCATTGACTGGCTGTGGATCGGGCTGCTGGGCGTGTTTTGTACTGGCCTTGCCCATAGCCTGTTTGTCGCCAGCCTCGCGGTGATCAAGGCGCGCACCGCCTCGGTGGTGTTTGCCATGGAGCCTGTCTACGGCATCACCGTGGCCTGGCTGCTGTTCGCCGAAACGCCGACCTTGCGCATGCTGCTGGGCGGCGCCTTGATCATCGTCGCCATCGTGCTTTCCGGCCTGATGGGCAGCGCCAGCCAGGCTAAACAGCCGACGGCAACGGCCTGATCTATACTTCAAGCGTCCGCAACAGTCTGTAGTCGTTCAACGGATAAAGACTCCTCGACGACAGCCATGGTGTTTTCTGAAGTTGCTGCAAGCGAGTGGTCATCCCTCAATGCGATGCAGGAGCTTCATTATGGAAATGCTCATCAGCTTGCTGGTCCAGATCATCAGCGGTGCCGTCGGCGGCAACATCGCCGGCATGACCAGGCAGAGCCTGGGGACAGGGCTCAATACCTTTCTCGGCGGGGTCGGCGGCCTGGTGTTGGGCCAGATTGTCGCTGCACTCACAGGCACCACCCATGGCGAAGCGCTGGATGTGGCTGCGGTCGGCAGCAATATTGTCGGCGGTGGCGTCGGTGGCTTGGTGTTGACGTGGGTGGTTGGTTTTATCAAGCAAAAGCTTGCCGCCAAATAGCGATAGGGTCACCGCCCCTCTGTGGCGGTGACCTTCATTGAGTACGATCGTTATGGCCCAGGTCGCGCTGCGGGTCGATCTGATCGCGCACCCGCTGTTTAAGCACCTTGGCTTCGGGAAAGCCGCCGTCGGCCTTGCGTTCCCAAATCTGCACCCCATCACAGGTGATGCGAAAGGTGCCGCCGGTGGCCGGTTCCAACGCTACGCGCCCCAGGTCATCGGCAAATGTACTGAGCAGCTCCTGGGCCAGCCAGGCAGCGCGCAACAGCCACTGGCACTGGGTGCAATAAGTGATAACGATCTCGGGTTTGCTTGCAGACATAATTTAAGCGGCTCCTGACATGACGGGCCCGGCGAATCGGGTGGCTATAATAGCGGCCTTTATCGCCCAGCCTCGAGATTGATGATGCGCCGCCTGTTGTCCTGCCTGTTCCTGTGCCTTGTCCCCCTGCTTGCCGACGCCTTGGAAACATCACGCCCCAAAATCGGCCTGGTGCTGTCCGGCGGTGCCGCCCGCGGCCTGGCGCATATCGGCGTGCTCAAGGCCCTCGAGGAACAGGGGATCCATATCGACGCAATTGCCGGCACCAGCATGGGCGCGGTGATTGGTGGGCTGTACGCGTCGGGCTACAAGATCGATGAACTGGAGAAGCTCGCGCTGGGTATCGACTGGCAGCAGGCCCTGTCAGACGCCCCACCGCGGGAAGACGTACCGTTTCGACGCAAACAGGACGACCGGGATTTCCTGGTCAAGCAGAAACTCAGTTTCCGCGACGACGGCAGCCTCGGCCTGCCGCTGGGCGTGATCCAGGGTCAGAACCTGGCACTGCTGCTGGAAAGCATGTTTGCCCATAGCAGCAACACCCGTAACTTCGACAAGCTGCCGATCCCGTTCCGCGCCGTGGCCACCGACATCACCACCGGCGAAAAAGTCGTGTTCAGCAAGGGCCACCTGCCCCAGGTGATACGCGCCAGCATGTCGATCCCTGCGGTGTTCGCCCCGGTGGAGCTCGACGGGCGCCTGCTGGTGGACGGCGGCATGACCGACAATATTCCGTTGGATGTGGCGCGGGAGATGGGCGTCGACATCGCCATCGTGGTCGATATCGGCACCCCGCTGCGCTCGCGCAAGCAACTGGCGACCGTGGTGGACGTGCTCAACCAGTCCATCACCTTGATGACCCGGCGCAACTCCGAAGAACAACTCAAGGCCCTGAACCCCAAGGATGTGCTGATCCAGCCGCCCCTGGCCGCCTTTGGCGTGACGGATTTCGGCCGCGCCAAGGACATGATCGACGCCGGCTACCGCGCCACCCGCGCCCTTGATGTACGCCTGGCGCACCTGCGCCCCGCCGAGCCCATCGACCCTGAGCTGGTGGCTGCTCGCACGCCGGGCGAGCGCACCCCGGTGATCACCGCGATACAGGTGGAAAACGACTCCAAAGTCAGTGACGACGTCATCCGCTACTACATCCGCCAGGGGCTGGGCGAGCCACTGAACCTGGGCCGCCTGCAATCGGACATGGGCACCTTGTACGGCCTGGATTACTTCGAGCAGGTGCAATACCGCGTGGTGAAAACAGGTCAGGACAATACCCTGGTGATCAGCGCGCGCGGCAAACGCAGCGGCACCGATTACCTGCGCCTGGGCTTGAACCTGTCGGATGATATGCGCGGCGACAGCGCCTTCAATCTCGGCGCCAGCTATCGCGTCAACGGTATCAACCGCCTCGGCGCCGAATGGCTGACGCGGGTGCAGATCGGTGATCGGCAAGAGCTGTACAGCGAGTTCTACCAGCCGATGGACACCGGCTCACGTTACTTTGTCGCGCCGTATATCAGAGCCGAGGCGCAGAACGTGGAACTGGTCCTGGACAACGACCCCATTTCCGAATATCGCCTGGAACGCTACGGTTTCGGCTTGAACGTGGGCCGGCAGATCGGCAACAGCGGCGAGATCCGCTTCGGCGTTGGAGAAGCCTGGGGCAAGGCCGACGTACGTATTGGCGACCGCGACCTGCCGAGCGTGAGCTTCAGCGAAGGCTTCTATGAACTTAAATATTCATTCGACTCCTTTGACAACGTGTACTTCCCCCATAGCGGCGAGGACATCGGCCTGGCCTATCGTGAATTCGAACCGGGACTGGGCTCGGACCAGCGTTACCGCCAATGGGAGTTCAAGCTGGACAAGGCCATGAGCTATGGCCCGGACACATTGATACTGGGCGGTCGTTACGGGCGCACCCTGGATGATTCGGATGTGGTGATTTCCAGCTTCCAGCTGGGCGGAGCGCGGCAACTGTCGGGCTTTCGCCAGGATGCGATCTCGGGGCAGAACGTCAGCCTGATGCGCGCGGTGTACTTCCGCCGACTGACCCCGCGTTCGTACCTGCCGCTGGACTTCCCGTTGTACCTGGGCGCCTCACTGGAACGGGGCCGGGCGTGGAACAACGATAATGAATTCGATAGCGGCTATATCAACGCCGCGAGTATCTTCCTCGGGTTTGATACGCCTCTGGGGCCGCTGAATTTCAGCTATGGGTTCAATGATGATAACCAGAAGGCGGTGTACCTGAACCTCGGCCAGACCTTCTGACACAGCACCGAACTAATGTGGGAGGGGGCTTGCTCCCGATGGCGGGGTATCAGTCAACAATTCTGTAGCTGGCCCACCGCAATCGGGAGCAAGCCCCCTCCCACATTTTGATCCCCAGTGAATGGGCGATCAGGACTTTTCCAGGTTCGCCAGGATGTGCTCATGCACACGCATGCACACGCGCAAATCCTCTTCATTCACCCCTACGAACAATTCATGACGCAACGCCGTGGCAATGGTCTCGATCTGGTCGATCAGCGGTTGAGCGGTATCACACAGCAGGATGCGTTTGGCGCGGCGGTCTTCCACCACGGCCTGGCGTTGCACCAGGCCCTGACCTTCCAGGCTGTCGAGCAGACGCGCAAGGGTCGGCCCTTCCACGCCGACACTTTGTGCCAATTCACGCTGGGTAGGGGCTTGTGCAAAACGGGCTAAATGCAACAGCACCAGCCATCGCGCCTGGGACAAGCCCAGCCCCGCCAGGCGGCGGTCCAGCTCGGCGCGCCAACCTCGGGACATTTGCGCCAACTGCATGCCAAAACGGTGTTGATCGGTTAACGGCATAAAAAACTCATGTTTAAGACTGAAAATAAAGTGTGGCTAATTATTAGTCAGCTAAGCATGAGCCATGTCAGTAGGCAAGGCCCCGTATGTACTGATTCGTTACATTGTCGTAATTGGCACACTAAATTTCGAATTCCGACTGCAAAGCAGCGCGTACGCAGTACAAAACTCCCTCAGGAACACGCCCAGTGAACAATGGAGCGATCTCCACGACAGGTGGCAATTCGCCTTCTCCGTCGAGGAATGCATCCTGGATTTCACCGAGCAAATCCTCAGGCAAATCAAGGGCCTGCTCCAACGACAATTGCTGCTTGCCGATGGCTTCGGCGAGCAAGGTATATACATTTTTTTCCGAGCATTGCAGCTGACCGGCGATCTGGATCGGGGTCATTCCGGCGCGGGCCAGGCTGATCAGTTCGTGGCGAATATCGGCCACTTCCTTCGGTGCTTCGGCCTGGCCACCGAGCACTTCGAGGAACGCCTGGCCGTAACGCTCCAGCTTGCGCGCACCCACACCGCTGACCCGGGCCATTTCGGCCATGGTGGTGGGTTGTTCGCGAAGCATTTCCAGCAAGGTAGAGTCGGGGAAGATAACGTAGGGCGGCACGCTGTGTTCCTGTGCCAGTTTGCGCCGCAAGGTGCGCAGGGCTTCCCACTGTTCGCGCTCCTCGCCCCGTACAAGCTGGCTGGCCTGGCTGGTGCTGCTGCTCTTGGCAGTGGTCTGGGGCTTGAGGTCACGGCGCAGCTCCAGGCTCACTTCCCCCTTGAGCAACGGCCGGCAACTGTCATTCAGCCGCAGCCCGCCGTAGCCCTCGATATCGATGTCGACCAGGCCACGGGCAACCATCTGCCGGAACAGCGAGCGCCACTCGCCTTCGGCGCGGGCCTTGCCGACACCGTAGACCGAGAGTTTCTCGTGGCCGAAGCTGCGGATTTTTTCGTTGTCCTTGCCCAGCAACACATCCACCAGGTGCCCCACGCCATAGCGCTGGCCGGTGCGGTAGATCGTCGACAACGCCTGGCGCGCCGGCTCGGTGGCGTCCCAGGTCTGCACACCGTCGATGCAGTTATCACAGTGGCCGCAGGGCTGCGGCATGTCTTCGTCGAAATAGGCCAGCAGCGTCTGGCGCCGGCAGCGGGTCTCTTCACACAACGACAACATGGCATCGAGCTTGTGCTGCTCCAGGCGCTTATGACGTTCGTCGCCTTCTGAGTTCTGCAGCATCTGCTTGAGCATCACCACGTCTTGCAGGCCGTACACCATCCAGGCATCTGCCGGCAGGCCATCACGGCCGGCGCGCCCGGTTTCCTGGTAATAGGCCTCCAGGGACTTGGGCAGGTCCATGTGCGCGACGAAACGCACGTTGGATTTGTCGATACCCATGCCGAAGGCGATGGTCGCCACCATGATCAAGCCTTCCTCGTTGAGGAAGCGCTTCTGGTGATAGGCACGCAGATCGTTCGGCAGGCCGGCGTGGTAAGGCAACGCCGGATAGCCCTGTTCGCAAAGGAACGCGGCGACTTCGTCGACCTTCTTGCGCGACAGGCAATAGACAATACCCGCATCGCTGCGCCGCTCGGACAGGAACGCCAGCAACTGTTTGCGCGGCTGCTCCTTGGGTACGATGCGGTAGAAAATATTGGGCCGGTCAAAGCTCGACAGGAAACGCTCGGCGTTCTGCAGATGCAGGCGCTCGACGATCTCTTCGCGGGTACGTTTGTCGGCGGTGGCGGTCAGGGCGATGCGCGGCACGTCGGGGAACAGTTCCGCCAGCTGGCCAAGCTGCAGGTATTCGCGGCGGAAATCGTGCCCCCATTGCGATACACAGTGGGCTTCGTCAATCGCGAACAGGGCAATGTCCAGGCTCTGCAGGAAGGACAGCATGCGCGGCTGCACCAGGCGCTCGGGTGCCAGGTACAACATCTTCACCTCGCCACGCTTGATGCGGGCGGCCAGGTCGCGCTGCTGTTCGGCGCTGAGGGTGGAGTTCAAAGACGCAGCGGCGACACCAAGCTCTTCAAGGGTGGCGACCTGATCGTCCATCAACGCAATCAACGGTGATACCACCACGGCCAGGCCATTGCGCAACAGTGCCGGCACCTGGAAGCACAAGGATTTGCCGCCACCGGTAGGCATCAGCACCAGGGCATCGCCGCCATTGGCCACGCGCTCAATGATCGCACCCTGGCGGCCACGAAAACTGTCGTAGCCGAAGATGTCCTTGAGGACGCGTTGAGCCTGCTCGAGCATGTAAAACTCCAAAATGGTGCCGAAATCCCTCTGTACAGGCTGGCCGAAAAAATGCGCTGCCACGGTAAATAATCCGTAAGCGAAGTTTTCCCGGATTGGCGCTGGGCCTGCAGGGGCATCACAAAACGCGGCAGTATACCCGAGCATCATCCGCCAAAGGGCGCGCCTGACGAATAGACGCCCACGCTAAAACCGGGCAAATGTGCGGTGCGGCTGGCCTGGGCGCTCAAGAAAGCCTAGAATTCAGCATCGTTTATTCCCAAGGTAGCCCTTCAATGTCCTTCGCTGAGCAACTAACCCGCCTGCAAGCCTTCCTCGACGCCGATGAGCTGCATGACGAGGCGCTGGACTACGTGGCCGCCCACGGCTACCTGACCGCCCTGTCGATCTCTTCTGACGTCGTGCCGGACCGTGAGTGGATCGACGCCTTGTTCGCCGAAGAGCCTCACTACGCCGACGCCGCCCAGCGCGAAGAAATCGAAGCGACCCTGCTGGCCCTCAAGGCCCACATCGGCCGCCAGCTGGCCTCCGATGAGGAATTCGAGCTGCCATGCGACCTGGACCTGGGTGAAGAGCCGGACGACTCCGACCTGCGCGGCTGGTGCATCGGTTTCATGGAAGGCGTGTTCCTGCGCGAAGCCGCCTGGTTCGAAACCGCCGAGGAAGAAGTCAGCGAAATGCTGCTGCCGATCATGGTCGGTTCCGGCCTGTTCGACGACCAGCCGGAGTTCGCCGACATCGCCGCCGACGCCAACCTGATGGACGACATGATCGTACAGATCCCGGAAGCCCTCACCGCGCTGTACCTGCTGTGCAACGCGCCTGACGAAAAACCGGCGATCCTCAAGCCACGTCACCACTGAGTCGCTTGCCCGTGGCACCCATGGGCAACCGCTCGCTGCTCCTGCGCTATACGCTGCTGGCCATTGGCTGGCTCAGCGTAGCGCTGGGAGTGATAGGCATTTTCCTACCGGTGTTGCCGACCACGCCCTTCCTCCTGCTCGCCGCCGCCTGCTTCGCTCGAAGCTCCCCGCGTTTCTACCGCTGGCTGGTGGAGCACCCGCGCCTGGGCCCCTGGATCCGTGACTACCTGGACGGCAATGGCATCCCGCTCAAAGGCAAGGCCTACGCCATCGGCTTGATGTGGTTGAGCATCGCGATCTCCTGCTACCTGGTACCCCTGCCCTGGGCACGCGGTTTCATGCTGACCAGTGCGGTACTGGTGACGATCTACATCCTGCGCCAGAAAACCCTGCCACCGCGCTGACGCACCTGCGACATTAGATCCCACACGACCTTGGTCGACACTGACTAACCCCAGGCATCATGCGAGACTGTCCAACCGGGCCTGGAGTGCCTGGGTGTTCTTATGCTCGGAGTTACCATGACGCTGTCCAGCGGGCTGATTGCCGCCGTTGCCCTGGCCTATATGGCCATTATGTTTGCCATTGCCTTTTACGGTGACCGCCGCCATGCGCCGCTGCCACCGCGTGTGCGTGCGTGGGTCTACAGTTTGTCGCTGGCCGTGTACTGCACCAGCTGGACTTTCTTTGGCGCTGTAGGCCAGGCCGCCGAACAGTTGTGGGCATTTTTACCGATCTATCTGGGACCGGTGCTGCTGCTGGTGTTGGCACCCTGGGTGCTGCAGAAGATGATCCTGATCAGCAAGCAGGAAAACATCACCTCGATTGCCGACTTTATCGCCGCCCGCTACGGCAAATCCCAGTCCCTGGCGGTGGTGGTGGCGTTGATCTGCCTGGTCGGCGTGCTGCCCTATATCGCGTTGCAACTCAAAGGCATCGTACTCGGGGTGAACCTATTGATCGGCGCCGGCCCCGACACCACCGGCACCCGGGCCCAGGACACGGCTTTGATCGTGTCCCTGGTGTTGGCGCTGTTTACCATTGTGTTTGGTACGCGCAACCTCGACGCCACCGAACACCATCGCGGCATGGTGCTGGCGATTGCGTTTGAGTCCCTGGTCAAGCTGTTTGCTTTTCTTGCCGTCGGTGCGTTTGTCACCTACGGCTTGTACGACGGTTTCGGCGACCTGTTCAGCCAGGCGATGCTCGCGCCACGCCTGGAGGAATACTGGAAAGAGACCATCAATTGGCCCTCTATGGTGGTACAGACCGGCGTCGCCATGATGGCGATTATCTGTCTGCCACGGCAATTCCATGTGACCGTGGTTGAAAACATCGACCCCCAGGATCTGCGCCTGGCCAAATGGGTGTTCCCGGCCTACTTGATCCTGGCTGCACTGTTCGTGGTGCCTATCGCCCTCGGTGGCAAGATGCTGCTGCCTGGCTCGGTGCTGCCAGACTCCTATGTGATCAGCCTGCCAATGGCCCAGGCCCATCCAGCTCTCGCTGTGCTGGCGTTCATTGGCGGTGCCTCGGCCGCCACCGGCATGGTGATCGTGGCCAGCATCGCCTTGTCGACCATGGTTTCCAACGACATGCTGCTGCCCTGGCTGTTACGGCGCTCCAGCGCCGAGCGGCCATTTGAAGTATTCCGCCACTGGATGCTCTCGGTACGCCGGGTGAGCATTGTGATTATCCTGTTGCTGGCGTATGTGAGCTACCGCCTGCTGGGTTCTACCGCCAGCCTGGCTACCATCGGCCAGATCGCCTTTGCCGCCGTGACCCAACTGGCCCCGGCAATGCTCGGCGCACTCTACTGGAAGCAGGCCAACCGCCGGGGCGTCTTTGCCGGCTTGGCCGTGGGTACATTCCTGTGGTTCTACACCTTGGTCCTGCCAGTTACCGCGAAAAGCCTGGGTTGGTCGCTCAGCCTTTTCCCCGGCCTGACCTGGATGCATTCCCACCCGTTCGGGCTGTCGGTGACATCGCTGACCTTAGGCACCGTATTTTCCCTGGCGGGTAACTTCACCTTGTTCGTGTGGGTGTCAATGCTGTCACGCACACGGGTGTCCGAGCACTGGCAGGCCGGGCGTTTTATCGGCCAGGAAATCAGCCAGCGCGCCAATGCCCGGTCCATGTTGTCGGTGCAGATCAGCGACCTGCTCAGCCTGGCGGCACGCTTTGTCGGCGAAGAACGTGCCCAGCAGAGCTTTATTCGCTTTGCCTATCGCCAGGGCAAAGGCTTCAACCCCAACCAGAATGCCGATAACGATTGGATTGCCCACACCGAACGCTTGCTGGCGGGTGTACTGGGTGCCTCTTCGACGCGAGCCGTGGTGAAAGCGGCGATTGAAGGGCGGGAAATGCAGCTGGAGGACGTCGTACGAATCGCCGACGAGGCCTCCGAGGTGCTGCAGTTCAACCGTGCCCTGCTGCAAGGCGCCATCGAGAACATCACCCAGGGCATCAGCGTGGTGGACCAGTCCCTCAAACTGGTGGCCTGGAACCGGCGCTACCTGGAGCTGTTCAACTACCCGGACGGCCTGATCAGCGTCGGCCGGCCGATTGCCGACATTATTCGCTACAACGCCGAGCGCGGCTTGTGCGGGCCTGGCGAGGCAGAGGTGCACGTGGCGCGCCGCCTGCATTGGATGCGCCAGGGCCGTGCGCACACATCCGAGCGCCTGTTTCCCAATGGTCGGGTAATCGAGCTGATCGGCAACCCGATGCCCGGCGGCGGCTTTGTCATGAGTTTCACCGACATCACCGCGTTTCGCGAAGCCGAACAAGCGCTGACCGAGGCCAACGAGGGCCTGGAGCAGCGGGTCACCGAACGCACCCATGAACTGTCGCAGCTCAACGTGGCCCTCACCGACGCCAAGGGCGTGGCCGAGTCCGCCAGCCAATCGAAGACGCGATTCCTGGCGGCGGTGAGCCACGATCTGATGCAACCGCTGAACGCCGCACGGCTGTTCTCCGCCGCCCTCTCCCATCAGCACGACGGCCTGTCCAGCGAGGCACGGCAGCTGGTGCAGCACCTGGACAGCTCGTTGCGCTCGGCCGAAGACCTGATCAGCGACCTGTTGGATATCTCCCGCCTGGAAAACGGCAAGATCAATCCACAACGCCAGCCCTTTGTACTCAATGAGCTGTTCGACACCCTGGGCGCTGAGTTCAAGGCGCTGGCCCATGAGCAAGGCTTGCGCTTCCGTTGGCGCGGCAGTCGCTTGCGGGTAGACAGCGACATCAAGTTGCTACGGCGGATCCTGCAGAACTTCCTGACCAATGCCTTCCGTTATGCCGACGGCCCAGTGTTACTTGGCGTACGTCGACGCCAAGGCGAACTGTGCCTGGAAGTCTGGGATCGCGGCCCGGGTATTCCGTTGGATAAACAAAAGGTGATCTTTGAAGAGTTCAAGCGCCTGGACAGCCACCAGACCCGCGCCGAAAAGGGCCTTGGCCTGGGCCTGGCGATTGCCGACGGCTTGTGCCGCGTGCTGGGCCACCGCCTGAGCGTGCGCTCCTGGCCAGGCAAAGGCAGCGTCTTCAGCGTGTGCGTGCCGCTGGCGCGCAACCAGGCCAGCCCGCAACCCAAGGCGCCGGCGGAAAACGGGCTGCCTTTGAGCGGCGCCCGGGTGCTGTGTGTGGATAACGAGGAGAGTATCCTGATCGGCATGCGCAGCCTGCTCACGCGCTGGGGCTGCGAAGTCTGGACCGCAGCCAATCAGGCCCAATGTGCGGCACTGCTGGCCGACGGCATGCGCCCGCAACTGGCACTGGTGGATTACCACCTGGACCATGGCGAAACCGGCACCGAGCTGATGGGCTGGCTACGGGCGCAATTGGCCGAGCCGATTCCCGGTGTGGTGATCAGCGCCGACGGGCGCCCGGAGATGGTCGCCGAGGTGCATGGTGCGGGGTTGGATTACCTGGCCAAGCCGGTGAAGCCGGCGGCGTTGCGGGCTCTGTTGAGTAGGCATCTGCCTCTGTAAATGGCTTGTACTCGGTCAAAATGTGGGAGGGGGCTTGCCCCCGATAGCCATGGGTATCAACACATCTTTGATGTAGCGACCGCCGGTAACCACGATGCGCAGCGAGCCGCTCTTGATCTTAGGCGCCCCGTTAAACCACGCTGGCCGGAATTCGACAGGGATTTGGGGGGTAAACCGGCAGGGATGCCGGTTTAGCCGCCCCGCGCCAGGGAGGGCGCGTGGCGGCGGCCCCCAAATCCATGGCGGATTACGGGCACACCGAGCCTGGGCGAGGTGCCGAGTGGTGGGGCAAGAGCGTTTGGGTTACTTTTGCGCTTTTCAAAAGTGACCCGCTGTAAAAGCGGAACCAATAGTGGTCGTTACCGCAGCAATGGATATGTACTCGGTCTGATCCAACATTCTGGTCGGCTGTCAGGCCGCCATCGGGGGCAAGCCCCCTCCCACATTTGGATCGCGGTGCATCAGTTAGATAGCTATAAGTTGCCAGGCAGCAAGCTCCCTTGCAGAGGAGCAGCGGCGTACCAAAGTTGTGTAGATACCCATGCCCCGATAGCGGTGTATCAGCCAACACATTGGGTGACTGATACTCTGCTATCGGGGGCTTGCCCCCTCCCACATTTGGCCCTGTGTTTATTCGGGGAGATGCGCTACGCCATCCGAATCTGTCATCGCCCGTTCCAGCAGATCCGCCGGCAGGCTCTTACTGGCACGGGCACCGAGCAGCCTTAGTTGCTCGGTACGACTGACCAGATTCCCGCGTCCATCTGTCAGTTTGTTTCGCGCCGCGCTGTAAGCCTTGTCCAACTGTTGCAACCGATTGCCCACCTCGTCCAGATCCTGGATAAACAGCACGAACTTGTCGTACAGCCACCCGGCACGCTCGGCAATTTCACGGGCATTCTGGCTCTGGCGCTCCTGTTTCCACAGGCTGTCGATCACCCGCAGGGTGGCGAGCAAGGTGGTCGGGCTGACAATCACGATATGGCGGTCAAAGGCCTCCTGGAACAGGTTGGGCTCGGCCTGCAATGCCGCGGAAAAAGCCGCTTCGATCGGCACGAACAGCAGGACAAAGTCCAGGCTGTGCAAACCTTCGAGGCGCTTGTAATCCTTGCCGGCCAAACCTTTGACGTGATTGCGCAGGGACAGTACATGTTGCTTCAAGGCCGCCTGGCCGATTACATCGTCATCCGCCGCGACGTATTGTTGATAGGCGGTCAAGCTGACCTTGGAGTCGACCACCACCTGCTTGTCGCCCGGCAACATGATCAGTACGTCCGGCTGGAAACGCTCGCCATCCGGGCCTTTGAGGCTGACCTGGGTCTGGTATTCACGGCCTTTCTCCAGGCCCGCGTGCTCCAGCACCCGCTCAAGGATCAGCTCACCCCAGTTGCCCTGGGTTTTCTGGCCCTTGAGGGCCCGGGTCAGGTTGGTGGCTTCATCCGACAGGCGCAAGTTCAGTTGCTGCAAGCGCTCCAGCTCCTTGGCCAGGGAAAAACGCTCGCGGGCTTCGTTCTGGTAGCTTTCTTCGACTCGCTTCTCGAACGACTGGATGCGCTCCTTGAGCGGATCGAGCAGTTGGCCCAGGCGTTCCTGGCTGGTTTCGGCAAAGCGCTGCTCACGCTCATCGAAGATTTTGCCGGCCAGCTCGGCGAACTGCGCACGCAGCTCATCCCGTGAGCCTTGCAGGTCAGTGAGGCGTTGTTGATGGCTGTCTTGTTGCTCGCGCAGTTCCGCGCTCAGGGCCGCGGCTAGCGCGTCGAGACGCCGCAGCTCGGTTTCCTTGGCACTGCGGTCGAGGTTCCAGGCGTGGGCGGCATCGCGGGCGTTATCACGGTCGATCTGCAACAGCTCGACTTCGCGGCGCAAGGCAGCCAGGTCGGCCTGCTTGGCGGCATTGGCATGGCTCAGGTCACTGATCTCATCGCGACTGGCGTCCAACTGGGCAGCGAGCCCCTCCTGGGCCAGTTGCGCGGTCGCCAGGCGCTCTTCCAGCAGTTCCCAGCCGGTGGCCCGTGCGCTCAGACGTCGCTGGAGTTGCCAGCACAGCGCCAACAAAGGTACTGCTGCGCCAACAAGTCCCAAGGCGATACTGGTCCAGTCAACAACCATAGCCATTTCTGCCATCACCGAAAAAAAACAAGGGTAACCAAGCGCAGGGCTGGAGGACAGCTCAGTCTTCGACCTGCCCCAGTTCGCGCTGGGCGCGCCGGTCGCCGGCGCGGGCGGCCGAGCGCAGCAGGTCGTAGCCTATACGGCGGTCGCGGGCGTTCCCGCATTCCCGACACATCAGTTGGCCCAGCCGGCTCTGCGCGGCCACTACCCCTTCCCGGGCGGGCTGTTTGAGCAAGCGTCCAGCGAAGTGTTTGATGTTGGTACTTTGCCCCAGGCGAGGGCTATCGAGCAGCCACAAAGCGACCTTCAAGGAGAAACGCTTGGGAGCGGTAACAGTTTGAGGAGTGTCGGTAACAGAAGGTGATACTGAGCGAAACTTCATAAAGCACTGTGGGACAGAACGGAAGGCGCGCCACTCTACTCTTTTTTTCGTACAGGTAAAGCTGAAAAAACCCGGCACGCCCGTTCTAGAGCAAGCGCTCGGGACAATCCACAGAAGCTGTGGATAACTCAGTGGACAACCCCCCTTGAACGGGCGCAAAGGCCCACGGAATGGGGGCCGCAGTCAAACTGACGATTTTTTCACCAATAAAAAAAAGCGAGATTTTTCATTGACTTAAATTTTGAATGCAGGCAAATGGGCGCGTTTCCGGGCAAGTGACAGCAGGGTTACACATCCGGCAACCCATGTGCACAAGTAGCTGCTTGCTGGTTATATCGTCGGCATTTTTTGATTCAACACGCCTTAAACATGTTACTGGCGTGACGCAACCAGGACTTTTCAAATCTCTTGCGGCTCGCCACACTGCCTCAGGTGTTCGAGGCTGGCCGATCCTTGCGCTTGACCCTCGCCGCCTATGGACTCGGTTGCGCCCTCGCCGCATCGGCGACGGTATTGATCTATCGCTGGCTGCTTGGCGGCTGATTGAAGTTTTTTGCTGACGCGCTTGCCTTCCCTGGTTCAACCCGTTACTATCCGCGGCGTTAGTACCAAGCTGAAAGTCAATTCTGGTCGACCAGTCCCTTGCAAAACACGGGATCGACCACCTCGATGGTTTCCAGGTATTCCTTGCGACGACACAGCCTTTGAACAAGCAAAGGGTGTCGCGAAGTCTCAATACTCTGACCGAACCAACCTGCAAATTGATCAGGATCTTCACCCTGGGCCCAGAACCTTTGCCCCTGTTGTGTTGCCTGCCCTCCTAAGTACCTACCTGCCAGCCCAAGCGCGCCTAATTTATCAGCGCTTCAAACTGGCTGCTTTGTTCCAGTCAGGTTCTTCGCTCGATCAATGGTGATCAGCGTTACTGGAACGTTTTAACGTTGCACGGTTCTTATCCGTGTCATTTGTAGGAACACCAATAATATGAACGCTCAAATCCACACTCAGGATGCCATTCGCACCCTCACTAACGCTTTTGCCCCAATGAACTGCCTGATCATGGCCGCTCGCAAAGGCTGCTTCAGCTTCACCCTGGTCAACGAGCACGGCATCGCACGTCACAGCGAACGCCTGTACCCCGATCAATACTCCAGCGCAGAACCGCTGCAGGCCGTGATCGAGCGTACCCGTCAGGCACTGACTGCCTGATCGACCCGAGTCGCTGAAACACAAAAAACCCTGTTTGAAACACAGGGTTTTTTATTGCCCGAAATTCGACTTGGCAGCCTTCGTATTAAGTCCGAACAGATATAAACCTTATAACTAAATGAAGAAGATGTTTTAAAAACAGTCTTTTACATCATGAATATGACACTACACTTCAACTCGAGCGGCATGATCCGCTTGCGACGGGCCTGAGATCCGATTCACCGCTGCCAAGCCCTCCCTTCTCAGGCTCGTCCACCCTTTTATTGGACTGAGGCTTGTATGGGTATTGCCGCCAGCGAATTGTGTCGTTATGTGATCAGGCCGACGTTGATGTACCTCGGCCGCCATGACCCTGCAGCCGAATCCCTGCTACTGGGCATTGCTGCCAGTCAATCGGAACTGGGCTCGGCCTTGCATGATCGACGCGGCCATGGCCTCTACAGCATCACCGAACCGCGCCACCGCGCCCTCTGGGATGATTATCTTGCACTGGACCCCGAGCGGGCGAGCCTGGTACGCGGACTAGCCAGCCAACATGCCTTCCTCAGTGCACCTCAGTTGGAACTGACGGTAAATCTGCGCTACGCCACGGCCATCGCTTGGCTGTTGGTGGAACAGCGTCGCTACACCCTGCCTGCGCCCGGCGATGTGCTGGCCATGGCGCGTATCTGGAAAGAAATTTTTCATCCGCAAGGTCGACTGCGGGATTTCACTCAAGCGTGGCAAACCTGCGCCTGCCCCATAAAACAGGTGGCGTGCTGACCGGGCAAAATGCAAGATTCGCCAAAAACCCTGAATTCTGGTCGGATTGTCCTACAAAACCGCTCTATCTCCCGCATTACAGCCTATAGCGCGATGCGAAATTTATTGATACTTTCCGCAGCGGTGATCACCACGGAGTTCTAATAATGAAAAAAGTAATGCTCAAGACCACACTTAGCCTCGCCGTTGCCATGGCATCCTCCCAACTGTTCGCCAGCGGCTTTGCCCTGAACGAACAGAGCGTCAGCGGGATGGGTACCGGTTTCGCAGGTCGCTCGTCCTCTGCCGATGATGCAAGCACTGTGTTCGGTAACCCTGCCGGTATGGCACGCCTGGAAGGTCAACAGATCACCGGCGGTGTTGCAGCCATTGATGCCTCCACTGATATCAGCGACGTCAGCGGCCGCTCCCGCGGCAGCAACAAAGGCGACATGGTGCCTTTCACAGCCGTCCCTTTCGGTTTCTACACCAATAAACTCAATGATCAATGGTCCGTCGGTTTCGGCGTCTATGCACCGTTCGGGTTGGTGACTGATTACGAAAGCGGTTTCCAAGGCCGCGGCTTTGGCAGCAAAAGCGAAGTAAAAGTCATCACCTTCCAGCCGACGGTCAGCTACGCCTTCAACGACCGCGTTTCCGTCGGTTTTGGCCCGACCATCAACCGCATCGCCGGCACCCTGGAATCGGACCTGACGCTGAACGCTCGTGCGCCAGACACCAACATCAAGATCAAGGGCGACGACACAGCGTTGGGCTTCAATATCGGCGTGCTGGTACAAGCCACTGATACCACCCGCGTCGGCCTGACCTATCACTCCAAGGTCAGCTACAAGCTGGACGGCCACACCGAAGTCAGTGGCCCGGCTGCGACCGCTGGCGCCCTGCGCAGCAACCGCTACGATGCCTCGCTGAAGATCGATACGCCTGAGTCCTACGACCTGTCGGTCACTCAAGACCTGACCGACGCCTGGAAACTCTATGCGGGTGCAACCTGGACACGCTGGAGCCGCTTGAAAGACATCACCGTCAAGAACGAGGGGGTCGTCGGCGGTGCTTCCGGCGGCATACTCGCCCCTACCCTGGTCGGCACCATCAAGGAAGACCAGAACTGGCACGATACCTGGGCTTATGCCGTGGGTACGTCGTACCAGCTCACCAAACAAGTGGTGCTGCGTACCGGCCTGACCTTCGACCAATCGCCGACCAACAATACGGATCGTTCGCCACGTATCCCGACCGGCGACCGTACGATCTTCAGCCTGGGCCTGGGCTACGAGGTCATGCCGAACATGACCGTCGACCTGGCCTACTCCTACCTGAAGGAAGAAGACGTCAAGGTTTCGCGTTCCAACGCATTGGCCAGCTACAACGCCAAGTATGAAAACAGTGCCAACGGTTTCGGCCTGGGCATGACCTACCGCTTCTGATTCTCGGCGGTATAAAAAAGCCCCGCTCTCCTGCACAGGAGGCGGGGCTTTTCATTGGTCGCGGTTCAGGGTTTGGACGCCAATGCCTCTTCCACCGCCTTGATCAGGTCCGGGCTGTCCGGCTTGGTCACACTGGAAAAGTTGGCAATCACCTTGCCCTGGCGATCCACCACGTATTTATAGAAATTCCACTTCGGCGCACTGCTCTGCTGCGCCAGCAGCTTGAACAGGTGCACTGCATCCGGCCCCCTGACTTTCTGCGGCTCGGTCATGGTGAAGGTCACGCCGTAGTTCACGTAGCAGACCTTGGCAGTCTCCTCCCCGGTCTTGGCTTCCTGCTTGAAGTCATCGGACGGCACGCCAATCACTTCCAGACCTTGGTCCTTGTAGCGCTGGTATAACGCTTCAAGGCCTTTGAATTGCGGTGCGAACCCGCAAAAACTCGCCGTATTTACGATAACGAGGGGCTTGCCGGCAAAGCGCTGGCACAGGTCAATGGACTCCTTGGCCCGCAGCTTGGGCAGTTGGCCCTCCAAGAGCGGCGGGCAGTCGGCAGCCATGGCCAAGCTGCCAACAGCCATGAGGACGGGTACAGCGAGCCAGCGCATCAGCATGTCGACATTCCTTGAGTCAGTTCAGGCATTGAAGTTAACAGATCGCCATGCCCAGTTGCATCAACGCCAGGCCGCCTTGCTGCCAGCCCCACCAGGCCAGTAGCAACAGGAGCAACCCTGCCGCCATCACCATCAAGCGCACCGCTACCCTCATGCCGCCTCCATCTGCGCCTGCACACGCGCCACCGGTCGCTCACGCACCGGCCAGTTCAGGGCCGCAGCGAGCAGGCTGAGCAGAATCGCCACCTGCCAGATCAAATCGTAGCTTCCGGTACGATCATAGACCACCCCGCCCAGCCAACCACCGAGGAATGAGCCGAGTTGGTGGAACAGGAACACGATCCCACCGAGCATTGAGAGGTTGCGTACACCAAACAAGGTCGCGACGGTGCCGTTGGTCAGGGGGACGGTGGACAACCACAGGAACCCCATCGCCATGCCAAACAGATACGCAGTGGCTTCGGTGACCGGCGCCCACAGGAACAATACGATCACCACGGCCCGCAACAGGTACAGTCCGGTGAGCAAGCGCGGCTTGGACATGCGCCCGCCCAGCCACCCGGCCGTGTAAGTGCCGAACACGTTGAACAGGCCGATCAAGGCCAGCACCGTGGTGCCCACCGTGGCCGGCAGGTGCTGGTCAACCAGGTACGCCGGCAAATGCACACCGATAAATACCACTTGGAAACCACAGACAAAAAAACCGAAGGACAACAGCCAGAACCCTGAGTGAGAGCAGGCTTCCTTGAGAGCTTCGCCCAGGGTTTGCTGGCCGACCGTGACCGGCAGCGGGCGATCCTTGAGCATCGCGACCAGCGGCAGGATCAACGCCACCATCAAGCCCAACGCCAGCAGTGCCGCAGACCAGCCCAACCAACCAATCAAGCCGAGGGTGCCGGGGACCATGGCGAATTGGCCGAAGGAACCGGCGGCGCTGGCGATGCCCATGGCCATGCTGCGTTTTTCCGGGGCTACGGCGCGGCCGACCACACCAAGAATCACCGAGAACGAAGTACCGGACAGGCCGATACCAATCAGCAAGCCTGCGCTCAGGGACAGCGACCACGCAGAGTCGGACATGCCCATCAGCACCAGGCCCGCGGCATACAACACGCCGCCGAAAAACACTGCCTTGGTCGCGCCGAATCGGTCGGCCAAGGCCCCGGTAAACGGTTGGGCCAGGCCCCAGATCAGGTTCTGCAAGGCAATGGCGAAGGCAAAGGTTTCACGCCCCCAGCCAAATTCGCTGCTCATGGGCGACAGGAACAGGCCGAAGCCATGCCGTACGCCCAGGGACAACGCGAGGATCAGCGCACTCCCCACAAGGATCCAACCACTGGTGCGCCACATCGAGGTCATTTCTTATTCTCCGCTCGCGGGTATATACCCGCTTATAGTCGAACAAACCGCGCTTCAGGCGAGTTCGTCCAGCAAGGCCAACAACGTTTCGCGCTTTTCGGCGCCCAACTTATCAATCAGTTTCTGTTGCGCCGCTTCCCAGGCCGGCAAGGCCGCGGCCAGTCGCTCCTGCCCCGTTTCGGTCAAGACCACCAGGCGGTTGCGCAGATCGTCACCCTCGACCAACTGCACCAGCCCTTCGCCTTCCAACACGCGCAGATTACGCCCCAAGGTGCTACGGTCCAGGCCCATGGCCTCGGCCAGGCTGGAAATGCTCGGTTGGTCAAGGCGCTGCAAGTTACACAGCAGAGAATACTGGGCAACGTTGATCCCGAAGCCGTCGAGAGCGCCGTCGTAATGCCTGCTGACGCCACGGGCGGCGCGTCGCAGGTTGGTGCATAAACATTGGGAGGCAAGCATAGAGCGTGTATATACCCGGAGTTAAGGAAATGCAAGAAAGGGTTACAGGGCCAGCCCGACCAGTACAGCGACTTCGAGCAACTCCAAGAGCGCGCCAGCCGTATCGCCCGTGGTACCGCCCAGACGCTTGACCATCAAGTGACGCAGCCACACGAAGCACAGCGCCGCCAGCAACACCGCGATGCCGCCGTTGAAACCGCCAATCAGGATGCACGCCAGGCCGCTGAGGATCAGCACCTGTTGGCCGACAATCCGCGGTAAATGATCGGACAATGCCTGGCCCAATCCTCCTGCACGTACGTAGCGCGTGGTGAGAAACAGCGCCAACATCGAAGCCCGCCCGATCAGCGGCGCCAGGATCAAGGCAGCGCCATTGTGCTGTTCGATCAGGGCCACCAACGCGCTGAACTTGAGCAGCAACACCAGGCCCAGGGTGACCACCGCAATCGGCCCGCTGCGCGGGTCTTTCATGATGCTGAGGGTGCGCTCGCGGTCACCAAAGCCACCCAGCCATGCATCGGCACTGTCCGCCAGGCCATCCAGGTGCAGGCCACCACTGAGCAGCACCCAGGCCACCAATAGCAGTGCGGCATGCAGCAACAAGGGCGCGCCCATCAACATCAGGTTCAGGCCCCACAGCAACACGCCGAACAGCAGCCCCACCAGCGGATAAAACAGCAACGAGCGGCCCAACTCCTGGGGCTGTGGCATGCCCGGCAAGCGGATCGGCAGGCTACTGAGAAATTGCAGGGCGATCCAGAACGCCAGCATCATCAGGTTCCTTCCTTCAAGACGCTGTCGGCGCCAACCCGCAGGCTGAACAACGCGCCGTGGCCGACTTCGACATTCAGCAATTGCTCACGGGGCAAACCGCGTGCGCGGGCCAATAGCAGGCGCATCACGCCGCCGTGGCTGATCAATAGCACGCGCTGGCCAGCATAAGCCCGATGCAGTCGTGAGACAGCGCCGAGCACCCGCTCGGAAAACCCAATGACCGGCTCGCCTTGCGGCGGCGTGAACGCGTAGGGATCAGCCCAGAACAACCCCAGCCCTTCGGCGTCGGTTTCCATCAGTGCGGCTGCGCTTTGGCCTTCCCAGGCGCCAAAGTGGAGTTCTTGCACATCAGGCTCAAGACTCACTGGCAGGTCGAGCTGTGCCCCCAACTCTTGGGCAAACAAGGCACAGCGTTGCAGCGGCGAGCTGATCAGCCGATCCCACGGCCCCTGCTCAACCACTGCGGCGCGCATCTGTGCCCAGCCCCTGGCGGTCAATGCATCGTCCAGGCTGCCACGCAGGCCGCCGCCCAGCTCGGTTTCGCCGTGGCGCAGCAGGTCCAGGTGCAAGGTCATGCGGGGCGATCCGCCACGGCCGCTTCGGCAAACGTTGCCATCTGCCCATGCAGTGCACACGCCAGGCGCAACAACGGCACCGCCAGCGCCGCGCCACTGCCCTCGCCCAGGCGCAGGCCCAGCTCCAGTAAAGGTCGGGCATCCAGGCTGTGCAGCACATGGCGATGGCCCGGCTCGGCGCCCCGATGGCCGAACAACAGCCATTGGCGGCACGCCGGGTTCAAGCGCACCGCCACCAGGGCGGCAACGCTGCAGATAAAGCCATCCACCAGCACCGCAATACCTTCTTGGGCACAGGCCAGATAAGCGCCGACCAGCGCCGCCATTTCAAAGCCGCCGAGGTTGAACAGCGTTTGCAACGCATCACCACGCTGAGCGGCATGCAGCGCCAATGCCCGCTCGATGACCGCGATCTTGTGGCTGACACCCGCGGCATTCAAACCCGTGCCCGGGCCTGTCAGGTCACTCACCGGGCAATCCAGCAAGGCACAGGCCAAGGCGCTGGCCGCAGTGGTATTACCGATGCCCATCTCGCCGCCGATAAACAACTGCGCGCCGCTGTCCAGGGCGCGGCTCACGCTGTCTCGTCCGGCTTGCAGGGCCAGTTGCCCCTGGGCCTGAGTCATCGCCGGGCCATCGACGAAATTGGCCGTGCCCGCGCCGATATTCAGGTGACGCACGCCGGGCAAATCCAGCGACGGCGTGACGGTACCGAGGTCGACCACTTCCAACTGCGCATCCAACCGCCGCGCCAATACACTGATCGCCGCACCACCGGTGACAAAGTTATGCAGCATCTGCCCCGTCACCTCCTGGGGAAATGCCGACACGCCTTCGGCCACCACGCCATGATCGCCCGCAAAAATCGCGATCCACAGTCGATCTACCGACGGTTTGACCTGGCCCTGCAAGCCCGCCAACTGCACCGCCAGCGCCTCCAACTGGCCGAGGGAACCAGCGGGCTTGGTCAACTGCTGCTGGCGCGCCAGCGCCTGTTCGTAAGCAGAGGCATCGATGGCCTTGCAGGGCTTGAGCCACCAGGAATCCGTCATAACGCAGTACCTTTCAAAGTCAGGGGCAGACCGGCGACCGTCAACACAACACGCTGACACCGCTCGGCCAAGGCTTGATGCAGCCAACCGGCTTCATCCACATAACGGCGGGTCAATTCGCCCAGCGGCACGACACCCAGACCGGTCTCGTTGCTGACAAAAATAATTTCACCCGGCAGCGACGCCAGGGTTTGCAGCAGTTGATCACGCTCGAACGCCATGCGATCGGCGTCTTCGAGCATCAGAAGATTGGTGAGCCATAACGTCAGGCAGTCCACCAACAGGCAATGGTCGGCAGCGGCGTTTTCACCCAGTACCCGCGCCAGCTCAAGGGGTTCTTCAATCAACCCCCAATGGCCCGGACGACGCCCACGATGCAAGGCAATCCGCTGATTCATTTCACCGTCCAGCGGCCGGCTGGTGGCGATATACGTGACGGATAAACCGCTGTCGCTGGCGAGCTTTTCAGCAAGGCGACTCTTGCCAGAGCGTGCGCCGCCCAAGATCAGTTGGAGCATGGAATAAGCCCTGTAAAAGTCATGGATGGAGCCGGAAGCCAGAATGAACGAGGCGCTCTCAGTTCTTTCGCCGGCAAGCCCCCTCCCACAGAAAAGCAAAAGCCCGCCGCCAACCGTAACCACGATGCGCAGCGAGCCGCTCTTGATCTTGCTTTTGATCTTAGGCGCCCCGTTAAACCACGCTGGCCGAACGCAGGCTTGGATCCGTGGGTAACCCGGCAGGACGCCGGGTTAGCCGTGCTGGGCCAGGGATGGCCCATGACGGCGGCCCACGGATTCAAGCCGGAGTGAGGGCACACCGAGCCTGGGCGAGGTGCCGAGTGGTGGGGCAAGAGCGTTTTAGTTACTTTTGCGCTTTTCAAAAGTGACCCGCTGTAAGAGCAGAACCATAAGTGTCCGTTACCGCAGCAATGGATATGTACACCGACAGGCCGCCATCGGGGGCAAGCCCCCTCCCACATTCGGATCGCGTACACACTGTCAAATCCCACATAGGTTGCGCAACAAATCGGTGCCCAAATGGCGCTCAACCAAGCCCGCCATCCGCTCGATATCACGCTCACGAATGAACGCGGCGCTCTCAGTTCTTTCGCCGGCAAGCCCCCTCCCACAGAAAAGCAAAAGCCCGCCGCCAACCGTAACCACGATGCGTAGCGAGCCGCTCTTGATCTTGCTTTTGATCTTAGGCGCCCCGTTAAACCACGCTGGCCGAACGCAGGCTTGAATCCGTGGGCAACCCGGCAGGACGCCGGGTTAGCCGTCCTGGGCCAGGGATGGCCCATGACGGCGGCCCACGGATTCAAGCCGGAGTGAGGGCACACCGAGCCTGGGCGAGGTGCCGAGTGGTGGGGCAAGAGCGTTTTAGTTACTTTTGCGCTTTTCAAAAGTGACCCGCTGTAAGAGCGGAACCATAAGCGACCGTTACCGCAGCAATGGATATGTACACCGACAGGCCGCCATCGGGGGCAAGTCGAAACGTCGCACCGCCCCTCCCACATTTAGCCCGCGTACACATCGTCAGATCCCGCATAGATTGCGCAACAAATCGGTGTCCAAATGGTGCTCAACCAAGTCCGCCAGCCGCTCGATATCACGCTCACGCAACCCGTGATAATCCACCTCCTGCACATCCTGCAACCCAGCCCAACGCAACAACGCACTGCACGCCGCCGGCGCCTCAAACAGCCCATGCAGATAGGTACCAAGAATCTGCCCATCAGCGCTCAGCGCCCCATCGCTGCGCCCATCGTCCAGCACCACGGCCGCGCTCAATAGGGCCTCACCCGACGTCACCCCTGCATGAATCTCATACCCACTGACCTCCGCCTCCTCGAGCACCAAGCGCCCGCGTACATTACGCAGTTGCTTCTCCTCCTCCAGCGTCG
The DNA here is from genome assembly GCF_900105675.1 of Pseudomonas synxantha. NCBI lineage: Bacteria > Pseudomonadati > Pseudomonadota > Gammaproteobacteria > Pseudomonadales > Pseudomonadaceae > Pseudomonas > Pseudomonas synxantha. The sequence continues at coordinate 800,574 of NZ_LT629786.1, read as the reverse complement.
TAGCAAACGCCAGCAGCCCAAGACCAGCACTCGACCCGGCCACACCCTCCAGCCCAAGCGGGTCATGCACCTGCTCACCCAGCATCTGCAACCCACCGCAGATCCCCAGCACCTTGCCGCCATAACGCAAATGCCGCGCCACGGCCGTATCCCAACCATTGGCACGCAAGAACGCCAAATCGCTGCGCACGCTCTTCGACCCCGGCAGGATGATCAAGTCAGCCGCAGGAATCGCCTGGCCCGGCCCGACAAACTGCAAATCCACCTGGGGGTGCAGGCGCAACGGGTCGAAATCCGTATGGTTGCTGATACGCGGCAACACCGGCACCACCACCTTGAGCACCTGGGCGGCCTTGTTGACCTGGCGCTGATCGATACCGTCTTCGGCCTCCAGATGCAGGTCCATCACATAGGGCAACACCCCCACCACCGGCTTGCCGGTGCGCGCCTCCAGCCAATCCAGCCCAGGCTGCAGCAGCGCGATATCACCGCGAAAACGGTTGATGATGAAACCCTTGACCCGCGCCTGCTCACTGGGCGACAGCAGTTCCAACGTGCCGACCAGATGGGCGAACACACCGCCACGGTTGATATCGGCGATCAACAGCACCGGGCAATCCACTGCTTCGGCGAAGCCCATGTTGGCAATGTCGTTGGCACGCAGGTTGATCTCGGCCGGGGAACCCGCGCCCTCGACCATCACCACCGGGTAGGCTTGGCTCAAACGCGCGTGGGAAGCCAGTACCGCTTGCATCGCGATAGCCTTGTAGGCGTGATAGGCCACGGCGTTCATGCTGGTCACAGCGCGGCCATGGATGATCACTTGGGAGCCGGTATCGCTGTTGGGCTTGAGCAACACCGGGTTCATATCGGTGTGGGGCGCCAGGTTGGCGGCCTGGGCCTGGACCGCCTGGGCACGGCCGATTTCGCCGCCTTCGGCAGTGACGGCGCTGTTGAGCGCCATGTTCTGCGGTTTGAACGGCACCACCGCCACGCCCTGGCGCACCAGCCAGCGACACAGCGCAGTCACCAGGGTGCTCTTGCCGGCATCGGAGGTGGTGCCCTGCACCATCAAGGTGCTCATGTGGCGTCCTTGTAGGCGGCCAGGGCCTGGTCGAGTCGCAGCCAATCGGCGTCGGTATCGGGCAGGCCGAAACGCACGCTGCTATCATGCACAAACAGGCGCAGCAGAATGCCGCGCTGGGCCATGAACTCGTGCAGGCGTTCGGCGTGCGGCGTAATCAACCACTGGAACAACGCGCAACCGCCGTGGGGCTCAAAGCCCCGGCTTTCAAGCAGTTCGAACAAGCGCTGGCCGGCTTCGATGCAGCGCTTGCGCTGGCGGGTGTGCCCGGCGGTATCGCGCAGGCACACTTGGCCCAGCACCCGTGTCGGCCCGCTGACGGCCCAGGGCCCGACCTGTTCGGCGAGCAACTTGAGCAACTTGCGTTCGGCCAGCACAAAACCCAGGCGCACACCGGCAAGGCCGAAGAACTTGCCGAATGAACGCAGCACGATCAAACCGACCTCATGGGTATGGCTGGCCAGGCTCAACTCTGGGGTAACGTCCATGAAGGCCTCGTCCACTATCAGCCAGCCACCGCGCTGGGCCAGCCGTGCATGCCAGTCCAGCAGGCGCTGCGGTGGCAGGCTCAGGCCCGTGGGATTGTTGGGGTTGACCACCACCAGCACGTCGAGGCCGTCAAGATAGAAATCGACCTCCTGCTCCTGCACTTCGCGCACCACGTAGCCGGCGCGACGCCAGGCTTCGGCGTGCTCGGCATAACAGGGCGAAAGCACGCCGACCTTGCCGGAACGCCGCAGGCGCGGCAGCAACTGGATCGCGGCCTGGGAGCCCGGCACCGGCAACAACTGGGCGGTACCGTAATAGTCGCTGGCGGCCTGCTCCAGGCCGTCGTCGCTTTCCGGCAGGCGCGCCCAGGCACGCAACGGGATCTCGGGGATCGGCCACGGCCAAGGCGCCAGGCCACTGGACAGGTCGAGCCAATCCGCCTCGGCAATCCCATACTCAATCGCGGCCTTTCGCAGCCGACCACCGTGTTCAAGCATAGATGTGTGCCCCTATGCACAGGACCAACAACCACAACCATACGCCGCGTTGCACCAGTTGCCAGCCGCGATCAATGGAATCGGCATCGGCCGGTGGACCTTCACCCAACGGCGGGCGCTGATGTACCTCGCCGTGATAAATCGCCGCACCGCCCAGCTCGACCCCCAGTGCACCGGCACCGGCGGCCATCACCGGCCCGGCGTTGGGGCTGTCCCAGGTCGGGCCCTGGACGCGCCAGCATTTGAGGGCCAAGCGGGTTTTGCCCAATAACGCGTAGGTCAAAGCCACCAGGCGCGCAGGAATATAGTTGAGCACATCGTCTATCTTGGCGGCCGCCCAGCCAAAGCGTTCGAAGCGTTCGTTGCGATAGCCCCACATGGCATCCAGGGTGTTGCTCAGGCGATAGAGCACCACCCCTGGCACACCGGCCACCACGAACCAGAACAGCGCGGCGAATATCGCGTCGCTGCCATTTTCCAGCACCGACTCAGTGGCGGCGCGGGCGACTTCAGTGCGGTCCAGTTCGCTGGTCTGGCGGCTGACCAGGTAGCTCACGCGTTTGCGCGCCTCGTCCAAGTCATCCCTGCGCAGAGCCTGGGCCACCGGGATCACATGCTCGCCCAGGCTGCGCATGCCAAGGGCGCAGTACAACGCCAGGATTTCCACGAGCCAGCCAATCAACGGCGCCCAGGACAAAGCCGTGGCCAGCAGGGTCAGCGGCACCACCGCGATAAACCACGCGGTCACGCCATGGCTGCGCCAGCCGCGTCCACCGGTATTGAAACGCTGCTCGATACGCCCGGCGAAATTGCCGAACGCCACCAGCGGATGCCAGCGCCTGGGCTCACCCAGCAGCGCATCCAGCGCCACCGCAGCGACACACAGCAAGGCCACACTCATTGACTCACTCCCCACTTGTTTTCATACAGCATGTCACTCAGCGGTCGCGGCTCGGTCCAGCCTTCAAGCTGCAACATCGGTGCCGGATAGAATTGCGCCACCGGTCCCAGGCATAACACCGCCAGGGGCTTGGCACCGGGCGGCAAGCCCAGCAGCTCGGCCAGGGCCTGGGGTTCGAACAGCGAGACCCAGCCCATGCCCAAGCCTTCCACGCGCGCCGCCAGCCATAGGTTCTGGATGGCACAGGATAACGACGCCATGTCCATTTCCGGCAAGGTACGGCGCCCGAAAATGTGGCGCTCGCGGTCGTCCATCAGGGCAGCCACCAACACTTCGGCACAGTCGCTGATACCTTCGACCTTGAGCTTCATGAACGCATCGGAGCGCTCGCCCAAGGCCTCGGCGGTGCGCACGCGCTCTTCTTCCACCAGTTGTTGAATCTGCCCACGCAAAGGTCGGTCGCTGATGCGGATAAAACGCCAAGGCTGCATCAGGCCGACGCTGGGCGCCTGGTGCGCGGCCTGGAGCAGGCGCTGCAGCAGTTCCGGGGCGACGCTGCCGCCGGTGAAGTGGCGCATGTCGCGGCGTTCGGCGATGGCGCGGTAGACAGCGTCGCGGTCGGCCTTGGGGAAGGCGTTGTCAGTCATGGCCTCATCGGGGGCAAGCCCCCTCCCACATTGGATTGGGTTTCAACTCGGTCAACTGTGGGAGCTGGCTTGCCTGCGATAACGGTCTCAAGGTCTGGCGCGAACAACGCGGCCACCGCGCCAGGATTCGACGGGAAATAAAAGTGCACGTAGGACGCGGTCATCCGCCCTTGGCGGTACACCGCTTCGGCACCGCGCCCACCGTTGGGGCTCAGGCCGCGGGCAATCGGCGCCCATTCGGTGTTGGTCAGGGAATGGTGGTAGGTGTGGCCACGCAGGACACCTTCCGGCAGTTCGACGCTTTGCAGAGCCAGGGCTGCAAGTTTCTTTTGCATCACCGCATCGCCCTGCAGCAGGCCCACCAGTTCGGCACGAGAACCGTGCACATCGGTGAGCGAATCGAGCAGGTAGAGCATGCCGCCACATTCAGCAAGCAGCGGTTTACCGGCGGCGTGATGCGCACGGATGGCCTCCAGCATCGGGACATTGGCCGACAGGGCCTGGTGGTGCAATTCCGGATACCCGCCGGGCAGATACAGACTGTCAGCTTCCGGCAGTTGGCGATCATGGATCGGTGAGAAAAAGCTCAGCTCAGCGCCCATCACCCGTAACAGGTCAAGGCTGGCGCCGTAGGTAAAGGCAAAGGCTTCGTCACGGGCCACGGCGATGCGCACGCCGGCGAGCAACGGCTCGGCCTCGATCACTGCGGGCGCGGCAAAGGTCACGGGCGGCGGCAGGGCCACTTCACAACTGCTGCCCAAGGCCTGGGCGGCGGCGTCCAGGCGCACATCGAGGTCATTCAATTCACTGGCTTGCACCAGGCCCAGGTGGCGGCTGGGCAATTCGATGCCGGTCTCTCGGGACAACGCGCCGTACCAGCGCAAGCCCTCGGTGAGGCTGCCTTCGAGCAACTGGGCATGACGCAAAGTACCGACGCGGTTGGCCAGCACGCCAGCAAACGGCAGGTCGGGTTGATAACGTGCCAGGCCCAGGGCCAGGGCGCCAAAGGTCTGGGCCATGGCGGTGCCATCGATCACGCCCAGTACCGGCACGCCGAAGTGCCGCGCCAGGTCGGCGCTGGAGGGCGTGCCGTCGAACAAGCCCATCACGCCTTCAATCAGGATCAGGTCGGCCTCCCCTGCCGCCTCCCAGAGCAGACGGCGACTTTCCTGCTCACCGACCATCCACATGTCCAGTTGATACACCGGCGCACCGCTGGCGCGCTCGTGGATCATCGGGTCGAGAAAGTCCGGCCCGCATTTGAACACGCGTACCTTGCGTCCCAGGTTGCGATGCAAACGCGCCAGCGCGGCGGTGACGGTGGTTTTGCCCTGGCCGGACGCCGGAGCGGCGATCAATACGGCCGGGCAATGACGAGGCTGATTCAAAGTTCGACGCCTTTCTGGGCCTTGATACCGGCCTGGAACGCGTGCTTGAGCATGCCCATTTCGGTGACGGTGTCGGCCATTTCAATCAGTTCGGGCTTGGCGCCGCGGCCCGTGACCACCACATGCTGCATCGGCGGGCGCGATTGCAGGTCGCTGAGTACCTGGTCCAGGTCCAGATAGCCGTGCTTGAGGGCAATGTTCAGCTCGTCCAGCACCACCAGGCCGATAGAGGCGTCTTGCAACATCGCACGGGACACGGCCCAGGCCGCCTCGGCGGCGGCAATGTCGCGCTGGCGGTCCTGGGTTTCCCAAGTGAAGCCTTCGCCCATCACATGGAAGCGCACCTGCTCGGGAAAGCGTCGGAAGAACAGCTCTTCGCCGGTGCTGTTGCGGCCTTTGATGAACTGCACCACACCGCACTGCATGCCATGGCCCATGGCGCGGGCCAGCATGCCGAAGGCCGAGCTGCTCTTGCCTTTGCCATTGCCGGTCAATACCAGCAACAGGCCGCACTCATTCGGTGAATTGGCGATGCGCTCGTCGATCACGGCTTTTTTGCGCAGCATGCGCGCCAAGTGGCGTTCGTCGCGGTCGGGGGAATCGGTCATGGCAGCTCTCCGTTGGGGCTGGACAAAAAACGGCGGGCAGGAAAAAAAAAAACAGACAGCCAAGCATCGCCCACCGTGATGCTGTTGAATGTTCAAGGCCGGTCTCCGGACTCATGAGTGGCGCGTCTTATCGAAGCAGCCGAGGGCGCGCCTTCCCATATCGCGGGCGATACAGTGGCAAACAGCACCGTCTTGACTCATTTACCGTTGCGGGGGCAGCGCCGGAATCGCGGCAACACTGTGTACAAGTGCGCTCACTCACCGGCTTCCCTGTTTCACTCTGCCGACGCGCACGCCACAGAGCACCTGGAACAAGCCGCGAAGGTTAGTGGGTTGGGGGTGGAGCGTCAATTAAAGCTGGCCTGGTACTTGAACCATCCGTACACCCTGCTTCTCTACCCTTACAGGTATCAAGGAGAAAACCATGCATAAAACCCGACTCGCCTTACTGATCATGCTCGCCGGTGGCCTCACCGCCTGCGGTGAAAGCTCTACCTTGCAGGTCTCCGACGGCACCGGGCCTGCGCCCAAGCTGCCGGAGCCGAACAAGACCCTGGTCCCCACCGTCAATATCGCCCCGGCCATTGGCTGGCCGGAGGGCGCCAAACCCACCGCCGCTGCCGGCACTCAGGTTGCCGCGTTCGCCGAGGGCCTGGATCACCCGCGCTGGCTCTACGTGCTGCCCAACGGCGACGTGCTGGTGGCCGAGACCAATGCACCACCCAAGCCGGACGATTCCAAAGGGGTGCGTGGCTGGGTAATGGAAAAAGTCATGGGCCGTGCCGGTGCCGGCGTGCCGAGCCCGAACCGCATTACGTTGCTGCGCGATGCCGATCACGATGGCGTGGCCGAAACCCGCACGGTGTTCCTGGAGAATCTCAATTCGCCCTTTGGCATGACACTGGTCGGCAACGACCTGTATGTGGCGGACTCGGATAAGTTGCTGCGCTTCCCCTATCAGCCGGGTGAAACCGCGATCAAAGCCCAGGGCACTAGGGTCGTGGACTTACCGGGCGGGCCTTTGAACCACCACTGGACGAAAAACGTGGTGGCCAGCAAGGATGGCAGCAAGCTGTATGTGAGCGTCGGCTCCAACAGCAACGTCGCCGAAAACGGCCTGGAGGCAGAGCAGGGACGCGCCGCGATCTGGGAAGTCGACCGCGCCACCGGCAAGCACCGCATTTTCGCCTCCGGGCTGCGCAACCCTAACGGCATGGCCTGGGAACCGCAGAGTGGCAAGCTGTGGACGGCAGTCAATGAACGCGATGAAATCGGCAGTGACCTGGTGCCCGACTACATCACCTCAGTCAAGGATGGCGGGTTTTATGGCTGGCCCTTCAGCTATTACGGCCAGCATGTGGATGTGCGTGTCACGCCGCAAAACCCTGATCTGGTCGCCAAGGCCATCGCGCCGGACTACGCGGTAGGCCCTCATACCGCCTCACTGGGGCTGACATTCGCCGAGGGCAATAAACTGCCCGCGCAGTTCAGCAACGGTGCGTTTATCGGCCAACATGGCTCATGGAATCGCAAGCCGCACAGTGGCTACAAGGTGATTTTCGTGCCGTTTGAAGGGGGCCAGCCAAAAGGACAGCCGGTGGATGTGCTGACGGGGTTTCTCAACAGCGATGAGAAAGCCATGGGTCGGCCGGTCGGCGTGGTGATCGACCAGCAAGGGAATTTGCTGGTGGCTGATGATGTGGGGAATAAGGTTTGGCGGGTGTCGGCAGCCAAGTAACCCATCTCAGGAGCACTATAAAACCAATGTGGGAGGGGCGGTGCGACGATTCGACTTGCTCCCGATAGCGGCCTGTCAGCTGAGTATGTGCTGACGGTTACACCGCTATCGGGAGCAAGCCCCCTCCCACATTTGGATCTATGTACGACTTAAGGGTTGCGTGCCAGATTCCCGGGCAGCACTCGCTTTGCGCTCAGATAGGCATTCTGCCAATACGCTTTGGATAGCGTATCGAGCTTCACCGTACCGCCGGTTTGCGGCGCATGCACAAAGCGCCCTTCCCCGACATAAATCCCTGCATGACTGACCCGCGAACCACCACCTGTGGCGAAGAACAGCAGATCACCGGTTTGCAGGTTCTGCTCGCTGACGTCCTGGGCACGCATCACGATCAGTTCGCGGGTAGTGCGCGGCAGGGAGATACCGGCGGCGTCGCGGAATACAAAGCCAATCAGGCCGCTGCAATCAAACCCCGAGTCCGGCGTGTTGCCGCCCCAGCGGTAGGGCGTGCCAACCAGGCCCAAGGCGCGGAAGAGCACATCTTCGGCAGCAGGCGAGAAATTCTGGGTGGCGTAGTTGAACACCGGCTTGGGCTTGACCGCTACAGGCGCGGGCGGCGGTGGGCGGCTCGCGCAGGCGCTGAGCAACGCGGCGCAAACAATAAGAATCAGGCGGGCCGAGGTCGACATGTGCAGAACAATCCTGGTCTGGATGCGGCTTTCGCTGCCGAACGTTGAAAACCAGAACGCGCAAGCAAAGCTCGCGCGAACGGATGACAACAATGTCCAGGGATTCTAGCGCTTACACGTCAAACTTCAAGTATCACTTTAACTTTACTTACTGGCGGTAACCGTAGTCGGGGCCATTGCAAGTGCGCGCTTGGCTTCGATGAAGGTTTTGCTCCAGTAGCTGTCACCCAGGTTATCGACCCGGACACCACCACTGCGGCGGCTGCTGGAGTGAATAAACTGGTTATCGCCCAAATAGATACCGGCGTGGCTGACACGCCCACGACCACTGGTACTAAAGAAAAGCAGATCGCCCGGCTTGAGGTTGTTGCGTGCGACCAACGGTGCATCCACGTTGATCATTTCGCGCGTCGAGCGAGGCAGATTCATGCCGGCTTCTTCACGAAACAGGTAGCCGATGAAGCCGCTGCAGTCGAAACCAGCTTCCGAGGTACCGCCAAAACGGTAACGTGTACCGATCAGGGACTTGCCGCGCTCAAGGATGCTGTCGGCCAGCAAAGGCAGCTGGTAAGGCTTGCTGCCGGAGAAATCGGCCAGTTCCTTTTCAGTGGTCAACTCTTCCTCATAAACAGTGGAAGACTGTGCGGCGACGAATTTTTGTTGAGTCTGTGGTTGTGGCTTCTGCTGCTCTACCACCTGCTGAGGGTGGGAGGCGCAACCAAACAACAGGGTAACGAGTGCGAGAGGCACGAGGGGTGCGAAGCGATTTAGCATGGGCACGACCGTGGCTGATGTGTAAAGAAGCCGAGACTATGCCCTCTATCACATCGATTTGCAAATTCAATCGTGATCTATGTGACTTCTGGTTTCGACCATGACATCTAAGCCGTAATTCCATTTATCGCTGCTACTGCGTGGCCTGCTGGGCTCAAGCGCAGTTTTTCTGGCGCCTGAAAAGTGCCGAACCATGGCAAATCAACCACTTACCAACCCAAGGTTTCTTTCAGGAAAGGGATCGTCAATTTCCTTTGCGCCTGCAACGACGCCTGGTCGAGCTGTTCGAGCAAATCGAATAACGCGCTCATGCTGCGGGTGCCACGGGTAAGGATGAAGTGCCCGACTTCGTCGGTCAGGTGCAGGCCGCGACGGGACGCACGCAGTTGCAGGGCACGTAACTTGTCCTCATCGGACAACGGGCGCATTTGGAAGATCAGCGCCAGGGTCAGGCGAGACTTGAGGTCAGCCAGCTTCACCGGCAGCTCGCGCGGTGAAGTCGATGCGGCGATCAGCAGGCGCCGGCCGCTGTCGCGCAGGCGGTTGAACAGATGAAACAGCGCTTCTTCCCATTCCGCTTTGCCAGCCACTGCCTGCAAGTCGTCGAGACACACCAGCTCGTACTGCTCAAGGTTGTCGAAGATGCCGATGCCGCGATCCATCAACTCAGCCAGGGGCAAGTACACCGCCGGCTCCCCCATCTGCTCGAAACGCAGGCATGCGGCCTGCAGCAGGTGGGTACGCCCCACGCCATGCTTGCCCCACAGGTAGATCAGGCTTTCAGTCCACCCGGCGTCGGCTTCGCAGAGCCGCTCGACATAGCCGAGTGCAGCGGCATTGGCGCCTGGGTAGTAGTTGATAAAGGTAGCGTCATCACGCAGACGCACACCTAGGGGCAGCTGAATCGGTTTCATGCTGACTGAACGGCTCCCATGGAACCGTTAGTGGCCTCTATCTAAAGTTTGCAAAGTTTATACCCGTGACGCCGGGCGCACAATGCAGCAGACCACAAGCAAAATCAAAGGTTTGCGTTAACCTGGTGAATTTACGCGGATTGTTTGACGCACCCGCCGCCATAAACGACAAACCCGGCCTGAGCCGGGTTTGTGACATCACGATTACAAATCAGGCTCATCAATGCCCGTGTACACGTCCGAATCCTTATACAAGTCGTGTACATGCCGTACCAGCACCATGATCACCGCCGCCACCGGCAGCGCGAGCAGGATGCCGGTAAAGCCGAACAACTCGCCACCGGCCAGGATCGCAAAGATCACCGCTACCGGGTGCAGGCCAATCCGATCACCCACCAGCAGCGGCGTCAGCACCATGCCTTCCAAGGCCTGGCCGACCATGAATACCGCGACAATCCCCAGCATCGGGTAAAGGTCGCCGCCAAACTGGAACAAGCCCGCCACCAGCGCCGCACCGATGCCAATCACAAAGCCCATGTACGGCACGATAGCCGCCAGGCCCGCGATCAGTCCGATCAACAGCCCCAGCTCCAGGCCGATCGCCATCAGACCGGCAGCGTAGATAACCCCCAAGGCCAACATCACCAGCAATTGGCCGCGGACAAATGCACCGAGCACCTCATGGCATTCGCCCGCCAGCGAGACGATGCGTTCTTCACGGTCACGGGGCAGCAGGCTGCGGATCTTGGCCATCATGATGTCCCAGTCCCGCAGCAGGTAGAAAGCCACCACCGGGATCAACACCAGGTTGGTCAACCAGCCGATCAACGCCAGGCTTGAAGCGGTCGCCTGGCTGAGCACCACACTGACGATGTCGGTGGTCTTGTCCATGTGTTCGCTGATGGCCGCCTTGACCTTGTCGAACTTCCAGAAACCATCCGCCAGCCCAAACTTGGACTGCGCCCACGGCATTGCCGTGTGCTGCAACCAGTCGAGCATCTGCGGCGCCAGTTCATAGAGGCGAAACAGCTGCTTGGCCAACATCGGCACCAGTATCAGCACCAGCGCCGTGATAATCAGCGTGAACAGCGCAAATACCGTAACCACACCCCAGGTGCGCGACATACCGGCTTTTTCCAGGCGATCCACCACGGGATCGAACAGATACGCGAGCAGCAGCGCCACCAGAAACGGCGTCAGGATCGAATGCAGCAAGAATACAAAACCGCACAGCAGGACAATCCCGCCAAGCCACACCCAACGACGCGTATCCGCCATAAACCACTCCATCTGTTATCCATCTACGCCCTCCTTCTATATAGAAGGAAGAACATCATTTACCAACGAAAACGCAGTTGCGCCTGGGGCTCAGGTGCAGCCGCCGGTTGCGTGCCATCCACCACCGGTTGTTGAACCGGGACTTCACCTGCGGGAATTTCCTGCAACTTGGCCAGGCTCAATTGAGTACGCAGCTGCTCGGCGCTGCCATTGACGCGATACACGATGCGATTGCCGTCCACTAATTGCGGTTGACCACCAAAGGGCTCCAGCAAGCGGCCCAGTGCGGCGTAGCGCTCCAGGTTCATGCCTTGCACTTCAAGCAGCTGCTCGCTGCTCACCCCCGGCTTGACCGCAAAGCGCGGCGCCAGCGTTTGGCTGACCGCCAGCAATACAGCATCGGCTAGTGCGGCAGTGTCAGCGCCCTGGGCAGTGCCCTGCTCGGCCTTGTCGCCCAGCCACAGGCGCCATTTGGCCTGCCACTGATTGCCTTCCTGGCGCGCGTGCACAGCGAGCAAAGCGTCGGCGCCGTAGCGCTCGGAGGCTGCGCGCAAGGGTGTGGCGTCGGCACTTTCCAGGTTTGGCGCAGTGGCAACCACCTGCTCATCCAGATCGCCCAGTGGCAGACGCAGCGGCAAGCCACGGTGTTGCGCGGCCCGGCGCAGCGCCTGGGCAACCGCCTGGCCATCGCCGACCAGGCTGCTGCCTTCGGTGGAATCGTTCAGCCACCAACCGAGGATCGACGGCCGATTGCTGCCCCAGATCGACAGGCCCGCGTCACGCAAGGCGCGATCAGTGCTGACCGGGTCGAAGTCCACTTGCAGGCTTTCCGGTGGGCCGGCGTCGTAGCCGTACTGACTGATGATTTGTTGCGGGTCCTTGCGGATCGCCGACAGCCCAGGGCCGTCGGCAGCCTTGGCGTCGCCGGTCAGGCGGATCACCAGGGTCTGCACGGCACGCTGGGTGGCCTGGTCGCGCTCTTGGGGCGACTGGCTGCTGACGGGCTCGAGTACTTGATAGAGGCCATTGAGGGTTTCGGCATGGCTCGCCAGGCAGACCAACGACAAGCAGCCTACAAAGAAGAATTTACACAGACGCATGGAAGATTCCCGAACGACAAATTTAGCGGCTGGAACAGACCGCGTGAATCGGTTTAGCCAGGCTGTGACCACGCCAGCCAGCAAAACATTCACAGAGGCCTCGATAAGTTTTGGTGCTGTCATAACGATTGCGGATCCAAGGCTATACCTTAACAGCCACCCAGGCAGAGCCGATCAGCATTTTTTCAGCGGTTTTCTACCTATATGGCCCTGCCCGTCGGCCCGAGGATGGCCGCTGCCCCTCAAGCCTGATAAAATCGCGCGCCTTCGCAGACCGTCAACGGCTGGGCCTTTTACCAAAAGCGCCTGCCCGCTCGGTCGTTACCCAGAAATCCCCCCTAAAGGCCTGGATCATGAGCAAGCAACCCTCCCTGAGCTACAAGGACGCCGGTGTAGACATCGACGCCGGTGAAGCATTGGTCGAACGCATCAAGAGCGTCGCCAAGCGCACTGCGCGCCCCGAAGTCATGGGCGGCCTGGGCGGTTTTGGCGCCCTCTGCGAAATCCCGGCCGGCTACAAGCAGCCTGTACTGGTGTCCGGCACCGACGGCGTGGGCACCAAGCTGCGCCTGGCGCTGAACCTGAACAAGCACGACAGCATCGGCATCGACCTGGTTGCCATGTGCGTCAACGATCTGGTGGTGTGCGGCGCCGAACCGTTGTTCTTCCTCGACTACTACGCCACCGGCAAGCTCAATGTCGAGACCGCGACCCAGGTCGTGACCGGCATCGGCGCGGGCTGCGAACTGTCGGGTTGCTCCCTGGTAGGCGGCGAAACCGCTGAAATGCCAGGCATGTACGAAGGCGAAGACTACGACCTGGCCGGCTTCTGCGTCGGCGTAGTGGAAAAGGCCGAGATCATCGACGGCTCCAAAGTGGCTGCCGGCGACGCCCTGCTCGCCCTGCCATCGTCCGGCCCGCACTCCAACGGCTACTCGCTGATCCGCAAGATCATCGAAGTGTCCGGCGCCGACATCGAGAACATCCAGCTCGACGGCAAGCCGCTGACCGACCTGCTGATGGCCCCGACCCGCATCTACGTCAAGCCGCTGCTCAAGCTGATCAAGGACACTGGCGCAGTCAAGGCCATGGCCCACATCACCGGTGGCGGCCTGCTGGACAACATTCCGCGCGTATTGCCAAAAGGCGCCCAGGCAATTGTCGACGTGGCCAGCTGGCAGCGCCCGGCAGTCTTCGATTGGCTGCAGGAGAAGGGCAACGTCAACGAAACCGAGATGCACCGCGTGCTGAACTGCGGCGTGGGCATGGTCATCTGCGTGGCGCAAGAGCACGTTGAAAGCGCGCTGAACGTGTTGCGTGAAGCCGGCGAGCAACCTTGGGTCATCGGCCAGATCGCCACTGCTCCAGAAGGCGCAGCCCAGGTCGAACTGAAGAACCTCAAGGCTCACTGATGCCTCAGACCTGTGATGTCGTGGTGCTGCTTTCCGGCACCGGCAGTAACTTGCAGGCCCTGATCGACAGCACGCGCACCGGCGATAGCCCGGTGCGCATCGCTGCGGTGATTTCCAACCGCAGCGACGCCTACGGCCTGCAACGCGCCAGGAATGCGGGTATCGAAACCCGCTCCCTTGATCACAAGGCGTTCGATGGTCGCGAAGCCTTCGACCGCGCCTTGATCGAACTGATTGACGCCTTTGAACCCAAACTGGTGGTGCTGGCCGGCTTCATGCGCATCCTCAGCGCTGATTTCGTGCGGCATTACGAAGGACGCCTGCTCAATATCCACCCTTCCCTGCTGCCCAAGTACAAAGGCATGCACACCCATCAGCGCGCCCTTGAGGCTGGCGACAGCGAGCATGGCTGCAGCGTGCACTTTGTCACCGAGGAACTCGATGGCGGGCCTCTGGTCGTACAGGCAGTGGTTCCGGTAGAGTCAGGCGACTCAGCGCAGACGCTTGCGCAACGGGTTCATACCCAGGAACACAGGATTTACCCGCTGGCTGTTCGCTGGTTTGCCGAGGGGCGGTTGATTCTCGGTCACCAAGGTGCATTATTGGACGGTCAGTTACTCGCGGCCAGCGGCCACTTGATTCGAACCTAGGAGATTTTATGCGTCGCGCCCTGCTCTTCGCTTTTGCGCTGTTCGCTTTGCCTGCCGTACAAGCGGCAGACCTTCACCCGTTCTCCGTCAGCTACACCGCCGACTGGAAACAGCTGCCCATGAGTGGTTCGGCTGAACGCAGCCTGGTCAAGAATGGCGACGGCACCTGGACCTTGAACTTCAAGGCCTCGATGATGATTGCCAGCCTGACCGAAACCAGCGTGATCCTGTTCGACAAGGACACTCTGCAGCCCAAGAGCTACAGCTTCGAGCGTGGCGGGCTGGGCAAGGCGAAGAAGGTCAACCTGGATTTCGACCAGAGCGCCAAGAAAGTCACCGGCTTTGAAAACAAAGACCCGGTCAATGTCACCCTTGAAAGTGGCATGCTCGACAAGTCCACCTACCAGCTCGCCCTGCAACGCGACGTGGCCGCCGGCAAGAAAAGCATGAGCTACCGTGTGGTTGAAGGCACTGATACCGACACCTACGACTTCCGCGTGATTGGCCCGGAAAAAGTCCAAACCAAGGTAGGCTCGATCGAGGCGATCAAGGTCGAGCGCGTGCGTGACCCGTCGCAGAGCAAGCGCATTACCCAGATGTGGTTTGCCAAGGACCAGGGCGGCATCCTGGTAGCCCTGCGTCAGGTTGAGACCGATGGCAAGGAATACAACATCATGCTGCAGGATGGCACTGTTGATGGCCAGGCCGTCAAGGGCAGCTGATTGCTGATGTGCTGGAAAAGAGCCTCGCTGAATGCGGGGCTTTTTTTTGCCTGGAAAGTTTGTTGTGAAGCTTCTGACGCTATCGGGGGCAAGCCCCCTCCTGAAATGCATTCCACTGTGGGAGGGGGCCGCTCCCGATAGCGACGGCAGAGCCGATAAAAGGCTTATTGTCAGACTCAAACATGAAACTTTTGTCATAAAACTCATGAGCCTGCGACCGAATGTCACGGTTTACGCGGCCTGCGGGATTGTTGCGTTTCCTGCAAAGAATTGTTGCGCGCAAAAGTCGTTTACTTAGCAAGCTAACAAAACATATAACAAAGGCCTGCGACGACTTGCCGCAGATCAACCAGAGATTGGAGCAAGCAGATGACTGTAAAAGTAACTGAACGCGACGATGCACATATGTCCCACGAAGCACTGGGCCATGGGATTCACATCTGGGATGTACACCAACAAGATTTGCTGGTCGGCATGTTTCACAACGAGAGCGACGCTCATAATTATAAAAACGAGCTTGAAACTCTTGAACTGCAACGCCAGGCACAAAGTTCCTGAAACCCTGACATCCGACAGCCACCCCAGCCCCACGCAGTTGGAGTGCCTGCAAACAAAAACCCCGCCTTTTCGAGCGGGGTTTTTCATATCTAAAGGTTTACCACATCAGGTCATCCGGAATCTGGTAGGCGGCGTACGGATCATCCTCATCCGGCACCTGGCTTTCAGTCAGGATATTGAGCTGCACGATACGCTCAGGCGCGCGCTCCTGGATTTTCAGCGCCGCTTCCCGTGGGATCACCTCGTAGCCGCCACCGTGGTGCACGATGGCCAGGGAGCCGTTGCTCAGCTTGTTGCGCATCAACGTGTTGACCGACAGGCGCTTGACCTTCTTGTCATCCACGAAGTTGTAGTAGTCCTCGGTGGTCAGCTTGGGCAGGCGCGAGGTCTCGATCAGTTGCTTGACCTGCGCAGTACGGGCCTTGGCCTCAGCTTTTTCCTGTTGCTGACGGTTCAGCTCCTGGTCCCGCTTGACCTTCTCGGCGTGGGCCTCGGCGGCCAGGCGTGCCTGGGTGTCGTCGACTTCGGCCTGGCCCTTGTGGACCAGGCGCTGCTGCTTCTGTTTCTCTTTGCCGACCTGCTTGGCCTGCTTTTGGTTGACCAGACCTGCTTTGAGCAACTGGTCGCGAAGGGAAAGGCTCATGGTGCTTACTCACTTAGGCAACTGCTCAACCGCAGTTGGACACATTCTTTTCCTGGCGTTTTGCTTCGCCCCACAGGGCGTCCAACGCTTCGAGGGTGCAATCTTCTATGGGTTGGTGCGTATCGCGCAATGCCTGTTCGATAAAACGGAAACGTCGCTCGAACTTGGCATTGGCGCCGCGCAACGCAGTTTCCGGGTCGACCTTGAGGTGACGAGCCAGGTTGACCGCGGCAAACAGCAGGTCACCGACTTCATCGGCAATGGCCTGCGGATCATTATCGGCCATGGCTTGCAGCACTTCGTCCAACTCTTCGCGCACGTTATCCACCACCGGCAAGGCGTCCGGCCAGTCGAAACCGACCTGGCTGGCGCGTTTTTGCAATTTGGCGGCCCGGGACAAGGACGGCAAGGCGGTTGGCACATCATCGAGCAGGGAAAGCTGCTCCGGAGCGT
Organism: Pseudomonas synxantha; assembly: GCF_900105675.1. NCBI lineage: Bacteria > Pseudomonadati > Pseudomonadota > Gammaproteobacteria > Pseudomonadales > Pseudomonadaceae > Pseudomonas > Pseudomonas synxantha. The sequence continues at coordinate 784,029 of NZ_LT629786.1, read as the reverse complement.
CGGATTTTTCCGCGCGCTCCTCGGCCTTGATCTGCTCCCAGCGTTCCTTGACCTGTTCTTCGCTCAATTGCGGGATATCCAGCGGCGCATACAGGTCGCCGGTTGGGAACACGTGAGGATGGCGCCGGATCAGCTTGCGCGTGATGCTGTCGATCACCCCGGCAAATTCGAAGCGCCCTTCTTCACGCGCCAACTGGCTGTAATACACCACTTGGAATAACAGATCGCCCAACTCGCCTTGCAGGTGATCGAAATCGCCACGCTCGATGGCGTCGGCCACTTCGTAGGCTTCTTCAAGAGTATGCGGGACGATCGTCGCGTAGGTTTGCTTGATGTCCCACGGGCAGCCGTATTGCGGGTCGCGCAGGCGGTTCATCAGGTGCAGCAGGTCATCTAGTGAATACATCAATCTCTTTCCACTGAAGATCCAATGTGGGAGGGGGCTTGCTCCCGATAGCGGTGTTTCAGTCACCAGATGTATCAACTGATAGGCAGCTATCGGGAGCAAGCCCCCTCCCACATTTTAAACGGCGTTCACCCAGTTACTCATGGGGTACGGTTACGCCGGGTTTCGATGATGTTCGGCAACTGGGAAATCCTCCCCAGCAACCGTCCCAGTGCGTCCAACCCAGGAATCTCGATGGTCAGGGACATCAACGCAGTGTTGTCCTCCTTATTCGAACGGGTATTGACCGCCAGCACGTTGATCCGCTCGTTAAGCAGCACTTGCGAGACGTCCCGCAGCAAACCGGAACGGTCGTAGGCACGAATGATGATGTCCACCGGGTAGGTGAGCACCGGCACCGGGCCCCAGCTGACCTGGATGATCCGCTCCGGCTCGCGCCCGCCCAGTTGCAGCACCGAGGCGCAATCCTGGCGGTGAATGCTCACGCCACGGCCCTGGGTGATGTAGCCGACGATGGCGTCGCCCGGCAGCGGCTGGCAGCAACCGGCCATTTGCGTCATCAGGTTGCCCACGCCCTGGATCTGGATATCGCCACGCTTGCCCGGCTTGTAGCCGGTGGCCTTGCGTGGGATGAGTTCCAGCTGTTCGTTGCCGCGCTCCGGCTCGACCAGTTGCTGGGCTAAGTTGACCAGTTGCGCCAGGCGCAGGTCGCCGGCGCCGAGGGCGGCGAACATGTCTTCGGCGATCTTCATGTTGGCCTTTTCGGCCAGCTTGTCGAAGTCCACCTGAGGCAGGCCCAGGCGCGCCAGCTCGCGTTCGAGCAGGGTCTTGCCGGCAGCGACGTTCTGGTCGCGTGCCTGCAGCTTGAACCAGTGGACGATTTTCGCCCGCGCCCGCGAGGTGGTGATGTAGCCCAGGTTCGGGTTCAGCCAGTCGCGGCTCGGCGTGCCGTGCTTGCTGGTGATGATCTCGACCTGTTCACCGGTTTGCAGGCTGTAGTTGAGCGGTACGATGCGCCCGTTGATCTTGGCGCCGCGGCAGTTATGGCCGATTTCGGTGTGCACGCGGTAGGCGAAGTCCAGCGGCGTGGCGCCCTTGGGCAAGTCGATGGCATGGCCGTCAGGGGTAAAGATATAGACCCGGTCCGGCTCGATATCCACGCGCAGTTGATCGGCCAGGCCGCCGATGTCGCCAAGTTCTTCGTGCCATTCCAGCACCTGGCGCAGCCAGGAGATTTTCTCTTCGTACTGGTTGGACCCGGCCTTGACGTCGGTGCCCTTGTAGCGCCAGTGCGCGCACACGCCCAGCTCGGCCTCTTCGTGCATGGCGTGGGTACGGATCTGCACTTCCAGCACCTTGCCCTCGGGGCCGATCACCGCGGTGTGCAGCGAGCGATAGCCGTTTTCCTTGGGGTTGGCGATGTAGTCGTCGAATTCTTTGGGGATGTGCCGCCACAGGGTGTGGACGATACCCAGCGCGGTGTAGCAATCGCGCATTTCCGGCACCAGCACGCGCACGGCACGCACGTCGTAGATCTGGCTGAAGGCCAGGCCCTTGCGCTGCATTTTGCGCCAGATGGAATAGATGTGCTTGGCGCGGCCGCTGATGTCGGCATCCACGCCGGTGGCCTGCAACTCGGAACGCAGCTGGCCCATCACGTCGCTGATAAAGCGCTCGCGGTCCAGGCGCCGCTCGTGCAGCAGCGTGGCAATCTGTTTGTATTGGTCGGGTTCCAGGTAGCGGAAGGACAGGTCCTCCAGCTCCCACTTGATATGGCCGATCCCCAGGCGGTGGGCCAGCGGTGCATAGATGTCGAAGACTTCACGGGCAACGCGGTTGCGCTTCTCGTCGTCGGCAGTTTTTACCGCTCGGATCGCGCAGGTACGCTCGGCCAGCTTGATCAGGGCGACGCGCACGTCGTCGACCATCGCCACCAGCATCTTGCGCAGGTTTTCCACCTGGCCCTGGGTGCCCAGCACCATCGACTGGCGCGGGCTGAGGCTGGCACTGATGGCCGCCATGCGCAGCACGCCGTCGATCAGCTTGGCCACCACCGCGCCGAAACGCTGGCCAACGGTTGCCAACGGAATATGCCCTTCACGCACACCGCGATAGAGCACGGCGGCGATCAGCGAATCCTGGTCCAGCTTGAGATCGGCCAGGATCTCGGCGATTTCCAACCCGGTGCGAAAGCTTGAAGTGCCTTCGGCCCACAGGTTCTTGGCCGCATTGTCTTGCTGCTCAGACTCACGAGCGAACTCGCAGGCTGCCTTCAAGGCTTCACGGTCCAGTGCCGGGTCGACACTGACGGCATGATCCAGCCATGCCTCGAGATTGATACTGCCGTCGGTGTTGATCGGCTGGTGTGCTCTCACCTGTACCATCTTGCTTACCTTCCCTACGACGCACCTTCAGTGCGCCAATGAATCATCGCTGACCTTTTGCAGCAAACTCCCTGGCGGATCAGGGCCTTGGAGAATGCAGGCCAGTCGGATTAAACGGGCATCCTAGCCCGCTTCAAATAACGCCATGGCCTCGACATGCGCGGTCTGCGGAAACATGTCGAGGATCCCGGCACGCTTTAGCCGGTAGCCTTGCTTGACTAACTCAACCGTGTCCCGCGCCAGCGTGGCCGGGTTGCAGGACACATACACCAGGCGCTTGGCCCCCAGGGTGGCGAGCTTGCGCACAACCTCCAGGGCTCCATCGCGGGGTGGGTCCAAGAGTACCGCAGAAAAGCCCTGTTTGGCCCATTCCGCGTCCGTCAAAGGCTGGGACAAATCCGCCTGATAAAACTGTGCGTTATGCACATTGTTGCTTGCAGCGTTGAGTGCGGCGCGGTCCACCATGGCCTGCACGCCCTCCACCGCCACCACCTCGCGTGCTTGGCGAGCCAATGGCAAGGCAAAGTTGCCCAGGCCGCAAAACAGATCGAGCACCCGTTCGTCGGACTGTGGCGCCAGCCATTCCAGGGCCTGGGCAACCATCGCCTGGTTGACCCCGGCGTTGACTTGCACGAAGTCTCCAGGCCGGTAAGCCAGCTCCAGATCCCAGGCGTCCAGTCGGAAACCCAGGGCCCGGTCGGGTTCGACGGGTTCCGGTTGCCCTTCACCCTGCAGCCACAATTGGGCGTCATGAAAGCTGCAGAATTCTTTCAGGATCAGCAGGTCTGCTTCCGATAACGGCGCCATATGCCGCAGCAATACGGCGATCGACGAACCGCTGAACAGCTCCACATGCCCCAGCGCCTGCGGCTTGCTCAAACGACGCAGCATGTTCGGCAGACGCTGCATGATCGGTTGCAAAGCCTGTACCAGCACCGGGCACTGATCGATGGCGACGATGTCTTGGCTGGCCACGGCGCGAAAACCCACTTCGAGTTGCTTTGCCTTGGCGTCCCAACGCACCGCCACACGGGCGCGACGCCGATAACCGAACTCAGGCCCGCTCAATGGCGGCGCCCATTCTTGCGGTTCGACACCGGCCACCCGCGACAGTTGCTCTGCGAGCATGCGCTGTTTCAGGGCAAGCTGCTCATCGTGCGGCAGGTGCTGCACGCTGCAGCCACCACAACGACCAACATGGATGCAAGGTGCAGGGCGACGCAGTTCGCTGGCCTTGAACACCCGCTCGGTGCGGGCTTCGACCACTTTGCCGTGGGTGCCCAACACCCGCGCTTCAACTTCTTCGCCGGCCAGCGCACCATTCACGAACCAGGTACGGCCTTCAAGGAACACAATGCCCCGGCCATCGTTGGCCAGGCGCTCGATGGTCAAGCGCTGCTTCTTGCCTACGGGAATCTGTGGGGCCCGGCTGCCGCCCGTCGGCTGGAAGCGCAGGCCTCTCTCGTGCTTGGCCATCAGTTGGGTTCGTCGAAAATGCCGGTCGACAGGTAGCGGTCGCCTCGGTCACAGATGATCGCGACGATCACCGCGTTTTCCACCTCTTTGGACAAGCGCAACATACCGGCCACGGCGCCACCGGAGGACACGCCACAGAAGATGCCCTCTTCACGGGCCAGGCGGCGTGTGGTGTCTTCGGCTTCACGCTGGGCCATGTCGATAATGCGGTCTACCCGCGTGGCGTTGTAGATCTTCGGCAAATATTCTTCGGGCCAGCGGCGGATGCCCGGGATGGCCGCGCCTTCCATCGGTTGCAGGCCAACGATCTGGATCGCCGGGTTCTGCTCCTTGAGGTAGCGCGAGTTGCCCATGATGGTACCGGTGGTGCCCATGGAGCTGACGAAGTGAGTGATGGTGCCCTGGGTCTGGCGCCAGATTTCCGGACCGGTGCTGGTGTAGTGCGCCTCGGGGTTATCACCGTTGGCGAACTGGTCCAGCACTACGCCACGGCCTTCGGCGGCCATGCGCTCGGCGAGGTCACGGGCGCCTTCCATGCCCTCTTCCTGGCTCACCAGAATAAGCTGGGCACCGTACGCGGTCATCGCTGCCTTGCGCTCGGCACTGCCGTTGTCGGGCATGATCAGCACCATCTTGTAGCCCTTGATCGCGGCGGCCATGGCCAGGGCGATCCCGGTGTTACCGGAGGTGGCTTCAATCAGGGTGTCGCCGGGCTTGATCTGCCCACGCAACTCGGCGCGGGCGATCATCGACAACGCCGGGCGGTCCTTGACCGAGCCGGCCGGGTTGTTCCCTTCAAGCTTGAGCAACAGGGTATTGCTGGTTTCACCCGCCATGCGTTGCAAGCGGACCAGGGGCGTATTGCCGACGCAATCGGCGATTGTTGGGTACTGCAAGGTCATGGCGTATTCGCAATCCAGACTGCGGGGGCGAACATCATACCGGGAAAGGCCGGCGGGCCATATCACGCAAAGTGTGGTGCTTATGGCTTATAGGAATAAGCGAATAAAGTGGCGACTGTTCGGACGCCATCGGGAGCAAGTCGATAAACCTGCTACTCCTGCCGTCCGCCGCAATGATTTCTCCAGAAAACCTCTTCCCCCATCGCCGCAATCTGCCCTTCGATCAGCGCTTCAAAGGGTTTGAGCAGCGGCTCGAACGATACCGGCACTTCCAGTACCTGCAGCGCTTGCACGATCGCTTCCACCGTCGACAAGGCCCCAGGCCCCGGCGCCTTGCGCAAGCGATACCGGGAGACGCCGCCGTTGGCCAATGTCACCCGCGGCAACGCCGCCAGCAACGGGTTGAGATGCAGCAGTTTGCGCGCCTTGCGCCAGGTCCCATCGGGCACCACCAGCAACAGCGGCTGGTCATCGGGCGCATAGGCTTGCAACGGCTGGGCATCATCGGCAGGAAACAACAGCCGCGCCTGATACCCAGGCGCACTCAATAACGTCGCCAGGTCATCAAACACCTCGCCCACCAGCAACTGCGCATTATTCAAGCCCAACGCCGCCAACCGTGCGGTATTGAGCGCATGGTTGACCTCGCTCGGATGCTGCAGCAGCAACACGCGGGTACGGCTGTCGAGGTGGGGGATCAGCGCACAGAGGCAGTGAGTGGTCGGCCGCAGGCAGCGCGGGCATTGGGGTCTGGACATGTGTTTTCAGGCCTGGTTGAGCTGGGTCTTGAGCAAGTCGCGGAAAGTCTGGATCAGCGGTTCACGGCTGCGACCACGGCGCATGATCATCGAAAACGGTGCCTGGTAGCCAAACGTGGCGGGCAGCAATACACGCAGGTCGCCCTTGTCGGCCCACGCCTGGGCATAGTGCTCGGGCAGGTAGCCGATGTACGCGCCGGACAGCACCAGGATCAGTTGAGCCTCCATACTTTCCACCGTCGCGGCACTGTGCTTGAAGCCGTGACGCGCCAGCTCGGCCTGGCTCCAATAGCCACGGCCGACCATGCGCTGCTGGGTGATCACTTGTTCAGGGATACGCCGCTCATTGAACAGCGGATGCCGGGTGCTGCAATACAGCCAGTGCTGTTCGCGGTACAGCGGCATGTAGACCAGCCCGCTCATGCGATTGGAAAACGCGCCGATGGCCAGGTCCAGCCGGTTGTCCTGTACACCCAGTTGCAGTTCATAGGGGCTCATCACCGACAGGTGCAGGTGCACTGCCGGGTGCTCCAGGCTGTAGGCGCCGATCACCTCGGCGAAGGGCAAGGCCTTGTCGCTGACGGTGGAGTCGAGCACGCCGAGCTTGAGGGTACCGCGCAGCTCGCCTTTCAACGCCGCGGCGTATTGTTCGAAGCCTTCCAGTTCGCCCAGCAGGCGCAGGGTTTCCTGATGAAACAGCTCGCCCTTGCTGGTCAGGCTGAAACCACCACGACCACGATGGCACAGCACCAGGCCCAAGGCTGATTCCAGCTGGCTCATATAGGTGCTGATGGCCGATGTGGACAGGTTGAGTTCGTGCTGTGCATTGGCGAAACCCTGATGGCGCACGACGCTGACGAAGATGCGCAGCAGTTTCAGGTCGGGCAAGGCGTTGGCCATGGTCGGCTCCAGGCGTGGAGGGAAAATGGAAGTCTACCTGTGCGCATTAGTTTAGAAAAATCTGAACTAAGTATTTGCCCCAGCCGATTCTTCCTACGCCAGGCTTTTCGCAGAATCGGCCACTAATAAACAAAACAACGATGAGGCAATCCCGTGGACAAGATTTTCCACCAACCACTGGGCGGCAACGAAATGCCGCGCTTCGCCGGCATCGCCACCATGATGCGTCTTCCTCACCTGCAAACGGCCAAGGGCCTGGACGCCGCCTTTATTGGCGTGCCCCTGGATATCGGCACCTCATTGCGCGCCGGTACGCGTTTCGGCCCACGGGAGATCCGTGCCGAGTCGGTGATGATCCGTCCGTACAACATGGCCACCGGCGCTGCACCGTTCGACTCGCTGTCGGTGGCCGATATCGGCGACGTGGCGATCAACACCTTCAACCTGCTCGACGCCGTGCGCATCATCGAAGAGGCCTACGATGAAATCCTTGAGCACGATGTGATCCCCCTGACCCTGGGCGGCGACCACACCATCACCCTGCCGATCCTGCGGGCGATCCACAAGAAACACGGCAAGGTCGGGCTGGTGCACATCGACGCCCACGCCGACGTCAACGACCATATGTTCGGCGAGAAAATCGCCCACGGCACCACGTTCCGCCGTGCCGTGGAAGAAGGCTTGCTCGATTGCGACCGCGTGGTGCAGATCGGCCTGCGTGCCCAGGGCTACACCGCCGAAGACTTCAACTGGAGCCGCAAACAGGGCTTTCGAGTAGTACAGGCCGAAGAATGCTGGCACCACTCCCTCGCGCCGTTGATGGCCGAAGTACGCGAGAAAGTCGGCGGCGGCCCGGTGTACCTGAGCTTCGACATCGACGGCATCGACCCCGCCTGGGCGCCCGGCACCGGCACCCCGGAAATCGGTGGGCTAACCACCATCCAGGCCATCGAGATCATCCGCGGTTGCCAGGGCCTCGACCTGATTGGTTGCGACCTGGTAGAAGTTTCGCCGCCCTACGACACCACCGGCAACACCTCGCTGCTCGGCGCCAACCTGCTGTACGAGATGCTTTGCGTACTGCCTGGCGTGGCGCATCGCTGATGAGCGCACGCGAGGTATGAAAATAACAAGAACCGTCTTTACACACTGACAACCAAGGGGGTCGTAGAGCCCCCTCCTCGATATACCTGACTTTTGCTCGCGTGTTTACGGAGCCGGCTGCCGCCTGATCGACCATAAAAAATATAATCGGAGAATCACCGCCATGGCTTTGGATTTATTCGTCGTACTCCTCTACGCCGCCGGCATGCTCGTGCTCGGCTACTACGGCATGCGCCGCGCCAAGACCCACGAAGACTACCTGGTGGCCGGCCGTAACCTCGGCCCGTCGCTGTACATGGGTACCATGGCCGCCACAGTTCTCGGTGGTGCATCCACCGTCGGCACCGTGCGCCTGGGCTATGTGCACGGCATTTCCGGTTTCTGGCTGTGCGCCGCGCTGGGTGCGGGGATCATTGCGCTGAACCTGTTCCTGGCCAAGCCGCTGTTGAAGTTGAAGATATTCACCGTCACCCAGGTCCTGGAAAAACGCTACAACCCCATGGCGCGCCAGGCCAGTGCGGTGATCATGCTGGCCTACGCACTGATGATCGGGGTGACTTCTATCCTGGCCATCGGCACTGTGCTGCAAGTGCTGTTCGACCTGCCGTTCTGGGTGTCGGTACTGGTAGGCGGCGGTGTGGTGGTGGTGTATTCGACCATCGGCGGCATGTGGTCGCTGACCCTCACCGATATCGTGCAATTCGTGATCAAGACCGTCGGCCTGATGTTCATCCTGCTGCCGATCTGCCTGTACCGCGTCGGCGGCTGGGACGAACTGGTGGCCAAGCTGCCAGCGTCGAACTTCAGCTTCACCGCCATTGGCTGGGACACGATCATCACCTACTTCATGATCTACTTCTTCGGCATCCTGATCGGCCAGGATATCTGGCAGCGGGTGTTCACTGCCCGTGATGAAAAGGTCGCCCAGTACGCCGGCACGTTCGCAGGTTTCTACTGCATCCTCTACGGCCTGGCCTGCGCGCTGATCGGCATGGCCGCCCATGTGCTGATACCAGACCTGGACAACGTCAACAATGCCTTCGCCGCCATCGTCAAAGCTTCGTTGCCGGATGGCATCCGTGGCCTGGTTATCGCCGCCGCACTGGCCGCGATGATGTCCACCGCCAGCGCCGGCTTGCTCGCCGCCTCCACCGTACTGACCGAAGACCTGCTGCCACGGCTGCGCGGTGGCAAGCAATCGAGCTTGCGCATCAACCGCTTGTTCACCCTGCTGACCGGAGTTGCCGTATTGGGTATCGCCCTGGTGGTGAACGATGTGATCAGCGCCCTGACCCTGGCCTATAACCTGCTGGTAGGCGGTATGTTAGTGCCATTGATTGGCGCGATTTTCTGGAAACGTGCAACGACCTCCGGGGCGATAACGTCCATGACCCTGGGCTTTGTGACCGCGTTGGTGTTTATGTTCAAGGATGGGCTGGACGCAAACACGCCGATTTACTACAGCCTGGCGGTCGCGCTGGTGAGTTTTGTGCTGGTGAGCTTAGTGTCGCGCCGACCGGATACAGTGGCGGCTCGGACGGTTTGAGCTATAAAAGGATTTAGCGAGTTTCTTCAGCGGGCGCGACGTCGGAGGTCGCGCCCGTTTTTTTCGCCTTGAACAAACAAGTGCGAGAGCGAGTAATTAGCGGCGACGTGGCCGACGCTGCTCATCATCCGTACGGATCGGCACCGGTTGCAGCGGTGGCTCGATCAAGCCCAGCGCAACGCCAAGGTCATGGAGCCAGTTCTGGATTTTCTCTTTCATGGTTGCCCCCTTTGAGGGTAGTGCTGGTCGGCGTGAGTTCTGTCGCCGTTTCCTACAGTGATAGTAGCCCTAAGTCCTAGGTATTGCTTGAACGAAACCACAACGAACTATTACTGGATTGATCCGAATCCTGACGGATCGTTCAAGCAATCGCACGGGTATCTGGCAAAAACTCGGCCCTTCCCTTCTGCTGCAGGTCGATCCATGCATTGAGGTTAGATCCGAGCATACCCTTTCGCCACATCAGCCAGGTGGTTGCAGTGGCAAAAGGCCCAGTCAGCGGATGAACGGACACGCTGTCCTTGCCTGGCAGGCTGTCGAGCATGGATTCGGACATCAACGCCACGCCGGAACCGGCGATCACGCAAGCGAGCATGCCTTGGTAGGACTCGATCTCGATCGCCCGCCCCATGGCGACGCGATCGTGGGAAAACCAGGTTTCCAGGCGGGTACGGTAGGCGCAGCTGCGTCGAAAAGTGAACACCGAACGGCCAGCCACATCCTGTGGGCCGCGCACCGGCGGGTGATCAGCCTCGCAAATCAGCACCAGGCGCTCTTCGCACAGCGGCACACCATCCAAGCTGGCGATCGTCAGCGGACCGTCTACAAAGGCTGCGTCCAGACGACCAGTGATCAAACCTTCCAGCAATTCCCCGCTGGGCGCCGACTGCACTTGCAGGTTCACCATGGGATAAGTCTTGTGGTAACGCGCCAGCAGTTTCGGCAAGTGGACTGCCGCGGTGCTGTACATGCTGCCCAACACAAAGTCACCGGCCGGTTGCCCGCCTTGTACGGCGCCGTGGGCTTCGTCATGCAGCGCCAGCAGCCGAGTGCTGTAGTCCAACAGCACCTTGCCCGCAGGAGAAAGCTGCAAACGCTGGCGTTCGCGAACGAACAGCTCGACGCCGAGCTGTTCCTCCATCTGCTTGAGCCGGGTCGAGAGATTCGAAGGCACGCGGTGCAGACGCTCAGCCGCACGGGTAATGGAGCCCTCTTCGGCCACGGCCTGGAAAATCCGCAATTGACTGAACTCCATACCTTTCTCCAAAACTGAACAAGTTACTCACTATTATTCATTTTTACAGAAAGTCAATCCGTCTTAGCCTGCAAGTCATTCGCTTTTTTGCAGGAACCCTGAGCATGTCACCGCTGATTCGTTTACTCGCCAGTTTCATCGCACTGATGATGGCCATGGGTATTGGCCGCTTCGCCCTTACCCCACAAATGCCACATTTGCTCAGCGAAGGTCAGATCGACCTGACCGGCGCCGGACTGATCGCAGCGGCCAACTACTTGGGCTACTTCGTGGGCGCGGTGGACTCGATCTTTGCCCGCAGCCATCAGCATATACGCGGGCGCCTCTACGGCGGGCTATGGCTCTGCGTATTGCTGACCCTGGCGTCGTACTGGGCCAACGGGTTCTGGCCACACTTGCTGTTGCGCTTCGGCACCGGCGTGGCAAGCGCCTGGGTGTTGGTGATGATCACCAGTTTGAGCCAACCGCTGGCGATTGCCGCCGGAAGACCACGCCTGGGCGCGTTGATCTTTGCAGGGCCTGGGCTGGGGATCTTACTGACAGGTTTGCTGGCGCTGGGCTCGAACCTGACGGGGCAAAGTTCTGCCACGCTGTGGTTGATCTACGGCGTGGTGGCGTTGCTGATGCTGTTGGCGATCCTGCCGTTTTTACCAAAGCCGACCCTCGCACCTGCACAGGCCAACAGCACTGGTAATAACGGCAGCATCGCGCACCTGTGCTGGATCTACTTTTTATTCGGCCTGGGCTACATCATCCCGGCGACCTTTCTCTCACAGATGGCCAGCGCACAGTTCAAAGGCGCCTGGCAGGCCGATCTGTTCTGGCCCTGCTTTGGCCTGGCGGCCGCGCTGGGTGTGGGGGTGGCAAGCTTGCGCCGCAAGGCCCCGCACACCACACGCCACTGGCTGATAGCGACCTTTTGGCTGCAAGCAGTAGGCGTGTTTGCCTGCCTGCTCGGCAATAGTTGGGGCCTGGCGCTCGGTGTATTGCTGTGCGGCGCGCCATTCCTGGCCTGCATGCAATTGGTGATGGCACGCTTGCGGGAAGTCGCGCCCCACGGCTACCAACGCAGCACCGGACTGTTGACCGCCAGCTTTGCCATCGGTCAACTGAGCGGGCCATTGCTGGCGTCGGTGAGCAGCCACCTCAGTGGTGGCCTGCAACCGGCGCTGGTCATCGCCGGTGTCGGTTTGTTATTGGCGGGCTCAGTCTTGATCAACCGTCGATTACCGACGCAGCCGATGTGCACACAGATGGCCGACGGTGCAGCACATCGCGGTTAGGCAGGTGCCCCACGCCATGTCCATCACTGCCAGCCCGGCTGACCAGCCTTCAAGCGTGGCCCAGTTGCTCAGGTCATAAGTGCCATAGGCCACCAGGCCAAGCAAGGCGCCCAAACGCGCAGCGCGTTGCCAGCTTGCGCTGGGCAAGATCACCAGCACCACACAACCGAGCACATACAGGAGATAGAACAATACCGCAGGCAACAGACGCGGCTGATCAAGCATCAGCGGGCCGAGCAGGGATTTGTAGGTGGGACCCATCAGGACGCCGAGCCATAGGCCGTCAAGGATGAGAAAGGCGAGCAGGGTGCCGAGGTAGGCGAAGAGCGTTCTCTTGGACATGACACAAGCCTTTGCAGGAGCGAGCTTGCTCGCGAAAAACGTACATCCGACGCCACGCTGCGCCTGGAATATTTTCGCGAGCAAGCTCGCTCCTACAAAGAGCCAGGCACACTCAGCTTAGTTCAATGCGATCGGCATGAATCACAATCTGGCCCTGCTTGTAGAGCGCACCAATAGCCTTCTTGAAGTTGCCCTTGCTCACGCCGAACAAGTTGCTGATCACGGCCGGATCGCTTTTATCGCTGACCGGCAGCGTGCCATTGTTGTCGCGCAACTTGGCGAGGATCTTGGAGTTCAGGCTGGAGGCCGCTTCCTGGCCGACCGGTTGCAGGCTCAGGCTGATGTTGCCATCGGCGCGGATCTCCTTGATAAAACCTTTTTCTTCCTTGCCCGGGCGCAGGAACTTGAACACTTCGTTCTTGTGGATCAGGCCCCAGTGCTTGTTGTTGATGATTGCCTTGAAGCCCATGTCGGTGGCTTCGGCCACCAGCAGATCGACTTCCTGGCCCACTTGGTAGTTGGCTGGCGTCTTGTCCAGGTAGCGGTCAAGACGTGCGGTGGCGGTGATGCGCTTGGTGTGCTTGTCGAGGTAGACATGCACCACGCAATACTCACCCGCGGTCAATTGGCGTTTTTCTTCCGAATAGGGCAGCAGCAGATCCTTTGGCAACCCCCAATCGAGGAATACACCGATGCTGTTGACCTCCACAACTTTCAAACTGGCAAATTCGCCGACTTGAACTTTGGGTTTTTCGGTGGTGGCGATAAGTTTGTCATCGCTGTCCAGATAAATGAAAACGTTAAGCCAGTCTTCATCTTCACTGGGAATATCTTTAGGGATATACCGATTAGGCAAGAGGATTTCACCATCTTGCGCACCATCGAGGTACAAACCGAAGTTAGTGTGCTTGACCACTTGCAAGCTGTTGTAGCGCCCGACTAAAGCCATTTCCAATACCCTCATTGCGTGGGCGGCATTCTACCCGAGTTGCGCCTTGCACGCGCGCAGGCCTGAAAAATCACAAGCTGGCATGGCGTTTCACTGGCAACACTCCACTCGTCTGATCAATCGGTTGAGTTTTGCCCTGTCATCAACCCCGGCCCGCCCAATGGTTTCGAGCTAAAACAGCAAGTTAGCGCTTTATTTCATCGATTAACTGAGATTATTTCGGATCTCAGCACTTATTCTCCGGGGATATTTGCCAAGCAATTGTCAAGTATTTCCTGTACGATGCCTGGCCAAGTTAATTTTCTACAGGTTAGTGGCCGCCATGCGCGTAAAAGCATCCAACAGCAAAGCAAAGCCAGCTCCCGCCGTTGAAACCAGCGAATCGATCAACAGCCAGATTGCTGCGTTCCTCAAGTCCGGTGGCGAAATCCAGCAGATTGCCAAGGGCGTGAGCGGCCAGACTTTCGGCCCGTCCAAGCAGATCAGCCTGGGCAAGAAGTAATACCTGCGCACTGCATCTGGTCCCTAAGCGTCTTGCCCTCAAGGCGCTAGGACTAGAGTTTGAAACACCCCCGCACCGCATCCAATATCAAGCTAATCGACGAACGGGTCTCTACACCTGGCATTCGCCGGTATCCTTGCACACGTCTAGCACGGGCATCTGCTCGAACCCATCCGTCACTGCTCCTCGCTTTTCATGGAGTGAAGCATGCTTAAACGCTGTATTTTCCTGGTCAGTATCCTGGTCGCCAGCCCATTGGCCGAAGCGCAGATTTTCCAGCGCGAACTGGGTGACTTCGACCTGAAATTGGGCACCACCCCCAGCCGGAGCATGGCCCAGGGCCTGGTCAAGCCGACCTCCCCTGGTAGCGACTCGTTCCACGGCGGCCTGGACTTGAGCCACGACAGCGGCCTGTATTTCGGCCAGTTTTCACCGAACATGGGCCTTTCCTCAGCCAACAATCTAGAAGTCGACTCCTACCTGGGTTTCAAACGCCCTTTCGACCAGACCCTGGGCTATGAAGTGGGCTTGATTCACTATAGCTACCCCAAGGTCAGCCCCCTCGACAGCCAGGAGGTCTACGGCGGCCTGAATCTGTTGGGTAACCGCTTTGGCGTGTCTTTCAGCAACGACCCCGACCGCCAGGACAGCACCCTGTTTGCCGACCTCGGCGGCACCCAGCCTTTCGGTATCGGCGTCAGCATGAAATACACCACCCACCAATTGGGCACACCGGTCTCGGTGGAAAACGGCGCCATCAGCAGTTTCAGCGATTGGTCGGTGCAATTTTCCCGGGCGTGGAAAGGCATTGACCTGGACCTGATCTACAGCGATTCCAGCCTCAGCGGCGGTGACTGCTCGGCCTACTCCGGACACAATTCGCAATGTGACGGCCTGTTGACCTTGAAGGCTGTCCGGCCGTTTTATTGATGGGCTGAACTGTCGCACCCCGCGCAGGTTCACATGCATCAACCCCATCCGTGCAAGGACTCGCCCATGTTGCGCCGGCTCAAACTCCTGATGGTACTGCTGACCATGAGCCTGGTGCTCGCCGGGTGCAATCGCGTGGGCCTGGCTTACCGTAATCTCGACGTGATCATCCCTTGGACCCTCAACGACTACCTGGACATGAACGCCGGGCAAAAGAGCTGGTTCAACGACACCCTCAAGGAACACTTGGCCTGGCATTGCACCACACAATTGCCGGGTTACCTGGACTGGCTGGACCGCCTGCAGCAAATGGTCGACAGCAACCAAATCACTGACGCCGCGCTGCAAACCCGAACCGTCGAAGCCAAGCAGGCGATTGCCGAGATCGCACGGGAGGTAACCCCGTCCGCCGTGCAGTTGCTGCAGGGTCTGGATGATCAACAGGTCAAGGACATGAGCGGCGCCCTTGCCAAGGATCTGCGCAAACGCCAGGACGAATACCTCAAGCCACCGCTGGCCCAGCAGATCAAGGAGCGCGCCAAGCGTATGAGCAAGCGCCTGGACGCCTGGATTGGTCCGCTGAGCGCCAGCCAGCAACACCGCGTAACGGCCTGGTCCATCGCCCTGGGTGAACAGAACCAGGCGTGGATCGGCAACCGCGCCCATTGGCAGGCGCAGTTTATCGAGGCCGTCGAGCACCGCCACGACGCCGACTTTCCGCAGAAGATGCAACGTTTGCTGGTGGACAGGGAGAGCCTATGGACGCCTGAATACCGTGCTGCCTATGCTCAGACCGAAGCGGCAGCGCGCAGCCTGATCGTGGACCTGATGGCTGAGAGCACGGTGCAACAGCGGCAGAAGCTGAAGCAAAAAATCGACGGCGTACGGAGCGATTTCAAAGCCCTCAAATGCCTCAAGGCCGGTGCAAATCAATAGGGATGGGAGCATGGCTCCCGCCCACATTTGATTCAGGGACTATATAGCGCCGCCGGCAATCGCAGCCTCGGAAGCGACCCGCTCAAAGGTCGCCTCATCCAGCGCGTCCTCCTGCTCGTCCATTACGTGCCGGGGATGCTCATTGCCAGGAATCGAACTGTCGATCAACGCCAGCAGGCTTGCACCCCGCGGGGTCAAGATGAAGTTCTCACCGTTGCCGCCCTCCTCTTCGGGGCGCGACTCAATGAACCCGCGCTTGAACAGCAGCGCCTCGTAGTCCGCAGCAGTCTTTTTCAGCGCATCCAGATTCCCGGTGTCCTCGCCAGCCGTCGCTTTATCAGCGGCTTCCTGCTCGGCGTATTTACGCGGGGCAAAGCTGCCCTCGCCGTTCTGCACTTCATGCAGCAGACGTTCGATCAGATCCCAGTTGTAAGTCGTCATCCTGATTCCTCCTGCAGGCCGATGGAAAATTAGCCCGTCATAGGTAGTGACACGTGCGGGCACTGGCCGTTCACCCGGATAGACGGGCGTCATTTCTCTGAACTTTCCAGACGTTCGCCGCCTCAACTGCCTATACCGCCAAGGAGGTCCGACCATGAAAACCCTTAGAAACCTGGCCATCGCCGCTACGTTGCTTGCCGCCCTGCCCGCTTGGGCTTGTACGCTCGACGAGGCCACGGCCAAGCGCGAAGAGCTGGCCAAGGAAGTGACCAAGCTCACCGAGCAGAACCCAACCAAGGCCAAGGAGATGAATGACGAGTTGCAGAAAATGGATCTGGATACTGAGAGCGCGGAGTTTCCCGACAAGTGCCAGTTGATTGATGCCCGTCTCAAGGAACTGAAAGAAGCTGCCGCCAAGGCCAAAAGCTGAGTAAAGCGGGACGTAGCGCGTCCCAGGCGGCATTCCCACGCAGAGGGCGGGAGCGATCGAGGCATAAAAAAACCGGACATTGTCCGGTTTTTTTGCCCAACTGCTTATTCGGCAGCCGGTGCTTCTGGCTTGCGGCGCTTGAGCGGCGCCATGCCGTCCTTGCTGACCAGCGACAGGTTGTCGGTCTTCGGCCGGTTGGCGATCTTGCGCTTGGTCGGCGATTTGGCGCCGGCCTTTTTCTTGTCACCCTTGGCATCGGTCTTTTTCTTCTTCACGCCAACGGCCTTGCCCGACGCCTTGACCTTCTTCGGCCCGGTGTAGGTGCCTTTGACTTCCTTGATGGTGCGGCGCTCGAACGACTGCTTGAGGTAGCGCTCGATGCTCGACATCAGGTTCCAGTCGCCGTGGCAGATCAGCGAGATCGCCAGGCCGTCGTTGCCGGCACGTCCGGTTCGGCCAATACGGTGTACGTATTCGTCGCCGCTGCGGGGCATGTCGAAGTTGATCACCATGTCCAGGCCGTCCACGTCCAGGCCGCGGGCGGCGACGTCGGTGGCCACCAGAATCTTCACGCCGCCAGCCTTGAGGCGGTCGATGGCCAACTTGCGGTCCTTCTGGTCTTTCTCGCCGTGCAGCACGAACGCCTTGTAGTCCTGCGCCACCAGGCGACCGTAGATGCGGTCAGCCGCGGCCCGGGTGTTGGTAAACACGATGGCCTTCTGGTAGGTCTCGTTGGCCAACAGCCAGTTGAGGATCTGCTCTTTGTGCACGTTGTGGTCGGCGGTGACGATCTGCTGGCGCGTGGTCGCGTTGAGATCGCTGACGTTGTTGACCTGCAGGTGCTCAGGGTTGTTCAGGACCTTGGCGACCATGTCGCGCAGGGTCGAACCGCCAGTGGTGGCAGAGAACAGCATGGTCTGCTGGCGATTGACGCACTCGGCCACCAGGCGCTGCACGTCATCGGCGAAGCCCATGTCGAGCATGCGGTCGGCTTCGTCGAGCACCAGCACTTCGACTTCCTTGAGATCAAGGTTACCGGCATTGAGTTGCTCGATCATGCGCCCCGGAGTGCCGATCAGGATGTCCGGCACCTTGCGCAGCATGGCGGCCTGGACCTTGAAGTCTTCGCCACCGGTGATCAGGCCGGACTTGATGAAGGTGAACTGCGAGAAACGCTCCACTTCCTTCAAGGTCTGCTGGGCCAACTCGCGGGTCGGCAGCAGGATCAAGGTCTTGATGCTCACACGGACTTTGGCCGGGCCGATCAGGCGGTGCAGGATCGGCAAGACAAAAGCAGCGGTCTTGCCGCTGCCGGTTTGAGCCGTCACCCGCAGGTCACGCCCCTGGAGCGCGAGCGGGATGGCCGCTGCTTGCACAGGCGTAGGCTCGACAAATTTAAGCTCGGCCACGGCTTTGAGCAGGCGTTCGTGCAGGGCGAATTGGGAAAACACGGGTGCTACCTCGAAGAAATACAAAATATCAGCGGCATAGGTTACCGGTTTCGCGCGTCCAAACCGAGTTTCTTTACGCGAACGGTGCTAATCAGCTGCTTTTTTGTCAGCGCATTTGTCTAGAACGTCAACTTTGTTGCACTTAAATGCTCTAATCCCCCCGTCTCGCCTTACAGAAGAATCGGTTTCATTCATGGATATCAAACAGCTCTGGCTCAACGCCCAGGACCTCTGGGGCACCCTCGATGAACATCCGCTGCTGCACGCCGGCCTCGGCTTGCTGGTGTTGCTGGTGGTGGCCCTGCTGCTCGGACGGGTAGCGCGCTACCTGATCATCCACGCCATCAAGTTACTGGGTCGGCAGCCAGCCCTGCACTGGCTCAACGACCTGCTGCACAACAAGGTCTTCCATCGCCTGGCGCAGATGACGCCGTCCCTGGTGATTCAGTTCGGCCTGTACCTGGTGCCTGGCCTGAGCAAGACCGCCATCCTGTTTATCGGCAATGTGTCCCTGGCGATCACCATTCTGTTCCTGGTGCTGGCCATGAGCGCGCTGCTCAATGCCCTGCTGGACATCTACGCCCGCACCGAACACGCGCGCACCCGCTCGATCAAGGGCTATGTGCAATTGGCGAAGATGGTGTTGTTCGTGTTTGGCGCGATCATCATCGTCGCCACCCTGATCGACCGTTCGCCGCTGCTGTTGCTGTCAGGCCTGGGTGCCATGTCGGCGGTGATCCTGTTGGTGTACAAGGACACTCTGCTGTCGTTCGTCGCCAGTGTGCAGTTGACCAGCAACGACATGCTGCGGGTCGGCGACTGGATCGAAATGCCCCAGGTCGGCGCCGACGGTGATGTAGTGGATATCACCCTGCACACGGTCAAGGTGCAGAATTTCGACAAGACCATCGTCTCCATCCCCACCTGGCGCCTGATGTCCGAGTCGTTCAAGAACTGGCGAGGCATGCAGGCTTCTGGTGGGCGGCGCATCAAGCGCAGCCTGTATATCGACGCCAGCGGCGTACGCTTTTTACGCGATGACGAAGAAGTGCGCATGACCCAGGTGCACCTGCTCACCGGCTACATCGGGCGCAAGCAGGCCGAGCTCAAGGCCTGGAACGAAGCCCAGGGCCACAGCGCGCAACTCTCGGCCAACCGCCGGCGCATGACCAACCTCGGCACCTTCCGCGCCTATGCCTTGGCCTACCTGCAAAGCCATCCGGACATCCAGCCGAACATGACCTGCATGGTGCGCCAGATGCAGACCACCGCCCAGGGCGTGCCGCTGGAGATCTACTGCTTTACCCGTACCACCGCGTGGGGCGATTACGAGCGGATCCAGGGGGATATCTTTGATTATCTGTTGGCGGTGTTGCCGGAGTTCGGGTTGAGCCTGTATCAGCAACCGAGCGGCAATGACCTGCGCGCAGGCGTATTGCCCGCCTTGGCCGGAGCCACCCAGGTGTCCAACGTCGAAACGGCGTAATGTGACCCGAACGAGATTACGGCAGTGATGCCGTAATCTCCTTGCGGCACACCTCAAGCACTTCATCGGCCAGGGCGGAATCATCCGGGCACGCCCGCGACAACATGATGGCACCGATGGCGTGGGCCATCCTGTTGAGCATTTTCGCGCGCACGTCTTCCTGTGGTTCGTCCTGCGCCGCGTTGTACTTTGCCTCCAGGGCCTGCAGCGTGTTTTCCAACCCGTTGGCGAAGGTCTCCTTGAGCGTGTCCGATTGACGCGCAGCATCTGCACACAACGCCGCCAAGGTGCATCCGCCGCCGCGGTGGTCGCGGTGCTGCCTGGACAGGTACACCTCGAAAAACTGCTCCACCTCCAGGTGTGCGCTGTCGGCAAGCGACTGCGCCAGGCTGTTGGCGGCCGCTTCCGCCATCAAATCCGCCTTGGAGCCGAAATGCTTGTAGAAGCCGCCCTGGGTGAAACCGGCGGCAGCCATCAGTTCGGCCACACCCACACCATCGAAACCGCGTTCACGAAACAGCTCGGAAGCCGTCGCGACGATATGCGCTCGATTGCTCTGTGATTGCGTCTTGGTGATCTTCATTTTTTGCGCTCCTGCTGCCTTGCGATACAAACATCTTACTATGATGTTGATCGTAATCAAAACCGTTGACAGCTTTGATTATGATCGACATCATAAAACCTCATCGCATCCACAGAGCATCACACCATGAGCACTTCCACTACCGTTCTCATCACTGGCGCCTCGACCGGCATTGGCGCCGCCTACGCCGAGCGTTTTGCCCAGCGCGGCCACAATCTTGTATTGGTCGCCCGTGACATCCAGCGCCTGGAAGCGCTCGCCGCCCGCCTGCGCCAACAGCACGCCATCACCATTGACATCCTCCCCGCCGACCTGACTCAAAGCGCTGACCTGGCAGCGGTTGAAGCGCGCCTGCGCGAGGACGCCAGCATTGGCACGCTGGTGAATAATGCCGGGGCCGCGCAGTCCGGCAGCTTTATTGAACAGTCCAGCGACAGCGTCGCTCAGTTGGTTGCGCTCAACACCACGGCGCTGGTGCGACTTGCCAGTGCCATTGCCCCGCGCCTGGCGGCAGCAGGTGACGGCGCTATCATCAACATAGGCTCGGTAGTGGGCCTGGCGCCGGAGTTCGGCATGACGGTGTATGGCGCCACCAAGGCGTTCGTACTGTTCCTGTCCCAGGGTATGAGCCTTGAGCTGGCTCCCAAAGGCGTCTACGTACAAGCCGTGCTGCCGGCGGCCACGCGTACCGAGATCTGGGAGCGGGCTGGCATTGACATCAATACCCTCACAGACGTGATGGAGGTAGGTGACCTGGTCGATGCGGCGCTGATCGGCTTTGACCAGCGCGAGCCCGTGACTATCCCGCCGTTGCAGGATGGCGCACGCTGGGATGCCTTGCAGGCAGCGCGACAAGGCTTGCTGGCGCAGATCAAGCAGTCCGAGGTAGCCGAACGCTACTTGGTCAAAGCCTGATCAACCCTTTTGCAGGCGTGCTGTGCTACTGCGATGCATAGGCGCCTGCCCTTCCCGTCCAAGCCATGAGCGTTGAACCATGAAGGCATTTTCAATCGAGCGTTACGGCAAGCACACAGGCCGCATCACCGAAGTCCCGGCACCTGCGGTGGGTGAACATGACGTGCTGGTTCAAGTGCATGCCAGCAGCGTCAATGTGCTGGATGCAAAAATCGCCAAAGGCGAATTCAAACTGATCCTGCCGTATGCGTTGCCGTTGACACTGGGCAATGACTTGGCCGGTGTGGTGCTCAGCGTGGGGTCGGCGGTACGACGCTTCAAGCCAGGTGACGAAGTCTATGCCCGCCCTCCCCAGCAGCGCATCGGCACGTTCGCCGAGCTGATTGCGGCATGCGAAGACGCAGTGGCACGCAAACCTGCAAACATCACGATGGAGCAAGCCGCCTCCCTGCCCCTGGTCGCGCTGACGGCGTGGCAGGTGTTGGTTGAAACGGCGAGGCTGAAAAAAGGCCAGAAGGTCTTCATTCACGCCGGCTCCGGTGGTGTCGGCAGTATCGCCATCCAGCTCGCCAGGCATTTGGGCGCTTTTGTCGCCACGACCACCAGTACCGCCAACGTCGAGTGGGTCAAGGCGCTGGGCGCGGATGTGGTGATCGACTACAAGCAGCAAGACTTCGAAACCGTACTCAAAGACTACGACGTGGTCATGAACAGCCTCGGCCCGGATGCGCTGGCAAAGTCACTCGACATTCTCAAGCCGGGCGGCCAGCTCATCTCCATCTCAGGGCCACCGACGCCGGCATTCGCTCGCGAGCAAAACCTGTCGTGGGGATTGGGCTTGGTCATGGGTGTCTTGAGCAGTGGCATTCGCCGCAAAGCGCGCAGAAAAAACGTCCGTTATGACTTCGTCTTCATGCGCGCCAGCGGTGCCCAACTGGATGAACTCACCGCGCTGGTTGAGTCCGGCATTATCAAGCCGGTGATCGACCGTACCTTCCCTTTCGAGTCGACGGCCGAGGCCTTGAGTTATGTCGAACAAGGCCGGGCCAAAGGCAAAGTCGTGATCACGATAAAGGAGACGATACCGCCTGACGCACACCCAGCCGGCTGATCCACACCGCCGCCAGAATCACCAGGCCGCCCAAGGCCAAACGACCCAGCGGCTCGTGCTGGTTCCAGATCAGCAGGTTCAGCAGCAGCCCCACCGGCACATGCAAGTTGTTCATCACCGCCAGGGTGCCGCCATTGACCAGGCAGGCGCCCTTGTTCCACCAGTACATTCCCAGCGCGGTGCTGACCACTCCCAGGAACACCAGCACGCCCCATTGCAGCGACGCTTGCGGCAGGAAATCAGCCTTGCCGAACAGCAGGAATGCGGGCAACACCACCAGCAGGGCGCCCAGGTAGAAATAACCGAAACGCCGGAAATGCGGTTGGTCACTCGGATAACGCGCCACCAGGTGCTTGTACATGACTTGCCCGGCCGCATAGGTGAAGTTGGCCAGCTGCAACAGCAAGAACCCCATCAGGAAGTGGGGCGTGATCTGATCAAAACGAATCACTGCCGCACCGCTCACCGCCACCAAGGCTGCGACCAGCGCCCAAGGGTTGAAACGGCGATTAAGCGCGTCTTCGATCAGGGTCACGTGCAACGGAGTGAGGATGGTGAACAGCAGCACTTCGGGCACCGTCAGCACGCGAAAGCTCAGGTACAGGCACACATAGGTCACACCGAACTGCAATGCACCGATCACCAGCATGCCGCGCATGAACGCCGGCTCCACCGAGCGCCAGCGGGTCAGCGGGATAAAAATCAGCCCCGCCAGCAGCACGCGCACCAGCACCGCAAAGTAGCTGTCGACGTGACCGGCGAGGTATTCGCCGATCAAGCTGAAGGAAAATGCCTGAATCAGGGTGACAACCAGTAGATAGCCCATGCGCGCCTCATTTCGAATGGTCGCGACATTAAAGCTTTTCGCGGTTTGAAGAAACTCGGCGCAAAAAAAACCCGACCTCGCTGAAGCGGCAGTCGGGCAGGAGCACTCAGGAGCTACAAGTGCAAAGGGAGGTTCGATACGCGTACTTGAAGGGTTTGCGTGGGGCTATATAAACAGCGCGGGATTATCTGGCGATTAACGCTTCAAGCAACCTGCGCCAACAGTGCTTTAGCCTGATTGACGCCCTTCTCCTGGAAGCCCGCCCCCAGGTTCACCCCTTCGGCGTGAATGAAGGTCACGTCGTGGATGCCGATAAAAGCCATGACCTGGCGCAGGTACGGCTCCTGGTGATCCGAGGTGGCGCCGGCGTGAATGCCGCCACGAGCAGTGAGTACGATGGCACGCTTGCCGGTCAACAAACCCTGTGGCCCGGTGGCGGTGTACTTGAAAGTCACACCGGCCCGCAACACATGATCCAGCCAGGCTTTAAGGGTGCTGGGGATGGAAAAGTTGTACATCGGCGCAGCCATCACCAATACATCGGCAGCCAGCAGCTCGTCAGTCAATTCATTGGAACGGTCCAGGGACACCTGTTCATCGTCGTTGCGCTGCTCGGCGGGTTTCATCCACCCACCCAGCAGGTTGGCGTCCAAGTGGGGAACGGGATTGCGCGCCACGTCACGCAGGGTGATGCGATCCGCCGGATGGGCTGCTTGCCATTGGCCGATGAACTGTTGGGTGAGCTGGCGGGAGATTGAATCCTGCTGGCGTGCACTGGTTTCGATGATCAGGACATTGGACATGGCTTGGTAGGCTCCATCGGTAATTGCTGTAAGTCGATGGAGCGAAGGTTAACCAGGGCCTATTCGATAAAAAAGCGCAAAAAACTGCTATAACCCATCTAGAAATTTGTTGTTAGGCGGAGTATTCCTGTCTGGCATGCTCCGCTGCTTTATTTTGGAGCGCAGTCCAAGGCAATACGCATTTTGATAATCGCGCGGTTGAACTTGGCCGTGGTGTTGGTGCTTTTGCCGGCGGGTACGGTCACAGTGCGACGGCGCGGCGATTCCGGGCCGTTGGTGAAGATTACCGAACACAACGCATCGTTGGTGCCGTAGTTACTCAACTGGATCGAACTGATGTCGGCGTCCACATCGGATGCGGTGTAGTCCACGCTTACGCCGTTGATCTTTTTAGTCACGTCGATGGGGTAGGCAAACGCGCTCATCGGCAGCAGCGCCAGCAACACACAACAGAATTTTCTCATTCGGCAGTCTCCAATAAGGACCGCCAGCTTAGGACAAGAGGAGCTCATCTTGAAAGCGCCCCGCGTTACCCTCGATCAATGGCGCACGTTGCAAGCCGTGGTCGACCACGGCGGCTTCGCCCAGGCCGCAGAAGCGCTGCACCGTTCACAGTCCTCGGTGAGCTACACCGTGGCCCGTATGCAGGACCAACTGGGTGTGCCGCTGCTGCGCATCGACGGGCGCAAGGCGGTGCTTACCGAGGCCGGCGAAGTGCTGCTGCGCCGTTCCCGCCAGTTGGTGAAGAACGCCAGCCAGTTGGAAGATCTCGCCCACCATATGGAACAGGGCTGGGAAGCTGAAGTGCGCCTGGTGGTGGACGCTGCCTATCCCAATGCGCGCCTGGTGCGCGCCCTCACCGCGTTTATGCCCCAAAGCCGCGGTTGCCGCGTGCGCCTGCGCGAAGAAGTACTGTCGGGGGTTGAAGAGCTGCTCATGGAAGGTGTGGCCGACTTGGCGATTTGCGGCTTCAGTATCCCCGGTTACCTGGGCACGGAAATGAGCGCGGTAGAATTCATTGCCGTCGCCCATCCCGAACACGCCTTGCACCGCATGGGCCGCGAACTCAGCTTCCAGGACCTGGAAAGCCAGATGCAAGTGGTGATCCGCGACTCCGGCCGCCAGCAACCGCGGGATGTCGGCTGGCTCGGCGCCGAACAGCGCTGGACCGTCGGCAGCCTGGCCACCGCCGCAGCCTTCGTCAGCAGCGGCCTGGGTTTTGCCTGGCTGCCCCGGCACATGGTCGAGCGCGAACTGAACGAAGGCGTGCTCAAGCAGCTGCCTTTGGCACAGGGCGGCAGCCGCCACCCGACGTTCTACCTGTATTCAAACAAAGATAAACCCCTGGGGCCGGCGACGCAGATCCTCGTGGAACTGCTGCGCACCTTTGACACCGCTCCCCTGGACGCGCCCTTTGCCGCGCCCCTGCAAGCCTGAAACGGAGTTCATCCATGGCCTGGTTCGAGCATGAAGGCTGCAGCCTGCATTACGAGGAATACGGCCACGGCAACCCACTGATCCTGATCCATGGCCTGGGCTCAAGCAGCCAGGATTGGGAGCTGCAAGTGCCGGTACTCGCCCGGCACTATCGCCTGATCGTGGTCGACGTGCGCGGCCATGGCCGCTCCGACAGCCCCCGCGAGCGCTACAGCATCCAGGGGTTCACCTTCGATCTGATTGCCCTGATCGACCACATGGGCCTGCCTGCGGCCCATGTAGTGGGGTTATCCATGGGCGGCATGATTGCCTTCCAACTGGCCGTAGATGAACCCACGCGGGTCAAGAGCCTGTGCATCGTCAACAGCGCGCCCGAGGTCAAGGTGCGCAGCGCAGGTGACTATTGGCAGTGGGCCAAGCGCCGGACCCTGGCCCGCGTGCTCAGCCTGAGCACCATCGGCAAGGCCCTGGGCGAGCGGCTGTTTCCCAAACCTGCGCAAGCCGACCTGCGGCGCAAGATGGCCGAACGCTGGGCAAAGAACGACAAACGTGCTTATCTCGCCAGCTTCGACGCGATTGTGGGCTGGGGCGTGCAGGAACAACTTTCGAAGATTACCTGTCCAACCCTGGTCATCAGCGCCGACCACGACTACACCCCCGTGGCGCAGAAAGAAATCTATGTAAAACTGCTGCCCGATGCGCGGCTGGTCGTTATTGAAGATTCCCGCCATGCCACGCCCTTGGATCAACCCGAAGTCTTTAACGCGACCTTGCTCGATTTTCTAAAGACCGTCGAAACCACTACCCAGGATCACTGACCCATGCTGAAAAAAATCGCCTTCTTTGCCGGTTCCGTTCTGTTCGCTGCCAACCTGATGGCCGCCGAACCTGCCAAGGCGCCCCACGTATTGATCTCCACCACCAACGGTGACATCGAAATCGAACTGGACCCGGTCAAGGCCCCCATCAGCACCAAGAACTTCCTTGCCTATGTCGACAAGGGTTTCTATACCAATACGATCTTCCACCGCGTGATCCCGGGCTTCATGGTCCAGGGCGGCGGGTTCACTGCACAAATGTCGCAAAAACCGACCGAAGCGCCGATCAAGAACGAAGCCAGCAATGGCCTGCATAACGTGCGGGGGACCTTGTCGATGGCGCGCACCAATGACCCGAACTCGGCCACCAGCCAGTTCTTCATCAACGTCGCCGACAATGCCTTCCTGGATCCGGGCCGCGATGCCGGTTACGCCGTGTTCGCCAAAGTGGTCAAGGGCATGGATGTGGTCGACATCATCGTCAACTCCCAGACCACCACCAAGCAAGGCATGCAGAACGTGCCAATCGATCCTGTCCTGATCAAGTCGGCCAAGCGCATCGACTGAGGTCAGCAGCAAGCTTCGCGCGCAGCCCACAAGGCAGCGCGCGCATTTGAAAGGAGAGCCCGCACGGCGGGCGTCAAGCCTAATGCTCTATCGTCGTTTTGAACAACTGATCGATATTTTCCGCGACGCGCCCAGCTCCGCGCCTCCCGATAAAGTCCTGCCCTTCTATCTCTACTACCTGCGCCAGGTGTGGCCGCATTTCGCCGCCTTGCTGGTGGTGGGCCTGATTGGCGCGCTGATCGAAGTCGCGTTGTTCAGCTATTTGAGCCGCATCATCGACCTGGCCCAGGGCACGCCGCCCGCCGATTTCTTCCAGATCCACAGCACCGAGCTGATCTGGATGGCCGTGGTCGCCCTGCTCTTGCGCCCGATTTTCGGCGCCCTGCACGACCTGCTGGTACACCAGACCATCAGCCCCGGCATGACCAGCCTGATTCGCTGGCAGAACCACAGCTACGTGCTCAAGCAGAGTCTTAATTTCTTCCAGAACGACTTCGCCGGGCGCATTGCCCAGCGCATCATGCAAACCGGTAACTCACTGCGCGATTCCGCCGTGGCGGCGGTGGATGCGATCTGGCACGTGGCGATCTACGCCATCAGCGCCCTGGTGCTGTTCGCCGAGGCCGACTGGCGCCTGATGATCCCGCTGGTGAGCTGGATCATCTGCTACAGCCTGGCACTGCGTTACTTCGTGCCGCGTGTGAAGGAACGCTCGGTGATTTCCTCCGAAGCACGCTCCAAATTGATGGGCCGCATTGTCGACGGCTACACCAACATCACCACCTTGAAACTGTTCGCCCATACCCAATACGAGCAGCAGTACGCCAAGGAAGCAATCATTGAACAGACCGAAAAAACCCAGTTGGCCAGCCGCGTGGTGACCAGCATGGACATCGCGATTACCACCATGAACGGCCTGCTGATCGTCACAACCACCGGCCTGGCCCTGTGGTTGTGGACCCACTCGCTGATCTCGGTGGGCGCGATTGCCCTGGCCACCGGCCTGGTGATCCGTATCGTCAACATGTCCGGCTGGATCATGTGGGTGGTCAACGGCATCTTCGAGAACATCGGCATGGTGCAGGACGGCCTGAAAACCATTGCCCAGCCGCTGGCCGTGATCGACCGCGACAACGCCCCACGCCTGAGCGTGCCCCAGGGTGAAGTGCGCTTCGAACAGGTGGATTTCCACTACGGCAAGAAGAGCGGAATCATTGGTGGCCTGAACCTGGAGATCAAGGCCGGGGAGAAGATCGGCCTGATCGGCCCGTCCGGAGCGGGCAAATCGACCCTGGTCAACCTGCTGCTGCGCCTCTACGACCTGCAGGGCGGACGCATCCTGATCGATGGCCAGAATATCGCCGAAGTCGCCCAGGAAAGCCTGCGCGAACAGATCGGCATGATCACCCAGGACACTTCGTTGCTGCACCGTTCGATCCGCGACAACCTGCTGTACGGCAAGCCCGACGCCACGGACGAAGAGCTCTGGGCCGCGGTGCACAAGGCCCGCGCCGATGAGTTCATCCCACTGCTGTCGGACTCCGAAGGCCGCACCGGGCTGGACGCCCATGTGGGTGAGCGCGGGGTCAAACTCTCCGGCGGTCAGCGCCAACGTATCGCCATCGCGCGCGTGCTGCTCAAGAACGCGCCGATCCTGATCATGGACGAAGCCACCTCGGCGCTGGACTCGGAAGTGGAAGCCGCGATCCAGGAAAGCCTGGAAACCCTGATGCAGGGCAAGACGGTGATTGCGATTGCACACCGGTTGTCGACCATTGCGCGCATGGATCGCCTGGTCGTGCTGGAGAAAGGCCAGATCGCCGAAAGCGGCAGCCATTCCGAATTGCTGGCACATGGCGGACTTTATTCGCGGTTATGGCAGCATCAAACCGGAGGGTTTGTCGGTATAGACTGATTTTATTGGGTAAACCGCCGTTCAATTCCGAACAATTCTGACAGCTTTCTCTATCTGGCTGGTCGTGCGACACAATCCTGCTGTACTGCAATCAGGCCCCAGGAGGGCCCTGATTTAAGGCGGCAGGGAAGCCACACAGACCGTTAATCAGATAGAGCAATCTAAGGAAGTGTTCATGTCACTGTTCAAACGTTCCGTAACGGAAGGACTGGGTACGTTTTGGCTGGTGTTAGGTGGCTGCGGGAGTGCGGTGTTGGCCGCAGCGTTCCCCAACGTAGGCATCGGCCTGCTCGGCGTGTCCCTGGCCTTTGGGCTCACAGTGCTGACCATGGCATTTGCCATTGGGCATATCAGCGGTTGCCACCTTAACCCGGCCGTCTCGGTGGGGCTGGTGGTGGGCGGCAGATTCCCGGCCAAGGAATTGCCAGCCTATATAGTGTCCCAAGTGATCGGTGGCGCCATCGCCGCCGCACTGCTGTACTTCATCGCCAGTGGCAAACCCGGGTTCGAACTGGCCTCCGGGCTGGCAAGCAATGGTTATGGCGAGCATTCACCCGGTGGTTATTCAATGGCGGCAGGCTTTGTCTGCGAGCTGGTGATGACAGCGATGTTCGTGCTGATCATTCTTGGCGCCACCGACCGCCGTGCCCCGGCGGGCCTCGCGCCTATTGCCATTGGCCTGGCGCTGACGCTGATCCACCTGATCTCGATCCCGGTCACCAACACGTCGGTCAACCCGGCCCGTAGCACGGGGCCGGCGTTGATTGTCGGCGGCTGGGCACTCCAGCAGTTGTGGTTGTTCTGGCTCGCACCGATCCTCGGCGCGGTGATCGGTGGCGTGACCTATCGATGGCTGGGCAAGGATGAAGGGGCTTAAGGCAAACGGGTCAGCCCTGCCGATAAGGCAGGGCTGACCTCGCCTCTTCGGCATACGCCAGAATGCCCACCCGTTCACGCTCAAGAAAGTCCGCCACGGCACTCTTGAGCCCCGGATGACGCAGGTAGTGCCATGATCGCGTAATCACCGGCTCAAACCCGCGAATCAATTTGTGCTCGCCCTGGGCACCGGCGTCGAAGCGTTGCAGGCCGTGGGCGATGGCGTAGTCCATGCCCTGGTAAAAACAGGTTTCGAAGTGCAGTCGGTCGAATTCCGCCAGGCAGCCCCAGTAGCGGCCGTAGAAGCTGTCGCCACCGATCAGGCTGAAAGCCATGGCTACCGGGCGCGAGCCTTGTTTGGCCAGCACCACGCGGATCGCTTCGGGCATGCGTTCGGCCAGCAGGCTGAAAAACGCACGGGTCAGGTAGGGCGATTGGCGGCGGACTGCATAGGTGTTGGCGTAGCAGGCATAGACAAAATCCCATTGAGCTTCGCTCAGTTCATGGCCTTGCAGCCACTCGAACTCAATGCCCTGCCCCGCCACTTGTTCGCGCTCCTTGCGCATCTGCTTACGCTTGCGTGAACTCAAGGCATCGAGAAAATCCTGGAAGTCGCGGTAGCCGCGGTTCTGCCAATGAAACTGGCAGCCCAGGCGTTGCATCCAGCCCGGCTGCAGGGCCAAGGCCTCATCGGCCAAGGCGTCAGTGAAATTGATATGGGCGCTGGAGAGCCCTTCGATCTCCAGGTAGCCCGGCAGACTCTTGAGCAACTCGAAGCCGTCCTCGGCATTGGCGCCCAAAACACGTGGGCCACTGACGGGACTGAACGGCACCGCCGTCAGCAGCTTGGGGTAGTAGTCGATACCGGCGCGCTCACAGGCATCGGCCCAGCCATGGTCGAACACATACTCGCCATAGGAATGCCATTTGCGGTAGCTGGGCAATGCCGCTACCAGGCGCTGCCCTTCCCAGTGCAGCAGATGCTCCGGCTGCCAGCCCGATTGCGGCCCCAGGCTGGCGCTGTCCTCCAGCGCGCTCAAGAACCCATGCCGTACAAACGGCTGCGCCTGCGGCACCAGGGCGTCCCAGACCTCAGGGGCGATTTCGGACAGGCTGTCCAGGCGTTGCAACGGCATCGGCATCCTCACTGATTCTTGGCGTTAAAGCCTGGCGAGTATCGCTTATCGCAACCCCGTGCACACCTTGAAAACACGCTGACAGACTTGGAAATAAATAGTTCCAACCTCAGCCCATTTGTCATCTAGATGAAATCACTTAGCCACTACTCCGTCATAAACGGTCGCGATACTGACGCCAGTTTTTAGAGCGCCTGGGTCTACCGGGTAACATTTTTTCCGTCCGTCATGGGTCGGTTGTGTCCTGGATGGTTTGCCATCCCTCCTCACTTTCGGAGATTGATATGCGTCTTGCTTCCACTAAAACTGCGGCGGTCCTGTGTGGCGGCCTGTTGCTGGCCCTGAGTCTACCGGCCAGCGCTGCAGTCGACGCTAAATTGCTCGACATGCTCAAGGCCAACGGCCAGATCACTGCGGCGCAGTACAGCGAACTGCAAGCAGAGCTGGCCAGGGACCAGAAAGAACAGCAGATCGCACGGCAAGCTCAACAAGAGACCAACGAGCAGATCGCGGCCACTGCGAAAAAAACCAACGAGCTGAGCAGCTTCGACCAGAAGCTGGCCTGGGCCGCCAAGACCCAGTTCAAGGGTGACGTACGCTTCCGCCAGGAAACCATCAAGATCGATGGCGAGCCCAACAACGGCGGGCGTGACAAGGACCGTCAACGTATCCGTGCCCGCCTGGGTGCCTACACCGAGATCAACCCGCAGGTGGACACCGGCATCCGCATCGCCACGGGTGGCGGCGATGACGCACGGTCTACCAACCAGGACCAAGACGGCTACTTCGATAAGAAATCGATCTGGCTGGACCTGGGCTACATCGATTACCACCCGGACCAGATCAAGAACCTGCACGTGATCGGCGGCAAGATGCTCCAGCCATGGGTAAACATGGGCGATGTGATTTGGGATAGCGACATCAACCCGGAAGGCCTGGCCGTCACCTACAAATACCCTCTTGGCAGCAGCGCCGAACTGTTCGGCAGCTTGGGCAACTACAACCTCAAGGACAACGTCGACGGCGACGGCGTGCAGTTCCGCCACGACCTGCGCCTGACGTCCGGCCAGTTGGGCACGCGTTTCTCGGTTACCGACAACCTGAAAATGACCTTGGGCGGCAGCGTCTACGCCTACAAAAATGACGAGGACAGCCGCTGCACAACCACCACCACGCCTTGCGCGCTGGCGGTCAACGGCAACTCGGCCAACAACGAATTCCGCCTGTATGAAGGTTTTGCCCAGGCAGATATCGGCGGCCTGGCAGTGCCCCTGGCGTTCTACGGCCAGTACGTGAAGAACAACGATGCTGTGACCGATCAGGACACCGCGTGGTTGCTGGGTGCCAAGTCCAAGGTGTTCGGTTTCAACCTGGACTACAACTACCGCGACGTTCAACGTAATGCCGTCGTAGGCGCCTTCACCGATTCGGACTTCGCCAACGGTACCACCGGTTCGCGCGGCCATAAGATGAAGGTCAGCTACGACATCGACAAGAACTTTGCCCTCGGCGCCACGTACTTCCTGACCAAGGCTGACTACGCCAGCCGCACGCAGCGTGATGCCAATACCAACACCTTGCAGTTGGATGCTGAAGCCAAGTTCTAACCCCCCCGTTGTAGGAGCGGGCTTGCTCGCTCCTACAAATCTTTCAGCCGTTCGGCTGCCAATCGTTCAGCCAGCGCATCGACATCCTTTACCGGCTCCTGCGGCAGGATCTTCAGCGTCGCCTGCATCAGGCGCATCTGACGGATAAAGCGTCGGCAGTTCGGGCAAAACATCAAGTGATGACGCACGAGCAGACGCTCGCGAAAGGTCAATTGCCCATCGAGATAATCACTGGAGCGAGCGACTTGTTCCTTACAGGTCAACATTCTCCCGTTTCCTCAAAATGCTCCACCGTGGCGAAGACTTTAAGCCGCGCTCGATGCAACAGCACACGTACATTGGAAAGTGAAAGGCTCAGAAGATTACAGATTTCTTCCAACTCCAATCCCTGGCGTTCACGGAGCACCAGCACACTGCCCTGCAATTGGGACAAGCTCAGAATCGTGTGCTCCAGGCATTCGCGCAATTCATCCTCGGTCAGCAGCGCTTCCGGGGTGTCCTGGTGCCAGGCATACGGCGCGACTGCCCAGTGGCCGTCATCCGGGCTGAATCGCTCATCACCAATGGTGCCATGGGGCGAAGGCAAATCGTCGAGCAGCACTTCCCGGCGATTCTGTTTATAACGCCCTTTGGCGGAGTTGGCGGTGATGGTCAGCAGCCAGGTCTTGAGGCTGGAGCGTCCTTCGAACCTGGCCAGGTTGCGCACCACCGAGAGCCAGGCGTCTTGCACCACCTCGTCGGCGTGGCGCTGGCCGACAATGGCATAGGCCACCGCACGCATTGCGTTCTGGTAAGTGCTGACCAATTCCTTGTAGGCCCGCTGCTCTCCCTTGAGCAAGCGTTCAAGCAGGTGCGCGTCGTCCGCTGCTGCCATTCAAACCTCTATTTAAAAGTGCACACCCGGTCCTGTGGGAGCTGGCTTGCCTGCGATGCAGACACCTCGGTGTATCAGTCACACCACAGTGATGCCATCGCAGGCAAGCCAGCTCCCACACACTCAGCGCTTGCGCAGGATCACGCTGCCAATCGAATACCCGGCGCCGAACGAGCTAAGCACCGCCACGGTGCCCTTGGGCAAGTCGTCCTGATAGGTGTGAAACGCAATCACCGAACCGGCGGAGCTGGTATTGGCATACGTATCGAGGATCACCGGCGCTTCTTCCACCGACGCGTCGCGCCCCAGCAGCTTTTTCACGATCAGGTGGTTCATGCTCAGGTTGGCCTGGTGCAGCCAGAAGCGCTTCACATCG
Organism: Pseudomonas synxantha; assembly: GCF_900105675.1. Lineage (NCBI taxonomy): Bacteria > Pseudomonadati > Pseudomonadota > Gammaproteobacteria > Pseudomonadales > Pseudomonadaceae > Pseudomonas > Pseudomonas synxantha. The sequence goes on along the minus strand of NZ_LT629786.1, from coordinate 750,704 downwards.
GTGACGTCCAGCTGGTTTTCCGCCAGGTGTGCACCAATCAACTCGGCCACCATCGGGCAGACATCGCGGAAGACCTTGCGGCCTTCCTGCACGAACAGCTTGTCAGGGGCGCCGATGCCCTCTTCCGCGGTGCGGTTGAGGAAGCCGAAATTGTTGCGGATGTTGTTGGAGAACTTGGTCAGCAGCTTGGTGCTCACCACCTCGAACTGGTGCTCGGACGTCGCCAAATCAGCGCGCTCCAGGACCACCGCGGTGGCCGCATCACCAAAGATGAAGTGACTGTCGCGGTCACGGAAGTTCAGGTGGCCGGTGCAGACTTCCGGGTTGACCATCAGGATCGCCCGGGCCTGGCCCAACTGGATGCTGTTGGTTGCATTCTGGATGCCAAAGGTGGCCGAGGAGCACGCCACGTTCATGTCGAAACCGAAGCCCTGGATACCCAAGGCTTCCTGGACTTCGATAGCAATCGCCGGGTAGGCGCGCTGCAGGTTGGAGCAGGCGACGATCACGCCGTCGATATCCGCGGCAGTCTTGCCGGCGCGTTGCAGAGCCTGTTCGGCGGCGCCGACGGCCATCTGGCAGAGCACCGACCATTCGTCGTTGCTGCGCTCGGGCAAGCGTGGGGCCATGCGCTGAGGGTCGAGGATGCCGTCCTTGTCCATCACAAAACGGCTCTTGATACCGGACGCTTTCTCGATGAATGCCGCGCTCGACTCCGTCAGCGCTTGCACATCGCCACGCTCGATGGCGGCAGCGTTGTCAGCATTGAACTGTTGTACGTAGGCATTGAAAGACTGCACCAGTTCTTCGTTGGAGATGCTGTTGGCCGGGGTATACAGGCCGGTGCCGCTGATGACGACGTTATGCACGGTCGTTCCTCTAGATCTGTCAGGCAGAAGATATTGGTACCGTCGTACCAAACTGTAAGTCGTTTGAGTCCATCAGGCGGGCATCAAACTGGCAATTCGTTATTCAATCTTGTGACCGCGAAGTTTGCCACAATGCCGGGGACTTGGCGCTATAGGCCACACAAACACCTTGAATGTGGGAGGGGGCTTGCTCCCGATTACGGTGTACCAGCCGCTGGATTTGTATCAGACACACCGCTATCGGGAGCAAGCCCCCTCCCACATTTGGGACCTGCCCAGTTCGGGAAACTGGGTGAAATTCAGGGTTCTACCTGGCTCCACTGCTTGCTCAAGCGCTTATCGGAAATCGGCACCTTGGTGCCCAACTGCTGGGCAAACAACGAGACACGGTATTCTTCCAGCCACCAGCGGTACAGCTCCAGCTGCGGATCGCGCTTGCCTTCCTGGGTGTGTTTGTTCAGGCGGTTCTGGTATTGCGCCCACAGGCCGCCCAGTTCGGTGCTCCACACCCGGTCTTTCTGCACCTGGCCAGGCAGTTTTTCCAGGCGCAGCTCGATGGCCTTGAGGAAACGCGGCAGTTCCTTGAACCATTGCGCCGGGGTTTCCCGTACAAAACCCGGGTACACCAGATTGCCCAGTTGCTGCTTGATATCGTTCAAGGCTACCGCCTGGGCCAGGTCGATCTTGCCCTTGAAGCGCTTTTGCAGGCCGTGCCACAGCTTCAGCACGTCCAGGGTCAGGCGCGCCAGGCGTTCGGCGTGTTCGGTCCAGCTGCCACGCTTGCGTTCCGCCAAAGCCGCCAGGCCGGCGCCATCACGAGGCAGGCTGGCTTCGCCCTCCAGTACGCAGGTGTCGAGGCTGGCCAGCAGGATGTCTTCCACCAGCGCGTCGATACGCCCCAGCTCGCGGTACATCAAACCCAACTCGGTCAGGCCCGGCAATTTGCCGCGCAGGAATTTCGCCGGCTCGGCCAGTTGCTGCATCAGCAGACGCTGCAATGCGCGGCGATGCTGGAACTCAGCCTCGGCGGCGGTCGAGAAACGGCCTTCCTTGACCGTACCGTTTTCTTCTACCAGCGCCGGGTACACCGTCATCGACAGGCCGGCGATGTTTTGCTGGGTCTTTTCGGCCACTGCCGCGAACACCTTGGCCTCCACCGGCTGCTGGCTTTTGGCGGTCTGCGGCACGGCCAGGGCGGCCTGACTGGCTTCGGCAAACCGTGCGGTCAGCTCGGCGAGGTCGCGGCCTTCGCCAAGGAACTTGCCCTGGCCGTCGACCACTTCCAGGTTCATCTTCAGATGGCTTTCCACCTGTTGTGCCGCTTCGGCCCAGGCTTCATCGCTGACCCGCGCACCGGTCATGCGCAGCAGTTCGCGCCCCAGCGCCTGGGGCAGCGAGCCCTGGCCGAACTCGATGCGTTGCAGCGCCGCCTTGACGAAGTCCGGCACCGGCACGAAGTTCTTGCGCAGCGCCTTGGGCAAGTTACGTACCAGGGCGATGCACTTGGCTTCGATCACGCCTGGCACCAGCCACTCCAGGCGCTCGGCGGGCAAGGCCGGCAGCAATGGCGCCGGCACGCGCAGGGTGACGCCGTCGCGGGGGTGATTGGGTTCGAAGTGGTAACTCAAGGCCAGGGCCAGGTCGCCCAGGTGCAAGGTGTCCGGATAATGCGCGGCGGTGACTTCACTGGCCTCACGGGCCAGCACGTCTTCTTCGCGCATGATCAGCAATTGCGGGTCTTTCTGGCTGTTGACCTTGTACCAGCTGTCAAAGGTGGCCGTCTGGTGGATCTCCGCCGGCAAGCGTGCGTCGTAGAAGGCGTAGAGGGTTTCTTCGTCGGCGAGGATGTCGCGACGGCGGGCCTTGGCTTCCAATTCGTCGAGTTGCTCCAGCAGGCGCTGGTTAGCTGTCAGGCACTTGGCGCGGGACTGAATCTCACCGCGTACCAGGCCTTCCCGGATAAACAACTCGCGGGACACCACCGGGTCAATCGGCCCGTAATGCACCGGCCGACGTCCGACTATGATCAACCCGAACAGCGTGATCTGCTCAAATGCCACCACCTGGCCGCGCTTCTTCTCCCAATGGGGCTCGAAGTGATTTTTCTTAATCAGGTGCCCGGCCAGCGGCTCGATCCAGTCGGCGTCAATCTTCGCCACCATGCGCGCATAGAGCTTGGTGGTTTCCACCAGCTCGGCAGTCATCAGCCATTGCGGGCGCTTCTTGCCGATGCCGGACGAGGGGTGGATCCAGAAACGCCGCTGCCGCGCACCGAGGTAATCGCCGTCTTCGGTTTTCTGGCCGATCTGGCTGAGCAGGCCGGACAACACTGCCTTGTGCAGCTTGGGGAAATCCGCCGGCTCTTTATTGACGCTCAGCTGCATGTCGCGGCAGATCAGGCTCAACTGGCGATGGGAGTCGCGCCACTCGCGCAGGCGCAAGTAGTTGAGGAAGTTCTTGCGACACCAGTTGCGCAGCGGGCTGGCGGTCAGTTCCTGGCGCTGCTCTTCAAAGCCACGCCACAGGTTGACCAGCCCGGCGAAGTCCGAATCCGGATCCTTCCACTGAGCGTGGGCCTGGTCGGCGGCCTGTTGACGCTCCGGTGGGCGCTCGCGCGGGTCCTGGATCGACATGGCGCTCGCGACGATCAGTACTTCCTGCAAGCTGCCCAGCTTGGCCGCTTCGAGCAACATGCGGCCCATGCGCGGGTCCACCGGCAAGCGTGCAAGCTGGCGACCCAACGGCGTGAGTTGGCTGTTACGGTCCACCGCCGAGAGTTCCTGCAGCAGGTTGAAACCGTCGCTGATCGCCTTGCCATCCGGCGGTTCGATAAACGGGAAATCGGTGATCTCGCCCAGGCGCAGGTGCAGCATCTGCAGGATCACGGCGGCCAGGTTGGTGCGCAGGATTTCCGGGTCGGTAAATTCCGGGCGGCCGATAAAATCTTCTTCGCTGTACAAGCGAATGCAAATGCCCGGCTCAACCCGGCCGCAACGGCCTTTACGCTGGTTGGCGCTGGCCTGGGAGATCGCCTCGATCGGCAGGCGCTGCACCTTGGCGCGGTAGCTGTAGCGGCTGATGCGCGCCGTGCCGCTGTCGATCACATAGCGAATGCCCGGCACCGTCAGCGAGGTTTCCGCGACGTTGGTCGCCAACACCACGCGCCGGCCCGGATGGGATTGGAAAATGCGCTGCTGCTCGGCCGGCGACAGGCGCGCATACAGCGGCAGGATCTCAGTGTGCTTGAGCTGGGCCTTGCGCAGCATGTCGGCGGCGTCGCGGATCTCACGCTCGCCCGGCAAAAACACCAGCACGTCGCCGGGGCTGCGTCGCTCGCTGCGCTCATAGGCAGCGATTTCATCGAGGGTGGCGAGGATCGCCTGGTCGACGGTCAGGTCGTCCTCGACACGGTTGCCCTCTTCGTCCTGCTCCAGGGTCAGCGGGCGATACCAGGTGTCCACCGGGAAGGTGCGGCCCGACACCTCGACAATCGGCGCGTCGTCGAAGTGCTTGGAAAAGCGCTCCAGGTCGATGGTCGCCGAGGTGATGATGACTTTCAGGTCAGGGCGACGCGGCAACAGGGTCTTGAGGTAGCCGAGCAGGAAGTCGATGTTCAGGCTGCGTTCGTGGGCTTCGTCGACGATGATCGTGTCGTAGCGTTCCAGGTAACGATCATTCTGGGTTTCGGCCAAGAGGATGCCGTCGGTCATCAGCTTCACCAGGGTGTTGGTATCGCTCTGGTCTTCGAAGCGCACCTGATAGCCGACCAACGCGCCCAATGGCGTGGCCAACTCTTCTGCCACACGGCTGGCGACACTGCGCGCCGCAATCCGGCGCGGCTGGGTGTGGCCAATCAGGCCGTATTGACCGCGGCCGATTTCCAGGCAGATCTTCGGCAACTGGGTGGTCTTGCCCGAGCCGGTCTCGCCGGCAATGATCAGTACCTGGTGCTTGAGCAGCGCGTCCTTGATCTCATCGCGCTTGGCGGCAATCGGCAGGCTGTCGTCATAGCGAATCACCGGCAAGCTGGCGCGCCGTGCCGTGACCTGGGCACAGGACGCTTGCATGCGCGCCACCCACTGCGCCAGCTTGTCCTCATCGGGCTTCTTGCGCAGCTCGAGCAACTGCCGGCGCAAGCGGTGGCGGTCGGCGAGCATGGCGTGATCGAGGGTTTTGAGCAGTTGGTCGATGGTGGGTGCTTGGTCAGTCATCAGCTACTTCGACGGTCATCTATGTTATGCGCGGCCGGCAAGTGTGGCAGAAAAGCGACTCATCTGGCAGGTCAAACATGTGGGAGTCCCCACCACATCTTCGATGTGACGCTGTCGCGCAGCAAACCAGGGAGCTTGCTCCCGTGGCGGCCTGACAGCCGAGGATGTTGGTTTTCGTCCTGGGTACATATCCGTTGTTTAGGTAACGGCCACTATAGGTTCCGCTCTTACAGCGGCTCACTTTGCAAAAGCGGCCGTTACCTAAGCAACGGATATGTACTCGCCCCAACAACCCAACAACCCGGTCACATCGTCGACATGGCGCCGTCGCGCAGAACCTGGGCCGCCTCCAAAATATCCGGCGTTAAGACTAAATTTTAACTATTTAAAATCAGTAGCTCACTTGAAGTTTGATAAGAGGGGGCTTGCTCCCGACGACGGTGGGTCAGTTAATGAAAGTGTTGACTGATTCACCGCCATCGGGAGCAAGCCCCCTCCCACACCGGGATGCGTTATAGCGGGTCCTTTCTGCGATAGGGGAACACATCGATGACCTTGCCGGCGCGAATCGCATCCTGCAGGCCCTTCCAGTAATCGGCGTTGTACAACTCACCATGCAGCTCGTCGAACAGCTTGCGCTGGCCGGCGTCGGCAAACAGGAACGGTGGGAATTCCTCGGGAAACACGTCCAGCGGGCCGATGGAGTACCAGGGCTCGGAGGCCATTTCATCCTCCGGGGTGCGCGGTGCCGGGATATGCCGGAAGTTGGCTTCGGTAAGGAAACAAATCTCGTCATAGTCGTAGAACACCACGCGGCCGTGACGGGTGACGCCGAAGTTTTTCAGCAGCATGTCGCCGGGGAAGATATTCGCCGCTGCCAGTTGCTTGATCGCCAGGCCGTAGTCTTCCAGGGCTTCGCGTACCTGGGCGGGGTTGGCGTTGTCGAGGTAGAGGTTGAGCGGGGTCATGCGCCGCTCGGTCCAGCAGTGGCGGATAAGGACCGTGTCGCCTTCGACCTGGACCGTGCCGGCAGCAACCACCAGCAGCTCGGCCAGGCATTTGGGCTCGAACTTGCCCAGGGGGAAGCGAAAGTCGGCGAACTCCTGGGTGTCGGCCATGCGCCCGACCCGGTCGACACTCTTAACCAGGCGATATTTCTCGATCACCGTGGCGCGGTTGACGTTTTTCGACGGCGAAAAACGGTCCTTGATGATCTTGAACACGGTGTTGAAGCCCGGCAGCGTAAACACGCTCATGACCATGCCGCGCACGCCGGGGGCCATGATGAACTGGTCATCGGTGGTGGCCAGGTGGTTGATCAGCGCACGGTAGAACTCGGATTTGCCGTGTTTGTAGAAGCCGATCGAGGTGTATAGCTCGGCAATGTGCTTGCCCGGCAGGATGCGCTTGAGAAAGCCGATGAATTCGGCGGGCACCGGCACATCGACCATGAAATAGGAACGGGTGAACGAGAAAATGATCGACACGTCGGCTTCGTCGGTGATCAACGCATCGATCTGGATGCCACGGCCTTCGCGGTGCAGCAGCGGAATGACCAGGGGCCATTGTTCGTCACGCGTGTAGATGCGCCCTACCAAGTAGGCACCTTTGTTGCGGTAGAGCACCGAGGAAAACAACTCGACGTTGAGGTCCGGGTCTTTACATACCCAATCCGGCAGGTTTTCCCGCAATTGGGCTTCCAGGCGTTGCAGGTCTGCCGGCAGGTCGGCGTAGGGCTCGCTGAAACTGTAGTCAGCAAACACCTGCGCGAGCATCTGAGCAATATTACCGGTTGGCGTGTAGATCCGGGTTTGCGCCGCCCTTGCACGGCGCTGGCTTGGCCGAGTGGTGTGGATGAACATGCAGCGGTCGCTGATCAGGTCATGGCTGAACAGGCCGCAGAAGATCGAGTTGTACCAGGTCTCGGACAGTTCATCGTCAAAGCGCAGGTCGATCAGGTCGATATAGGCGCTTTTCACCTGGGGCCACAGGTCGATGTCCAACAGCGCGGCCGCTTCGCAGCTGGCTCGCAGGCGCGCGGTGACCTCGGCGACTTTCTCTTCATAGAGGTTGATACGCGCCGCCGAGGCGGCCTGCCCCTGCTGCCACTGCGCCTTCTCGAATCGTTCGCGGGCACCATCGGTGATCAGGCGAAAGTGCTCACGGTAATCATCAAAGCCGTCGAGGATCATCCGGGCGATAACGAGGGCGGGCTGCAACATGCGGGAAACCTCGAGCGGGTAGCTGGAAGCCCAGAGCTTAGCCAGTGAACGGTGGCAGGAGAAGGAAGATTTTTCATGGGCCGCGGTACTTAGAGATTGTGTCGACCAAGACGCTGGGCAACACTCCCCGCCTGATTGGCGTAGGAGTTTTCCGTGAGACCTGTTGATACCCTCTACTTGCTGGGACTGGCGGCCATCTGGGGCGCGAGTTTCCTGTTCATGCGCATCATCGCGCCGGAAATCGGCACCGTGCCGACTGCGTTTTTCCGCGTGTCGATTGCCGCCGTGGGGTTGTTGGTGATCCTGGCGATGATGCGCGTGAGCTGGGATTTCCAGGGCAAGTTCAAGACGGTACTGCTGCTGGGCGTAATCAACTCAGGAATCCCGGCGACCATGTACTCGGTGGCGGCCCAGGTATTGCCGGCGGGTTATTCGGCGATCTTCAATGCCACCACGCCGTTGATGGGCGTGCTGATTGGCGGGCTGTTCTTCAGCGAACGCCTGACACCGTCGAAAGTCGCGGGGGTAGCCCTGGGGCTGCTTGGCGTAGCCGTGCTCACGCGTGCGGGGCCGGTGGCCTTTGATCTGCAATTGTTGATGGGCGCACTGGCGTGCCTGCTGGCGACCACCTGCTATGGCTTTGCCGGTTTCCTGGCGCGGCGCTGGCTGGATCAGCGCGGCGGGTTGGACAGTCGCCTGTCGGCCCTGGGCAGCATGCTGGGCGCTACATTGTTCTTGCTGCCGTTTTTTGCCTACAGCGCCATCAGCCAGCCACCGGCGAGCTGGGGCGGCTGGCAGGTATGGGCGTCGTTGCTGGGGTTGGGGCTGGTGTGCACGGCATTCGCCTACATCCTGTATTTCCGCTTGCTATCGTCCATTGGCCCGGTCAAGTCGATGACCGTGACCTTCATGATTCCGCCATTCGGTGTGTTGTGGGGCGCGTTGCTGCTGGATGAGCCGTTGTCCATGGCCCACCTGTATGGCGGGGTGTTGATTGCCGGGGCGTTGTGGTTGGTGCTGCGCCCGCAAAAAGGGTAGGAGCGAGCTGACTCGCTCCTACAGGGGTGGGTTTCAGTTTTTACGGAATACAAAGACCAAACCGACGATGATCAACAGCATCCCCAGCAGGCTCAACAGCGCCAGCCGGTTGCCGAAGATCAGGTAGTCCATCACCGCCGTCACCGCCGGCACCAGGTAGAAGAGACTGGTGACATTCACCAGGTTGCCCCGGGCGATCAGGCGATACAACAGCAGCGTTGCCAGCACCGACACCACCAACCCCATCCACAGCACCGGCAGGTAAAAGCTCGCATTGTGCTCGAAATGGAAGGGTTGGAACGGCACGAAAACCACGCACAACAACAGCCCGGCCAGGTATTGCAGCGGCAACGTGCCCAACGGATTGTCGGTGATGCGCTTTTGCATGATCGAGCCAAACGTCATGCTCGCCAGCGCCAGCAGCCCGAACAGCATCCCGGCCAGGGACATGCCTGCCAGCCCGATACCCTGGTACACCACCATGATCAACCCGGCCAAGCCCAACCCCAGGCCGAACAACCGGCGCCCGGAGCGCTGGCGCTCCATCAGCACCACGGTGAGGATCGGCTGTACGCCCATGATGGTGGCCATCACCCCAGGGGTGACTTTGAGGTCCAGGGCCAGCAGATAAAAAATCTGATAGGCCCCCAGCAGCACCAGGCCCGTCGACACCGCATACAGCATGGGCTTGCCGGGACGTGGCAGCTGCAACTTGAGGATTGGCACCAGCACCACCAGCCCGGCCAGGGCGATGGCAAATCGGATCAGCAGAAAGGCAAAGGGTGAAGCATGAGCCAGGCCCAGCTTGGAGAAAATCGCCCCGCTGCTCCACAGCAGGACAAACAGGCTCGTCGAGGCCGCCGCGGCCACGGATTGTTTCGAAATAACAGACATGAGTTACCACCTGTGTTCAGGCAAAAAAGCCGACTCGGTAAATACCGAATTTCAGTAGGTTTTTTCAGGTAGGCACAGGGCTACAGCGAACAGCTGGTCAGCCCGAAATGCCAACACCCGGCGGTGATACGACTGCGTACACCGGCGTGCTACTGACAGGTGGCGGGTAGTGACTGATCTGCGCAGGCTGCTTGGCGCCGCACGGCACGACCCCAGCGTTGACCGCTGAATCGACTACCGCTATGCGCTGGGAAGCTGGCATGTGCTGATCTTTTTGAAGGGATAAAGACGCGTCGACTATAACCACCCGCAAACTTACTTGGCAATCCTTTCCCTACAGCCTTTTTGCGTGGAGGAGTTTTCATGCCGCCGAACCAGGCCGCTCGCTATAATGCCGCCCAGTTTTTTCGAAGGATTTCACATGATTGCCCTGCCCTGGCTGTACCTCACGCTGCTTTCCATTGGCTATGTCGTGGCCTTGCTCTACGGCCAACTGGGCCTGTTGGCAGCAGTGTCCGTGGCGCTGCTGCTGGTGGCCGGTTACGCCGTACGCCAGCAACGCACCCCCTGGGCCCGCTACCTGGGCCACGGCTTGTTCATCGTCCTGGCCCTGGGCCTGGCGATGCACTGGCTACCGGGTTTCTACAACGGCCGGGGCATCGCCCCCCAGCGTTTTACCCCTGACGCCGTGCCCTTCTCGATGTACCTGAACCAAGACAAACCGCTGATCGGCTTCTGGCTGCTATTGGCCTGCCCATGGATTGTGGCGCGGCGGTCATTGCGCCTGTCGATCTGCGTCACTGCGCTGGCCCTGGCCCTGACCGCCATCGCCGCCCTGGGTGGCGCTGCCCTGATGGGCATGATCAGCTGGGCGCCGAAGTGGCCGGACCAGGCGTGGCTGTGGGTATTGAATAACCTGCTGCTGGTGACGCTGGTCGAAGAGGCGCTGTTCCGTGGCTATATTCAGGGTGGCCTGGGCCAGCGCTTCAAGCACCTGCCCTACGGCGAGAACCTCGCGCTGCTGCTGGCCTCGCTGTTATTCGGGCTGGTGCACCTCGGCGCAGGTTGGCAGTGGGTGCTGCTGGCGAGTATTGCCGGCGTCGGTTACGGCCTGGCGTATCGCTTCGGCGGACTGGGCGCGGCGATTGCCACGCACTTTGGCTTGAACCTGCTTCACTTCGGGCTGTTCACGTATCCGATGCTGGCCGGCTGAGCGTTAACCCGCTCGTCCGGATTGTTGCAAAAATAAGTTAAATAAATGCCCGCCATGACCGATAACCCCTGAAAGCCTTGCGGATTGAACAATCATGCGTAATAACCAACCCGTTACCCAGCGCGAACGTACCTTCCCCGCTCAGCAACGGTTGATCTCCACCACAGATGCCAAGGGTGTCATTACCTACTGCAACGACGCGTTTGTCGAAATCAGTGGGTTCACCCGCGACGAACTGACCCGGGCCCCGCACAACCTGGTGCGTCACCCGGATGTGCCGCCGGCGGTGTTCGCGCATATGTGGTCAACGCTCAAACAAGGCTTGCCATGGATGGGCATTGTCAAGAATCGCTGCAAGACCGGTGACCATTATTGGGTTAACGCCTACGTGACACCGGTCTTCGACGGCAACCAGGTGGTAGGTTACGAATCGGTGCGCATCAAGCCCACCGCCGAGCAGATCCGCCGGGCCGAAGCGCTCTATCAACGTATCAACCAAGGCAAGTCGGCCATTCCCCAGCGGGACAAGTGGCTGCCGGTGCTGCAGGACTGGCTGCCATTTATCCTGGTCAGCCAATTGAGCTTCATGATCGGCGCCACCCTTACGTCCCAATGGGGCTTCGCCTTGGCGGCGGCGCTGTCGGTGCCGTTGGGCCTGCTGGGCCTGAGCTGGCAGCAGCGCGGCCTCAAGCGTTTGCTGCGCCTGGCCGAGCAGACCACCTCCGACCCGTTGATCGCGCAGATGTACACCGACAGCCGTGGCGCCCAGGCGCGCCTGGAGATGTCGATCCTCAGCCAGGAAGCGCGTCTGAAGACCTGTCTTACACGCTTGCAGGACACCGCCGAGCACCTCAACGACCAGGCGGCACGCTCCAACACCCTGGCGCACAACAGTTCCAGTGGCCTGGAACGCCAGCGTGTGGAGACCGAACAGGTAGCCACTGCGGTCAACCAGATGGCAGCGACCACCCAGGAAGTTGCCAGCCACGTGCAGCGCACCGCCGATGCTACCCAGGAAGCCAACCGCCTGACCGGTCGCGGTCGCGATATCGCCGGGGAAACCCGCGAGGCGATCCAGCGGCTTTCGGTGGCCGTGGGCGAGACCGGCGTAACCGTCACCCAATTGGCCAAGGACAGCGATGAGATCGGCGGCGTGGTCGATGTGATCAAAGGCATCGCCGACCAGACCAACCTGCTGGCCCTCAACGCCGCCATCGAAGCGGCGCGTGCCGGTGAGATGGGCCGTGGCTTTGCCGTCGTGGCTGACGAAGTGCGTCAGTTGGCCCAGCGGACTGCGGAGTCCACCGGACAGATTCATACCCTGATCGCCAAGCTGCAAAACACCGCGGCTGCGGCCGTGCAAACCATGGACGCCGGGCATCGCCAGGCTGAAGAAGGTGTGGCGCGGGTGATGGAAGCGGACCAGGCGTTGGTGGGTATCAGCGAAGCGGTGGCGAATATCACCGACATGACCACCCAGATTGCTGCGGCTACCGAAGAGCAAAGCTCAGTGGCCGAGGAGATCAGCCGTAATATCAGCACCATTGCGCTGTTGGCGGATCAGACTTCGGAACAGGCGATGAGCTCGGCGCAGTTGAGTGAAGAGCTGACTCATACGGCGAATACGCAGTATTCACTGGTGGAGCGATTTAATCGCTGAATATGGCTACCAAGAAAAAATCCTCGATAAGCATCGGGGATTTTTTTTGCCTCCAGCATCAAGGTCAGCATTTGCCACACCCAAGCATGGCTGCCGTCAACTGTCACTTTTGACAGTAGATGAAGTCTGGTTCGGGGAGTAGTTTTCAACAAACAAACTTGACCCCCAATGGGTCTTTATCGTTTGACTGAGAAGGAGTTCATCATGAGCACATATGACATCTACATCCCACCAGCCACTCATCGCCAGAGCGATGAGTATTTTAAATGGAAAATTGGCAACAATCCTGAGACGGAGGCGGAGCGCTTGGAATTTGGCTTGAGCAAAGATACGCCAACCCACCGCTGGCTATTGTCGGGAATAATCGGAAGAACCGATAAACAAAACTATTATTCTTTTTCATTTCGGATTCCTTATATAAATGAAGACCCGATAGATCGGACTTACACACTTGCAAATGGCTTGTTGTTTTCCCATGCTCACAGCATCCCTCCGGTCGATGGCTGGGACGGTGTTCGCGTCATCCAAGCCGAGCGGGCCGAGGTCCATATCAAGCTTGATCCGCGTGCCGGTACGACTGAAGGAACCTTCTCCGCACGTTTCATAGTAGACGGCCTTCCTCTTGAACCCGAAGGAAGCTTCAATATGATCAGAGATGATGTACCAAACCGGCTTTGAAGTTATCAACCCACTGGATCAATCCTGTTGGCTATGTATAACCGTAGAAGCAGAGTAACAGCAGCAAACAGCTTTTATTGCACAGGTGCTCGTCGAGCGATGTAACTCAGCGAGCACCGCCAAACTTGCCCCACCTGAAAATCAACGCCGCAGATATTCAACAACCTTGAGTGCCGCAACCTCCAGATGCTGCTCATGACTGAACCCTGAAGCCTTCAACGGCTTCAAGTCATGATCCCCTGCCATCAGCCACATCACCTCGATGCCCGGCGACAAGTCATAACCCTCCACCGCCGCCCGATTGCCCAGCGCATCGCGCTCGCCCTGCACAATCAATGTCGGTGTCTTCAACTCCGCCAGATGCTCAACCCGTGGCTTCTGCGGTTTACCCACTGCATAAAACGGATAACCCAGGCACACCAAGCCATCGGCCCCCAACTCGTCGGCGACTAAACTCGCCATGCGCCCGCCCATGGACTTGCCGCCAATCGCCAGCTTCCCAGCGACATGACGTCGCACCTCGCCATACACCTCGCGCCAGCACTCCAACAGTTTCGGCGCCGGGTTCGGCGGGCGCTTGCCGCCGTCCACACGGCGCTGGGCCATGTACGGAAACTCGAAGCGCAATACGTTCACGCCATGCCCGGCAAGGCGTGTAGCCATGTCATCCATGAACGCCGAGTCCATCGGCGCGCCGGCGCCATGGGCCAGGATCAGGGTAACCGGCTCGCCCGAAGCCGTGCCCGTGGCGACATCCCACAGCCAGCCGCGTTCGCGCACACACTGCGCCCATTGATCCCCGTCAATACTGGCCTTGTGCTCTTTGCCCATGCTTGCCTCGCTTTTTAGTCTGCCTATAACTCCAGCCCAAGTGCCGCATCTGCTTGGGTTGAACCGTGGATGGGGAACCATGAACACTACTTTAAGTACCGCCTATAACTACAAGGTGGTCCGCCAATTCGCCATTATGACGGTGGTGTGGGGCATCGTCGGCATGGGGCTCGGGGTTTTTCTCGCCGCCCAATTGGTTTGGCCTGCGCTCAATTTCGATTTACCTTGGACCAGCTTTGGAAGACTGCGCCCGTTGCACACCAACGCGGTGATCTTTGCCTTTGGGGGCTGCGCGCTGTTTGCCAGCTCGTTCTACTCGGTGCAGCGCACCTGCCAGACCCAGCTGTTCGCGCCAAAACTGGCAGCGTTCTGCTTCTGGGGCTGGCAGCTGGTGATCCTGCTGGCTGCGATCAGCTTACCGCTGGGCTACACCAGCTCCAAGGAATACGCCGAGCTGGAATGGCCGATCGACATCCTCATCACCATCGTCTGGGTCGCCTACGCCATTGTGTTCTTCGGCACCGTGGCCAAGCGCAACACCAAGCATATCTATGTGGGTAACTGGTTCTTCGGCGGGTTTATCCTCACCGTGGCGATCCTGCACATCGTCAACAACCTGGAAATCCCGGTCAGCCTGACCAAGTCCTACTCGCTGTACGGCGGTGCGACGGATGCCATGGTGCAGTGGTGGTATGGGCATAACGCTGTGGGCTTTTTCCTCACCGCGGGCTTCCTGGGGATGATGTACTACTTCGTGCCGAAACAGGCCGAACGTCCGGTGTATTCCTATCGCTTGTCCATCGTGCACTTCTGGGCGCTGATCACCCTGTACATCTGGGCGGGTCCCCACCACTTGCACTACACCGCGCTGCCGGATTGGGCGCAGTCCCTGGGCATGGTGATGTCGCTGGTGCTGCTGGCCCCTAGCTGGGGCGGCATGATCAACGGCATGATGACCCTCTCGGGCGCCTGGCATAAGTTGCGCAGCGACCCGATCCTGCGCTTCCTGGTGGTGTCCCTGGCGTTCTACGGCATGTCGACCTTTGAAGGCCCGATGATGGCGATCAAGACCGTCAACGCCCTCTCCCACTACACCGACTGGACCATCGGCCACGTACACGCCGGTGCACTGGGCTGGGTAGCGATGATCTCCATCGGCGCGCTGTACCACATGATCCCGAAAGTCTTCGGTCGCGAGCAGATGTACAGCCTCGGCCTGATCAACGCGCACTTCTGGCTGGCCACCATCGGCACCGTGCTCTACATCGCCTCGATGTGGGTCAACGGCATCGCCCAGGGCCTGATGTGGCGTGCAGTCAACGAAGACGGCACCTTGACCTACTCCTTCGTCGAAACCCTGGTGGCCAGCCACCCAGGCTTCATCGTGCGGCTGGTGGGCGGTGCGATCTTCCTCACCGGCATGTTGCTGATGGCTTACAACACGTGGCGCACCGTGCGTTCGGCGCAACCTGCCGAAGTCACCGCCGCAGCGCAGATGGCCTGAGGAGTCGATGATGAAACACGAAACGATTGAAAAGAACGTCGGCCTGCTGATGCTGCTGATGGTGCTCGCCGTGAGCATCGGCGGCCTGACCCAGATCGTCCCGCTGTTCTTCCAGGACGTGACCAACAAACCGGTGGAAGGCATGAAGCCCTACACCGCATTGCAATTGGAAGGCCGCGACATCTACATCCGCGAAGGGTGCGTGCAGTGCCACTCGCAGATGATCCGCCCGTTCCGCGCCGAGACCGAACGCTACGGTCACTACTCGGTGGCAGGCGAAAGCGTGTGGGACCACCCGTTCCTGTGGGGCTCCAAGCGCACCGGGCCTGACCTGGCCCGCGTCGGCGGGCGCTACTCGGACGACTGGCACCGCGCGCACTTGTACAACCCGCGCAACGTAGTACCGGAGTCGAAGATGCCGGCCTATCCATGGCTGGTAACCGCCGCCGTCGACAGCAGCCATACCGAGACCAAGTTGAAGGTGATGCGCACCCTCGGCGTGCCCTACACCGACGACGACATCAATGGCGCGGTCGCCAGCCTCAAGGGCAAGACCGAGATGGACGCGCTGGTTTCCTACCTGCAAGTGCTCGGCACTGCCATCAAGAGCAAGAGGTGAGCCATGGGATTTGAATTCGATGCAGGCACCATCCGCGGCCTAGGCACGCTGGTGGTCGCTATCGCCTTTATCGGCCTGTCGCTGTGGGTGTTCAGCCCACGGCGCAAGTCGGAGTTTGACGATGCGACCATGCTGCCGTTTGCCGATGAACCCTCCCCAACCGACGCTCAAGCAGAGCCAGCAACAAGGAGCACTCGGCCATGACCACCTTCTGGAGTACATGGATCTGCGTTCTGACCCTCGGCAGCCTGATTGGCCTGACCTGGCTCTTGGTCGGCACCCGCAAGGGCGAAACCAAGGGCAGCGTCGACCAGACCATGGGCCACGCTTTCGACGGTATCGAGGAATACGACAACCCGCTGCCTCAGTGGTGGTTCATGCTGTTCGCCGGCACCCTGGTGTTTGCCGTCGGCTACCTGATCCTCTACCCGGGCCTGGGCAACTGGAAAGGCGTGCTGCCGGGTTATGAGGACGGCTGGACCCAGACCAAGGAATGGGACAAGGAAATGGCCAAGGCCGACGCCAAGTTCGGGCCGATCTTCGCCAAATTCGCGGCGATGCCCGTGGAGGAAGTCGCCAAGGACCCGCAAGCGTTGAAGATGGGCGGCCGCCTGTTCGCCTCCAACTGCGCGGTGTGCCACGGCTCGGATGCCAAGGGAGCCTATGGTTTCCCGAACCTGGCAGACAGCAACTGGCGCTGGGGCGGTTCGGCCGAAGCGATCAAGGCCACCATCATGGCCGGTCGCCATGCAGCCATGCCGGCCTGGGGTGAAGTGCTGGGTGAGGACGGCGTGAAGAACGTCGCTGCCTATGTGCGCCACGACCTGGCCAAGCTGCCCTTGCCAGCGGACAACACCGCCGACCTGGCCGCCGGCCAAGCCGCATTCAGCACCACGTGCGTGGCCTGTCACGGCCCACAAGGCCATGGCGTGGAAGCCATGGGCGCGCCGAACCTGACCGAGCCAAGCGGGTTTATCTACGGCACCAGCCTGGCGCAGTTGCAGCAGACCATCCGCCATGGTCGCCAGGGCCAGATGCCGGCCCAGGAAGTGCTGCAGGGCAATGACAAGGTGCATCTGCTGGCGGCGTACGTGTATAGCCTGTCCCATAACGCTGATGGTGCAACGCCAGACAGCCAACCTCAGTAAGCGCTCTATCTGTGGCGAGGGAGCAAGCTCTCTCGTCACATGTTCAAGTCGCGACCAAGTGTCGCACCCTCGCAACACCCAGCTTTCCCCCCCTCATATTCGGGTCTACGCTTGTTCCCACAGTGGAGCAATTCTGGCGTAGGCGACGGTATCCGTTGCGCCCCCTAAAATTCCTGTCCATTTGATCAGCTTTATATTTCGGATTTAATCCTTACGCCAAACATGGAAAGGGCGCAGAATCTGGCGTGGGACGCATTGATACAGGTCAGCCATTGCGTTGCAATGGCCCCTCGCTTTCTACATACTTGCGACCGATTTTACCTATAAAAAAACCTAAACCGTGGAACCTTAGAATGAGCACAGCAATCAGTCCGACTGCTTATAACTATAAGGTAGTCCGCCAGTTCGCCATCATGACGGTGGTCTGGGGGATCCTTGGCATGGGGCTCGGGGTGTTCATCGCCTCGCAACTGGTCTGGCCGCAATTGAATTTCGACCTGCCATGGACGACCTTCGGTCGCCTGCGCCCGCTGCACACCAACCTGGTGATCTTTGCCTTCGGTGGATGTGCGTTGTTTGCCACGTCCTACTATGTCGTGCAGCGTACCTGCCAGACCCGCCTGATCTCCGACAGCCTGGCTGCCTTCACCTTCTGGGGCTGGCAGGCGGTCATCATCGGCGCCATCATCAGCCTGCCCCTGGGCTACACCACCACCAAGGAATACGCCGAGCTGGAATGGCCGATTGCGATTTTGCTCGCAATTGTCTGGGTGACCTACGCAGTGGTGTTCTTCGGCACCATCGTCAAGCGCAAGACCAAGCACATTTACGTGGGCAACTGGTTCTACGGGGCATTCATCCTGGTCACGGCGATGCTGCACATCGTCAACCACGCGTCCTTGCCGGTCAGCCTGTTCAAGTCCTACTCGGCCTACTCGGGTGCGACGGATGCGATGATTCAATGGTGGTACGGCCATAACGCCGTAGGCTTCTTCCTCACCACCGGTTTCCTCGGCATGATGTACTACTTCGTGCCGAAACAGGCCGAGCGCCCGATCTACTCCTATCGCCTGTCCATCGTGCACTTCTGGGCGCTGATCACCCTGTATATCTGGGCCGGTCCTCACCACCTGCACTACACCGCGCTGCCGGACTGGGCACAATCGTTGGGCATGGCGATGTCGATCATCCTGCTGGCCCCAAGCTGGGGCGGCATGATCAACGGCATGATGACCCTCTCGGGCGCCTGGCATAAGCTGCGCACCGACCCGATCCTACGTTTCCTGGTAGTGTCCCTGGCGTTCTACGGCATGTCGACCTTCGAAGGGCCGATGATGGCCATCAAGACGGTCAACTCGCTGTCCCACTACACCGACTGGACCATCGGCCACGTACACGCCGGTGCACTGGGCTGGGTGGCGATGATTTCCATCGGCGCGCTGTACCACATGATCCCCAAACTGTTCGGCCGCGTGCAGATGCACAGCGTCGGGCTGATCAATGCGCACTTCTGGCTGGCCACCATCGGTACCGTGCTCTACATCGCCTCGATGTGGGTCAACGGCATCACCCAGGGCCTGATGTGGCGTGCGATCAACGATGACGGCACCCTCACCTACTCCTTCGTCGAAGCGCTGCAGGCCAGCCACCCGGGCTTTATCGTGCGGGCCCTGGGCGGAGCGTTCTTTGCCAGCGGCATGCTGTTGATGGCCTACAACGTCTGGCGCACCGTGCGTGCCTCTGACCCTGTAGAAGCCGAAGCCGCCGCCAAGATCGCCGTTGTGGGAGCCCACTGATGAAGCATGAAGTAGTCGAGAAGAATATCGGCCTGCTGGCCTTCTTCATGGTCATCGCCGTGAGTATCGGCGGCCTGACCCAGATCGTTCCGCTGTTTTTCCAGGACGTGACCAACAAGCCGGTCGAAGGCATGAAGCCACGCACCGCCCTTGAACTGGAAGGCCGCGACGTCTACATCGCCAACGGTTGCGTGGGCTGCCATTCGCAGATGATCCGCCCATTCCGCGCCGAAACCGAACGCTACGGCCACTATTCGGTCGCCGGTGAAAGCGTGTGGGACCACCCGTTCCTGTGGGGGTCCAAGCGCACCGGCCCGGACCTGGCCCGTGTTGGCGGGCGTTACTCCGATGACTGGCAGCGCGCGCACTTGTACAACCCGCGCAACGTGGTGCCTGAGTCGAAAATGCCGGCGTACCCGTTCCTCGTGGAAAACAAGCTCGACGGCAAGGACACCGCGAAGAAGATGGAAGTCTTGCGCACCCTGGGCGTGCCCTACACCGACGAAGATATCGCCGGTGCAGCCGCCGCCGTGAAGGGCAAGACCGAAATGGACGCATTGGTGGCCTACCTGCAAGGCCTTGGCACCATCATCAAAAGCAAACGGTGACCTACATGGATATCGGGATGATTCGTGGCCTGGGCACCGTTGTGGTGATGGTGGCCTTTGTCGGCCTGGCGTTGTGGGTGTTCAGCCCGCGGCGCAAGTCGGAGTTTGACGACGCGACCATGCTGCCCTTTGCGGATGACCCCGAAGCCATCAAGCACGTCGAGCAAGCTTCTAGGAGTAACAAAGAATGACTACGTTCTGGAGTCTGTACGTCACAGTCCTCAGTCTGGGTACCATCTTCGCCCTGACCTGGCTGCTGCTGTCGACCCGCAAGGGCCAGCGCACCGAGCAAACGGACGAGACCGTCGGCCACTCGTTCGATGGCATCGAGGAGTACGACAACCCACTGCCCAAATGGTGGTTCATGCTGTTTGTCGGCACCATCGTCTTTGCTCTTGGCTACCTGGTGCTGTACCCCGGCCTGGGCAACTGGAAGGGCTTGCTGCCGGGTTACAACTACCTCGATAACGACAAGCAAACCGCTTTCGCCAACGGCCAGACCGGCTGGACCGGTGTGCATGAGTGGGAAAAAGAAATGGCCAGGTCGGACGCCAAGTTCGGGCCGATCTTTGCCAAATTTGCCTCGATGCCCATTGAAGAAGTTGCCAAGGACCCGCAAGCCTTGAAGATGGGCGGCCGCCTGTTCGCCTCCAACTGCTCAGTGTGCCACGGCTCCGACGCCAAGGGCGCGTACGGCTTCCCCAACCTGACCGACGCCGACTGGCGCTGGGGCGGCGAGCCGGAGACCATCAAGCAAACCATCATGCAAGGCCGCCACGCGGTGATGCCAGGCTGGGCCGAAGTCATCGGCGAGCAAGGGGTGGCTGACGTCGCGGGCTTTGTGGTGACCAACCTCGACGGCCGCAAGCTTCCGGAAGGCGCCAAGGCCGACGTAGCCAACGGTGAGAAACTCTTCGCCGCCAACTGCGTGGCCTGCCACGGTCCGGCCGGTAAAGGCACGCCTGCAATGGGCGCGCCGGACCTGACTCATCCGGGGGCGTTTATCTACGGTTCGAGCTTTGCCCAGCTGCAGCAGACCATTCGCTATGGTCGCCAAGGCCAGATGCCGGCGCAGGAGCAACTGCAAGGGAACGACAAGGTGCATTTGCTGGCGGCTTATGTGTACAGCTTGTCCCATGGGGATAAGAAGGCTGAAGAACAGTAAAACCCGAAAACAACAAAGCCCCGCGCAGTGAAAACTGGCGGGGCTTTTTTGTAGATGGCTGTTACAACTACCTGTTAATGCTAAGCAGCGGCCTTTATCGAGCGTCCGGGCCGGCAGTTCTTTCCTCATGCTCAGTGAACAGCGCATCCTGGTAATTATGGATATCCTGCCGATCAAACTTGCGGTCACTCTCACCTTTTTCGTCCAAGTCCAGGGAAGCCGCGAAGCCAGCGCGGTTGAGGACTTCAAAAACCAGCACCTGGTCCGCCAAGGTAAATTGATTGCCGGCCAGCCCCAGGGCTATGTATTGCAAATAATCCAGCGTCAAAAAACCCGGGTTGTCAGGATCCACAAACCGATCAAAGTTGTCCCTCAAGGTCTTCGCTAACTCATAGCGGTCGAGGCTGGCGTAAAGACTGGACATCTCATGCAGCGTTGCACGCGTCACGTTAGCAGGCAGCGGCGCAGGGCCTGGAACGTTATACGTCGGCGGATTTGGAACAATAATCACGTGGTCACCTCATTGGTATGTAATCCCCCACCATGGTCGTTGGGGTGAAACCTGAGTGTTGATTTTCGCCGCTCAGTTCCTGCACATACCTGCCAGCCTTGCACCATTGCAGTACACCATCCGTTAGGTCCGCCAGTAGTAAAAACGGGCGAGGCTTTGTTGCTTGCCTGCCGCGATCTTTCCAGGGAGAAACACGCCACCACTCGCAGCCCCCTGTCTTGCCCCGCGCATCCACCAAGTAGTCACTACATCGGGTCCAGAGGCGTGCCTCTGATCAATCCATGGGACGAATGACCGCCTTACCTGCAAAAACCATCCATACTTGCCAAGTCAATTGATCCAGATCACGTACACCATCAATTGATTTCTCCCAACGCGACCAAAGGTCGCACCCCTTACATACCCTCGGGGGCGTATCATCAGGCTACTGCAACACCCCCCAATTTGACCCCGGCTGGCACGTACTGGCCGAGGCAAATCTCCACCGCCGTGGGATGCAATGATGAGCAACCAGATACCGGTACATGACGTTACCCCGCCTGCCAAAAACGCGAGCAACAGCGTCGACCTCTACGCCTCGCGAGAGAAAATCTACACCCGCGCCTTCACCGGGCTGTTCCGTAATTTGCGCATGCTCGGTGGCGCCGGTTTGTTCCTGCTCTACTTCGGCACGGTGTGGCTGAATTGGGGCGGCCACCAGGCTGTGTGGTGGAACCTGCCGGAGCGTAAGTTCTTCATTTTTGGCGCGACCTTCTGGCCCCAGGATTTCATCCTGCTCTCGGGCATCCTGATCGTTGCGGCCTTCGGGCTGTTCTTTATCACCGTGTACGCCGGGCGTGTGTGGTGTGGCTATACCTGCCCGCAAAGCGTGTGGACCTGGATCTTCATGTGGTGCGAAAAGGTCACCGAAGGCGACCGCAACCAGCGCATCAAGCTGGACAAGGCGCCCATGGGCGCCAACAAATTCCTGCGCAAGTTCAGCAAGCACACGCTGTGGCTGTTGATCGGCTTTGCCACTGGCATGACCTTCGTCGGCTATTTTTCGCCGATCCGCGAGCTGGTGTTCGACTTCTTCACTGGCCAGGCCGACGGCTGGTCGTATTTCTGGGTGGGCTTCTTCACCCTCGCCACCTACGGCAACGCGGGCTGGCTGCGCGAACAGGTGTGCATCTACATGTGCCCGTATGCGCGCTTCCAGAGCGTGATGTTCGACAAAGACACCTTGATCGTTTCCTACGACCCACGCCGTGGCGAAGTACGCGGCCCGCGCAAAAAAGGCGTCGACTACAAGGCCCAGGGTCTGGGCGATTGCATCGACTGCACCATGTGCGTACAGGTGTGCCCGACCGGTATCGATATCCGCGACGGCCTGCAAATCGAGTGCATTGGTTGCGCCGCCTGTATCGATGCCTGCGACACCATCATGGACAAGATGGAATACCCCCGCGGGTTGATCAGCTACACCACCGAGCACAACCTGTCCGGGCAGAAGACGAATAAGCTGCGCCCACGGTTGATCGGCTACGCGCTGGTGCTGCTGGCAATGATCAGCCTGCTGGTCGGCGCATTTTTCATGCGCTCGCTGGTCGGCTTCGATGTCAGCAAGGACCGCGTGCTGTATCGCGAAAACGCCGAAGGGCGCATCGAGAACGTCTACAGCCTGAAGATCATGAACAAGGACCAGCGCGACCACACCTACGTGCTCGACGCCGCCGGCCTGCCGGACCTCAAGCTGCAAGGCCGACGCGAAATCAAGGTAGCTGCCGGCGATATCGTCAGCATGCCGGTAGAGCTGTCGAGTGCGCCGGAGCAGTTGCCGTCGAGCACCAACGAGGTGACGTTCATCCTCAAGGACGCCGATGACACCAGCGTTCATATTGAAGCCAAGAGCCGATTCATCGGCCCACAAGTCCGTTAACAGGGAATAGAACCAATGTCCTCAGCCACTGCCGCAAGCCCTTGGTACAAGCACCTCTGGCCCTGGATCATCATTGCGATCCTGGCCTGCTCGGTGACCCTGACCTTGTCCATGGTGACCATCGCGGTGAACAACCCGGACAACCTGGTCAACGACAACTACTACGAGGCCGGCAAAGGCATCAACCGCTCCCTGGACCGCGAACGCCTGGCGCAGACCCTGCAATTGCGCGCCAGGCTGCACCTGGATGAACTGACCGGCGAAGTCGAACTGCAACTGACCGGCAACAGCGGCCCGACGACCCTGGAACTGAACCTGATTTCCCCAACCCAGCCGGAGAAGGATCGCAAGATCGTCCTGGCCCGCAGTGACACTGGGCAGGGCCGCTATATCGGCCAGGTCGCTGACAAGGTCGAAGGCCGGCGCTTCGTGGAATTGCTCGGCGTGGAAGGTGACCAGACCTGGCGGATGTTCGAAGAAGAAGAGGTCAGCCATGACAAGGACTTGCTTCTGGGTGACGAGCCGTTGCAGGGTGCCGAAGACCTGAAGCAGTAAAAAAGCCGCGCTACGCGCATCGCGGGCAAGCCCGCTCCCACAGGAGAACGCAATCGAATGTGGGAGCCGGGCTTGCCCGCGATGAGGCCCTCCCAGCCACCAAAGACCTTGAACCATGACCACCCCCTGCTACCACTGCGCCCTGCCCGTCCCCGCCGGCAGCCGGTTTACCGCCCAGATCCTCGGCGAGCGCCGCGAACTGTGCTGCCCGGGCTGCCAGGCGGTCGCCGAAGCCATTGTTGCCGGTGGGTTGGAAAGCTATTACCAGCACCGCAGCGAAGCCTCGGCCAACCCTGAGGCATTACCGGTGCAACTGATCGATGAGCTGGCGTTGTACGACCGCGCCGATGTGCAAAAACCCTTTGTGCGCCACGAAGGCGACCTTGCCGAAGCCACCCTGTTGATGGAAGGCATCAGCTGCGCCGCCTGCGGCTGGTTGATCGAGAAGCACCTGCGCAGCCTGCCCGCCGTGGCCGAGGCCCGGCTGAACCTGTCCAACCACCGCCTGCAGGTACGCTGGGCCGATGGGCAATTGCCGTTGAGCCAACTGCTCAGCGAACTGCGCCATATCGGCTACGCCGCCCACCCTTACCACGCCGACCGCGCCGCCGAGCAATTGGCCAGCGAGAACCGCCTGGCCCTGCGCCAACTGGGCGTCGCCGGCTTGCTGTGGTTCCAGGCGATGATGGCAACCATGGCCACCTGGCCGGAATTCAATATCGACCTGAGCCCGGAGCTGCATGTGATCCTGCGCTGGGTCGCGATGTTTCTGACCACGCCCATCGTGTTCTACAGCTGCGCACCCTTCTTCAAGGGCGCCCTGCGCGACTTGCGCACGCGCCACCTGACCATGGACGTGTCGGTGTCCCTGGCGATTGGCGGCGCCTACGTGGCGGGCATCTGGACGGCGATCACCGGTGTGGGCGAATTATATTTCGATGCGGTGGGCATGTTTGCGCTGTTCCTGCTGGCTGGGCGTTACCTTGAGCGTCGCGCCCGGGAGCGCACCGCAGCGGCCACCGCTCAGTTGGTCAACCTGTTGCCTGCCTCCTGCCTGCGCCTGAAAAATGATGGCCAGAGCGAACGCATCCTGCTCAGTGAGTTGGCGCTGGGTGATCGCGTGCTGGTGCACCCCGGTGCGGTGCTGCCGGCGGATGGCGTGATTCTCGACGGCCAATCCAGCATCGATGAATCCCTGCTGACCGGCGAGTACCTGCCGCAACCCCGGGGGATTGGTGACAGCGTCACCGCCGGCACCCTGAATGTCGAAGGCGCGCTGAGCGTCGAAGTGCGCGCCCTGGGCCATGACACACGGTTGTCCGCCATCGTGCGCCTGCTGGAGCGCGCCCAGGCTGAGAAGCCCCGCCTGGCGCAGATCGCCGACCGCGCCGCGCAGTGGTTCCTGCTGTGCTCGTTGATAGCCGCCGCGCTGATCGGCCTGCTGTGGTGGGAACTGGACCCATCCCGGGCGTTCTGGATTGTATTGGCGATGCTGGTGGCCACGTGCCCGTGCGCGCTATCCCTGGCCACGCCGACCGCCCTCACTGCTGCCACCGGCACCTTGCACACTCTTGGGTTGCTATTGACTCGTGGCCATGTGCTTGAGGGCCTGAACCAGATCGATACGGTGATTTTCGACAAGACCGGCACCCTCACCGAAGGGCGCCTGGCGTTGCGCGCCATCCGGCCCCTGGGCGCGCTGGACAGCGACCAATGCCTGAGCCTCGCGGCCGCCCTGGAGAACCGCTCGGAACACCCGATCGCCCGCGCCTTTGGGCGTGCGCCGCTGGCCGCCGACGAAGTGCTCAGTTCCCCCGGCCTAGGCTTGGAAGGTCGCGTGGGTGAGCGGCACCTGCGTATCGGCCAACCGGCGTTTGTCTGCGCGCTCAGTGGTTGCGCGATGCCGGTGGCGCCGGATGAAGCCGGGCAATGGCTGCTGCTGGGCGATCGTAACGGCGCACTCGCCTGGTTCGTGCTGGACGACCGCCTGCGCAGCGATGCACCGGCCTTGTTGGCCGCCTGCAAGGCGCGCGGCTGGCGTACGCTGTTGCTCTCGGGGGACAGTTCGCCGATGGTCGCCAGTGTCGCCCTTGAGCTGGGCATCGACGAAGCCCACGGTGGCCTGCGCCCTGACGACAAGCTGCGGGTACTGCAAAACCTGCACAAGGAAGGCCGTAAGGTGCTGATGTTGGGTGATGGTGTCAACGATGTGCCGGTACTGGCCGCCGCCGATATCAGCGTAGCCATGGGCTCGGCCACGGACTTGGCGAAAACCAGTGCCGACGCGGTGCTGTTGTCCAACCGCCTGGATGCCTTGGTGCAGGCCTTCAGCCTGGCGCGACGCACTCGTCGGGTAATCATTGAGAACCTGCTGTGGGCCGGGCTGTACAATGGCCTTATGCTGCCGTTTGCCGCCCTGGGCTGGATCACCCCGATCTGGGCGGCGATCGGCATGTCCCTCAGCTCATTGACCGTGGTGCTCAACGCCTTGCGCCTGACTCGCCTGCCGAGCGCGCCAGCCACCGGCACCACCTTGATAACCCGCCCGCTGCCGGCCTGAGCCGCGTGGGCATGGAGTGCAGATGCCAGCTCTATACGTGATGATACCGGCGGCGCTGCTTTTAGTGGGTGTGGCGATCTACATCTTCTTCTGGGCCGTGGACAGCGGTCAGTACGAGGATCTCGATGGCCCGGCCCACAGCGTGTTGTTCGACGATCAGGATCCGAATCACCTGGCCGCCGTCGACGAAGCCAACGGCCCCGAGCAACCGCCCAAAGCCCCACCCCATGCTTGAGCTGGCGCCCCTGCTGGTCTCGGCGCTGATCCTTGGCCTGCTCGGCGGCGGCCATTGCCTGGGCATGTGCGGCGGGCTGATGGGCGCGCTGACCCTGGCGATCCCCAAGGAGCAACGCAGCCGCCGCTTTCGCTTGCTGCTGGCGTACAACCTGGGGCGCATCCTCAGCTATGCCTCGGCGGGGTTATTGATTGGCCTGGCCGGCTGGGCAGTGGCCAACAGCCCGGCGGCGATGTTCATGCGCGTGCTCGCCGGGCTGCTGCTGGTTTGCATGGGCCTGTACCTGGCCGGCTGGTGGAGCGGCCTGACCCGTATCGAAAGCCTCGGGCGCGGCCTGTGGCGGCATATACAGCCTGTTGCCAACCGTTTGCTGCCGGTGTCCAGCCTGCCTCGCGCCTTGCTGCTGGGCGCGCTGTGGGGCTGGTTGCCGTGCGGGTTGGTCTACAGCACCCTGCTCTGGGCGGCGAGCCAAGGCAATGCGCTGGACAGTGCATTGCTGATGCTGGCCTTCGGGCTGGGCACCTGGCCGGTGCTGCTCGCCACCGGGCTGGCGGCCGAACGCGTGACCGCGTTATTGCGCAAGCGCAGCGTGCGTGTCGCCGGGGGCGTGCTGGTAATGATCTTCGGCATCTGGACGCTGCCGGGCCCGCATCAGCACTGGCTAATGGGGCATTAAAGGCCCATGTGGCATAGCGCCGCTCCCCGTTGATGCAAATCAAGATGCCTGCCCAGCCCTGCCCCTAGACTCGGCCCACTAGCCATTCCCGGGGACCGCCCGCATGCTCGACGCCATTCGTTGGGACACAGATCTGATTCACCGCTACGACTTGGCGGGGCCGCGCTACACGTCCTACCCCACCGCCGTACAATTTGACAGCCAGGTCGGCACCTTCGACTTGCTCCACGCGCTGCGTGACAGCCGCAAGGCCGTGCGGCCATTGTCGCTATATGTGCACGTGCCGTTCTGCGCCAACATTTGCTACTACTGCGCCTGCAACAAGGTCATCACCAAGGACCGCGGACGCGCCCAGGCCTACCTGCAACGCCTGGAGCAGGAAATCCAGCTGGTGGCCTGTCACCTCGACCCCAAGCAAACGGTTGAGCAGCTGCATCTGGGCGGCGGTACGCCCACTTTTCTCAGTCACGATGAACTTCGCCAGGTGATGGCCTGCCTGCGCCAGCACTTCAATTTGCTGGATGACGATTCAGGCGACTACGGTATCGAAATCGATCCACGCGAAGCCGACTGGGCCACCATGGGCCTGCTGCGCGAGCTGGGCTTCAACCGCGTAAGCATCGGCCTGCAAGACCTCGACCCCGACGTACAACGGGCGGTCAATCGCCTGCAAAGCCTGGAAGAAACCCGCGCGGTGATCGATGCGGCACGCACCCTGCAATTTCGCTCGATCAATATCGACCTGATCTACGGCTTGCCCAAGCAGTCTCCGCTGAATTTTGCGCGCACCGTGGAGGAAGTCATCCGTTTGCAGCCGGACCGCCTGTCCGTATTCAACTACGCGCACCTGCCAGAACGCTTCATGCCGCAACGGCGGATCAACACCGACGACCTGCCCTCGCCGGCGGAGAAACTGCTGATGCTGCAAACCACCATCGAGCAATTGACCCAGGCCGGCTACCGCTATATCGGCATGGACCACTTTGCCTTGCCAGACGACGAATTGGCCATTGCCCAGGAAGAAGGCAGGCTGCAGCGTAACTTCCAGGGTTACACCACCCACGGGCATTGCGATCTGATTGGGCTTGGAGTGTCGGCGATCAGCCAGGTCGGCGACCTGTACTGTCAAAACAGCAGTGATCTGAACCAGTACCAGAATGCCTTGGCGGGCGCTCAGCTGGCGACCAGCCGTGGACTGGTCTGTACCACGGACGATCGTCTGCGCCGGGACGTGATCCAGCAGTTGATCTGCAATTTCAGCCTGGTATTCGAAGGGATCGAACAGACCTACAACATCGATTTTCGCGGTTATTTCACCGAGCTATGGCCGCAACTGGAGACGATGGCGACCGATGGCTTGATCGAGCTGGATGCCCTGGGCATTCGTGTGCTGCCGGCCGGGCGCTTGTTGGTGCGCTCGGTGTGCATGGTGTTCGATGCCTATCTGGAGCACCAGAACAGGCAGCGATTTTCGCGGGTCATCTGACGGTGGTTACTTCATCGCCAGCCCGGCAGTCTTGATCGCATCGGCGCCGCTCATGTCTTTCATGGCTTTGGCCAGCGACGCCTGAGCGCTGGTCAACCCGGCCTGCAGTGCGCTCAACGCCGATTGCAGGCCCGAAAGCCGGGCACGTGCCTGTTCCGGCGAGAGGTTTTTATCAGCCATCACCGCTGCCATCTCAGCCTGTTTCTCGGCAATCTGTTTCTTGATCTCGCGAATCATCTTCAGCAGGTTCTTGACGTTGTCCGCCAGGCCACTGTCATCGATATCACTGTTTGAGGTTTTCTCCGCCGCTGCAGCTTTCATCGCGGCACCAGAAATGGTCACTGAAACGGCAGGCTTGGCTGCATCCGTCGACGGGATCGCGGCAACATCGGAGTCTACCGCCTTCTTGGCTTCGGGCAGTGCCTGGACCTGGGTGCGCGAGGCGAGTTGAGTACTGAGGGATAACATGGTTTGAGCCACCCGCGTTCATATTCGATGGCAGTGCTATCGGCCGCCTCGGACAAATCTTTATATTCCGCCAGGTTTTTTGTACATGCTGGCTTCGGTGCCCCCCAGTGCGTTACCCTTACGTCTTATGTGTGTTTTCCCACAAGGATTTAAGAAATGTCTGAGCCAGCCAAACTGCGCGCTCACAGCCAGGTTCACTGCAAGGATTGCAGCCTGGCTCCCCTCTGCCTGCCACTTTCGCTGAATCTGGAAGACATGGATGCGCTGGACGACATCGTGAAACGCGGGCGCCCGCTAAAAAAAGGCGAGTTCCTGTTTCGCCAGGGCGACAAGTTCGATTCGGTCTATGCAGTACGTTCGGGCGCGTTGAAGACATTCAGCCTAAGCGATGGCGGTGAAGAACAAATCACTGGCTTCCACTTGCCCAGCGAGTTGGTCGGGCTGTCGGGGATGGACACCGAGGTTCACCCGGTGTCGGCCCAAGCGCTGGAGACGACTTCGGTGTGCGAAATCCCTTTCGAACGCCTCGATGAATTGGCCCTGCAATTGCCGCAGTTGCGTCGCCAGCTGATGCGCGTGATGAGCCGCGAGATTCGTGACGACCAGCAAATGATGCTGCTGCTGTCGAAGAAAACCGCCGACGAGCGCATCGCTACATTCCTGGTCAACCTGTCGGCGCGCTTTCGCGCCCGCGGTTTCTCGGCCAACCAGTTCCGCCTGAGCATGTCGCGCAATGAAATCGGCAATTACCTGGGGCTGGCCGTAGAGACCGTGTCCCGCGTGTTTACCCGCTTCCAGCAGAACCAGCTGATTGCCGCCGAGGGCAAGGAAGTGCATATCCTTGATCCGATCCAGCTGTGCGCACTGGCCGGCGGTTCACTGGAGGTCTGATCCAGACTGCGGCCGCGCCAATCGGCAAGGCCGCAGGTATACTTCGAGTCCGTTTTCCGCCCAGGACTCTGCGACGATGATTTTCGATTCGTTCGACATCAAATCCCTGATTCGCCCCGTCATCGACTTCCCCAAGCCTGGGGTTATCTTTCGTGACATCACTCCCCTGTTCCAATCGCCCCGCGCCCTGCGCCTGGTCGCCGACAGCTTTGCCCAGCGTTACGTCGAGGCCGACTTCAGCCATATTGGCGCAATGGATGCGCGTGGTTTCCTGATTGGTTCGATCATCGCCTACCAGCTCAACAAGCCGCTGATCCTGTTTCGCAAGCAGGGCAAGCTGCCGGCGGACGTGCTGGCCGAGGGATACCAGACCGAATACGGCGAAGCCTTCCTGGAAGTGCACGCTGACAGCCTGTGCGAAGGGGATTCGGTGCTGATGTTCGATGACCTGATCGCCACCGGCGGGACCCTGATTGCCGCAGCGAATCTGGTGCGGCGCATGGGCGCGAAGATCTTTGAAGCCGCGGCGATTATTGATTTGCCGGAGCTGGGTGGGTCGCAGCGGTTGGAAGACATGGGAATACCGACGTTTTGCCTGACGCAGTTTGGGTTGACTGAAAGATAGTCTTTGTCAGGACTGACCCCATCGGGGGCAAGCCCCCTCCCACATTTGACTGCGTTCACAGAGCAAAGGTGGGAGGGGGCTTGCCCCCGATGAGGCCCGGAAGACCAACACAGATCACAACCCCATCTGCTTGCTGATGATTTCGTTCATCACCTCCCGCGTCCCGCCACCAATCGACAGAATCCGGTTATCGCGATAAAGCCGCTCCACCAGGCTGCCACGCATATACCCCTGCCCCCCTAGTATCTGCACCGCATCATAAGTCACTCGATCAGCGGTATCGGTCGCCAGGTTCTTGGCCATGGAAATCTCCTTGATGACACTCTTGCCAGCGGCCATCCTGGCGGCCTGGCGATAGGTGAACTCCCGGGAGACTTCCACGGCGGTGGCCATTTCCGCCAGCCGATGCTTGAGCACCTGGAACTTGCCGATGGGCTTGCCGAATGCCTCGCGCTGGGCGGCCCACTTGAGGCTCTCCTCCAGGGCCAGTTGCGCGGTCATGTTGGCCATCAAGGCCAGGGCCAGGCGTTCGCTCTGGAAATTACCCATGATGCAGGCAAAGCCCATGTTTTCAGCGCCGATAAGATTGCCGGCGGGCACGCGGCAATCGTCGAAGAACAGTTCAGCGGTGTCCGACGCCCACCAGCCCATCTTTTTCAGCGGCTGGCCGACAGTGAACCCGGGCGTGTCTTTCTCAATCATCAGCAGGCTGATGCCGCCAAAGCCCGGGCCGCCGGTGCGCACCGCCACGGTATAAAAATCGGCACGGATGCCACTGGTGATAAAGGTCTTGGCGCCGCTCACGCGATAATCTTCGCCCTCGCGTACGGCACGGGTCTGCAAGTTGGCCACATCCGAGCCGCCGCTGGGTTCGGTGACGGCCAGCGCAATGATTTTCTCGCCGCTCAGCACCTGGGGCGCCACGCGCTCACGTACTTCGGGCCTGGCCCATTTGACGATGGGCGGCAGGCCGATATCCAGGGAGCCAAGCCCCGCCACCACACCACCGGAACCGCAGCGCATCAATTCTTCGCTGGCGGCCACCTTGGCGAACAGATCGCCTTCATGGCTACCTCCAAGGGCATCGGGATAACCGATCCCGAGGATGCCCGCCGCACCGGCCTTGCGATAGAGCTCACGGGGAAAGCTGCCGGCTTCCTCCCATTGCTCGACGCCGGGCAACATCTCGCGCTCGACAAAACGGCGCACGCTGTCGCGGACCAATTGGTGGCTGGGATCGAAGTATTCCTGATAGGCAGACATCGGCAAGCTCCATGGCGAGATGGAGCGAACTTACCAAGCGCTTGCTTGGTTATCAAGCCATACACAGTTATCACTGACACCCTAAAACTACTGTGGGAGGGGGCTTGCTCCCGATAGCGGTGGATCAGCCAATAACTCTGTCGACTGACACACAGCAATCGGGAGCAAGCCCCCTCCCACATTTGATCCTGTTGCGGATGTTAGAGCACGATCGGCTTACGACCCGCGAACGAGTGCGCCAAGGTGCCACCATCGACCAGCTCCAACTCGCCGCCCAACGGTACACCATGGGCAATACGCGAGGTGATCAAGCCTTTATTGGTCAACAACTGGGCAATGTAATGCGCCGTGGCCTCACCTTCCACGGTCGGGTTGGTCGCCAGGATCACTTCGGTAAAAGTGCCCTGCGCTTCAATTCGTGCAACCAGTTGCGGAATACCGATAGCCTCCGGCCCCAGCCCGTCCAGCGGCGAAAGATGGCCCTTGAGCACGAAGTAGCGTCCGCGATAACCGGTCTGCTCCACCGCATACACATCCATCGGCCCTTCCACCACGCACAGCAAGGTGTCGTCGCGGCGTGGGTCGGCGCATTGCGGGCAGAGCTCTTCTTCGGTGAGGGTGCGGCACTGACGGCAGTGGCCCACGCCTTCCATGGCCTGGCTCAGGGCCTGGGCCAGGCGGGTGCCGCCGCTGCGATCACGCTCCAGCAGTTGCAGGGCCATGCGCTGGGCAGTTTTCTGGCCGACACCGGGCAGCGTGCGCAAGGCGTCGATCAGTTGGCGAATCAGGGGGCTGAAGCTCATGGGCGAAGGGTCCGACAAAACAACGAGACGCGGTTTATACCCGCGCCCCGGATTAGCGTCAAATACTCAATCCTGCGCGACGCGCACCACCAACTTGCCGAAGTTGCGCCCCTCGAGCAAGCCGATAAAGGCTTCGGGCGCCTGCTCCAGGCCATCGACCACGTCCTCGCGGAACTTGATCTTGCCATCGCGCACCCACGGCGCCATGGCGCTGAGGAACTCCGGCTGGCGGTCGCCATAGTCGTCGAACACGATAAAACCCTGGATACGCACGCGCTTGGTCAGCAAGGTACGCTGCAGTGCCGGCAGGCGATCAGGGCCGCTGGGCGCTTCGTGGGCGTTATAACCGGCAATCAACCCGCACAGCGGCACGCGTGCCTTGGGGTTGAGCAGAGGCAGCACCGCATCGAAGACTTTACCGCCGACGTTTTCGAAGTAGATGTCTACACCCTTGAAACACGCCATGGCCAGTTCGTTGGCAAAGTCCGCGCTCTTGTGGTCGATACAGGCATCAAAGCCCAGCTCATCCACCACATAGCGGCACTTGTCCGCACCACCGGCGATGCCCACCACACGCAAGCCCTTGAGCTTGGCCACCTGGCCCACCACCGAGCCCACCGCGCCGGACGCAGCGGCCACCACCAGGGTTTCCCCGGCCTTGGGCTGGCCGATGTCCATCAGGCCCATGTAGGCGGTCATGCCCGGCATGCCCAGCACACCCAGCGCCATCGACGGACTCGCCAGGCCCTTGGGCACTGGCATGAGGTTGCTCCCATCGGAAATGCAGTGGCTCTGCCAGCCGGTTGCGCCCACGACCAAGTCGCCTACCTCAAATTTCGGGTGACGCGATTGCTCGACACGGCTGACAGCACCACCGGTCATTACCTCGTCGATTTCCACGGGCGCGGCGTAGGACGGTGCGTCGCTCATGCGCCCACGCATGTAGGGGTCCAGCGACAGATACAGCGTCTTCAACAACACCTGACCGTCTGCCAGCTCCGGCAGGCTCACACGTTCCAGGCGAAAGTTCTCCGGCGTGGGGGCACCTTGAGGGCGTGAGACCAGGACGATGCGTTGGTTGAGCGTCATTTCTTGAGGCATCAGCGGGGCTCCTGTTATCGATGAGAATTCAACGGTATAGGGTGCAGACCATGGGTAACGGGTTGGGGTTCGATGTTTCGTCGGCCCAAAAAAAATGCCAGGCGCAATGCCCGGCATTTGAGTCTAGCCAAAATGTGTATCAGAACGGCAGCTTCATGCCCGGTGGCAATTGCATGCCAGCAGTCACGCCGGACATTTTGTCCTGGCTGTTGGCTTCGATCTTGCGCACGGCATCGTTGACGGCCGCGGCGAACAAGTCTTCGAGCACTTCGCGGTCGTCGTCGCTGACGCCTTCCAGCAGGCTCGGGTCGATGCTCACGCGCTTGATGTCGTGACGACCGGTCATCACCACGCTGACCATATCGCCACCGGCTTTACCGGTGACTTCGGCGTTGGCCAGTTCTTCCTGCATCTTGGCCATCTTTTCCTGCATCTGCTGCGCCTGCTTCATCAGGCCGGCCATGCCACCTTTCATCATGGGAATCACCTCAAAAGTACGTGGATCAAGTTAGTAGCCCGGAGTCATGACGCCTGGGACACCGGGGCTTCGACAGGTTCAATAGTATCGTGACGGACGACCGCACCGAACTGTTGCATCATTTGTTGGATCAGCGGATCAGCGTGGATCGAATCCTCGGCCTCGCGTTGACGGTTAAGGCGCCGACGGGTCGCCGCCTGGGCCGGAGTTTCCTGCTCGGGCTTGATCAGCTCGATGGCGATAGTCAGCGTGCGCCCATGGTACTGGTTGAGCGCGTCGTTGAGCCGACGCTGCTGGGTGGCATTGAACAAGGCGCTATGGGCCGGGTCCAGGTGCAACAGCCAGTGGTCGCCCTCGATGGAAATCAGGGTGCAGTTGGCAGCGATACTGCCGGTCATGCCGGAGATCGGCAATTTCGGAAACAATTCCAGCCATTGCAGGGCCAGGCCGGTGGCCGGGGCCGCAGCCGGTTCTGCCTCGGGCTCGGGCGCTGGCTCGGCGGTGTGCTCGCTGGCCAATTCGTCCAGGTAGCTGTAGGCCGAGTCCATGTCCGGCTCGATGTAGTCTTCATCCAGCGGCGGTTCGTCGTCCAGGTCAATGCCTGGGGTTGCAGCCTCAACCTGGGCGACGGTCGGCTCGGGGACCGGCGCCGACACCCATTCAGGGGCATCCGGCACCACGCTGTCAGGGGTCTGCGCCGGCATCGGCGTCAGCTCGGGTTGCTCGCCGGAGGTTTCCAGCACGGGCTCCACGGCGGGTTGTTGCTCAGGCTCTGGCTCGGCTTCGACCGGGTCATTCCAGGGCAGGTCGACCACAGGCTGCGGTTCGACAACCGGCGCAGGTTCAACCACAGGCGCTGCTGCAACCGGCACAGGTTCAGGCTCAGGCGTCGGCGCAACCGGTACGGGCGCAGCGACTACTGGCGCGACAGCTGCCGCGCCAGCCACTGGTTTGGCGGAATCAACTGTGGCCTGGCTGATCCCCACTGGCTTTAGCGGCTGTCTCGGTGCGTCTGCCGAGTCCGCCGGCCGGAACGCCAGCATGCGCAGCAGCACCATTTCAAAGCCACCGCGCGGGTCCGGCGCCAGGGGCAGGTCCCGGCGGCCAATCAGGCCCATCTGGTAGTAGAACTGCACATCCTCGGCTGGCAAGGCCTGGGCCAGGGCCAATACGCGATCGCGGTCGCCATGGCCGTTGTCGACGCCTTCCGGCAGGGCCTGGGCAATGGCGACGCGGTGCAGCACATTGAGGATCTCCGAGAGCACGCCGTTCCAATCCGGGCCTTGCTCCGAGAGATGGCGCACCGCTTCGAGCAGCGCCTTGGCGTCGCCTTCGATCAGCGCATGAAGCACATCGAACACCTGGCCGTGGTCCAGGGTGCCGAGCATGGCGCGCACATCGGCAGCCATGACCTTGCCTTCGCCGAACGCGATGGCCTGGTCGGTGAGGCTCATGGCGTCACGCATCGAACCGTCGGCGGCGCGGCCCAACAACCACAGCGCGTCGTCTTCGAACGGTACGTTCTCGACGCCCAGCACATGGGTCAAATGCTCGACCACCCGCTCGGGGGTCATGTTTTTCAGGGAGAACTGCAGGCACCGCGACAAAATCGTTGCAGGAAGTTTCTGCGGGTCGGTGGTGGCCAGGATGAACTTAACGTAGGGCGGCGGCTCTTCCAGGGTTTTCAACAGGGCGTTGAAGGAGTGGCTGGACAGCATGTGCACTTCGTCGATCAGGTAGACCTTGAAGCGGCCACGGCTCGGCGCGTACTGCACGTTGTCGAGCAGCTCGCGGGTGTCTTCGACCTTGGTGCGGCTCGCGGCATCGATCTCGATCAGGTCGACAAAACGCCCCTCGTCGATCTCGCGGCATACCGAACAGGTGCCGCAAGGCGTTGAAGTGATACCGGTTTCACAATTCAGGCACTTGGCGATGATGCGCGCAATCGTGGTCTTGCCCACCCCGCGGGTACCGGTGAACAGGTAGGCGTGGTGCAGCCGTTGGCTGTCCAAGGCATTGATCAGAGCCTTGAGCACATGGGTCTGGCCGACCATTTCGCGGAACGAGCGCGGGCGCCATTTACGTGCAAGAACCTGATAACTCATCGAAAACCGTCGCAACTGGGAAGCGGAAGCCGGTAATGCTAGCGGAGCAAGGGGGAAATTGCATCCGGCACGCTCGTCTAATCTGACGAAGCTGGCCCGATTGGCCCCACAGCGGGCTTTTGCGCACGTCCTGCATGAACGATTGAACGCCAGCGGCCCTCCAGACTGATAGCAGCCACGCTGGCCAGCACGATCACCGCGCCCAGCATCACCTGCAGGGCCACATGCTCGCCGAGCAGCATTGCGGCCATCACCATGGCAACCGGTGGGATCAGGTACATCGCCACCGAAGCACGGCTGACCTCGACATGCTTCAACACATACCCCCAGGCCAGGTATGCCAAGCCGCTGGGGAAAATGCCCAGCACCAGCACCGCGAAGTTCTCCGGTAACGGTGCCTGTACGATGGCGGCGGGCAGGCCCGGCAGGTTCACGCAGAGCATCAAGGTGCCGGACCACACCATGTAGCACGCCAGGGTCAGCGGGCTGTAGCGATGGGCGTAATGCCGCGCGATGGCGAAATACACACTCCACGAGCACGCCGCCAGCAGGATCAGCAAGCCCCGAGGGTCGATGTCGCCCACGCCGTGGTCGCCCCAGATCACCACCAGCACGCCGGCCAGGCCCAATAGCACACAGGCCCAGCGCCAGGCACTGACCCGTTCCTTCAAGCAGAAAAACGCGATCAACACACTGAACAACGGCGCCGACTGTGCCAACACGCTGGACGCCGCCGCCGTCACCCATTGCTGACCGCTATTGATGCTGGTGTGGTGCAGGAACACCCCGAAGAAACCCAAGACCAGCAGCCAGGGAAGATCGCGCACCTGCGGGCGGCCGATACCGACCACCAGCGCCACGCCCCCCATGAATACCGATGCAATCAGGAACCGCAGCAACGCCAATTGACCGGGGCTGTAGCTGTGCAGCCCCATGTGCACGCCGATGGGCGAATAGGCCCAACAGAGGATGACGCAGGCAATGACTAGCGTAAGCTTTAGAGGTGACGGGGTATTCATCGACGGCATCCACGTATTGAGAAGGCATGCCGTCAGTCTTGGCCCAGGCCGGGCGTAGGACAATTAAGTGTTTCTGACTTCTGAAATCACGGGAACTGAGCAATGGAACTGGCCCAACTGAAAATGGTGCGCGCCGTGGCACAAACCGGCAGCGTGGCCCAGGCTGCCTTGCAGTTGCACTGTGTGCCGTCCAACATCACCACGCGCATCAAGCAGCTGGAAAACGAGTTGGGCACGCCGCTGTTTATCCGCGCCGGCCGCGGGTTGGCGATCAGTGCTGCGGGTGAGATCTTCCTGGATTACTGTGAACGCATTCTGGCGCTGGTGGATGAGTCCAAACGTGCGGTGGATGCCAACGCCATTCCCCGTGGCACCTTGCGCATCGGTGCGGTGGAATCCAGCGCCAGCGGTCGCCTGCCACCGCTGCTGGCGGAATATCACCGACGTTACCCCGAGGTCAGCCTGGAACTGGTCACCGGCGCCTGGGCGCAATTGCTGGACGACCTGCAACACCATCGCCTGGATGTGGCCCTGGTGGCCGCCGGTGGCAAACGTACAAAGCTGGAGCAGAGTGTGGTCTACAGCGAGCGCCTGGTGTTGATTGCCAGCGCCTCCAGTGCACCTATCGACAGCGCCG
This sequence comes from Pseudomonas synxantha, assembly GCF_900105675.1. Taxonomy (NCBI): domain Bacteria; kingdom Pseudomonadati; phylum Pseudomonadota; class Gammaproteobacteria; order Pseudomonadales; family Pseudomonadaceae; genus Pseudomonas; species Pseudomonas synxantha. The sequence continues at coordinate 712,917 of NZ_LT629786.1, read as the reverse complement.
AGGACCTGGCCGGCCGCACGCTGCTGGTATGGCCGCCAGGCTGCCCCTATCGCGCCGCCCTGGAAAACTGGCTCAAGCCCCATGACTTCAAGCCGGCGATTGCCAGCTACGCCAGTTGGGGCACGATCATCGGCTGCGTCAGCGCGGGGATTGGCGTGGCATTGGCGCCCGAGGGTATTCTGGCGCGCTATGAGCAGGCCAATCAGCTGGCGTCCTATCGGTTTGACGAACTGGCGGCGGTGGACAACCTGCTGTTCTGGCACAAGGACACCCAGCGACACCTGGCACGGGATGCATTCGCCGGGCTACTGCGCGAGACCTTTGGCTGACACATTCCTAAATGTGGGAGGGGGCTTGCTCCCGATAGCGGTGGGTCAATCAATAAAGGTGCTAGCTGACCCTTCCTCATCGGGAGCAAGCCCCCTCCCACATTTCAGAGCTTCTCAGAGCTTCGGCGCAACCAACCGTGCGTACTGGCCCTGGCTGATCCACCCCGTAAAGGAGCGCTCGTCAGCATTGATAAACTCCACCTGCGCCCAGCCATCCTTGAACGCCAGCACACCCACCACATCATCCTTGACGATGTAGGGACGCTTGGCGACCTTCGCCCCCGGGGTTTTCAGCAGGTAAGCCTTGTCGGCGGATACGGTCACCAGGCCGATCCACTTTTTGCTGGCGGTCCGGGTCAGGTCCAGGCCGGTGGCGATTTCCGGCATCAGCACGTTGATACAGCCGGGGTGTTGACGGCCCTGCTCCACCGTCAGGATCACGCCGTCGGACGCCACAGCCACACTGCCAGGGTAGGCGGCGTCCAGCCAGGTGGTCAGCGCCTCAGGCTTGCCTTGCAGGTAGAAGCTGCAACGGCGACTCACGCCCTCGCCCATCGCCTCGGCGTAGAAACCCTCGACCTGATGCCCAGGCGTTACCGCCAGCATCAACCCTTCGTACTTGCCCGAATGCAAGGTTGGCGAGCCAGCCAGTGCCGACGCCACCGTGCATAACGACAACACGCCCATCGCCAGAAAACGAATCATCTTATTTCTTCCCTTCAAAGGCTTCGTAGGCTTGTTTCATCAACACGTCATAGTTGCCGTAGTCATCGCCGTTATAGTTGCGGGCCATGGCCGTGAAATCCTTGTTTTTCATCGCACTCATCAACGCCGTGCTCTTGCTGCAAAAGCTGATGTAGGCCTTGAGTTGATTACCGGCGTTCACTTTCAACGCTGCGACTAACTCAAACACCGTCTTGAAACCGCAGGATGCGAAGTTGAATCCCATGACCTGAAACATGCCCCAGGACGCCGACATCAATGCCGCCTCCTGGTCCAGGGCGAATGCGGTAGCCATGGTTTCCCAGGCCTTGACCTGGTCCTTGTTGTTGGTCTGCCACTGCGGCCCGGCTTTTTTCTTGTAGATGTACGACAGCAGCGGGTGCGACTGGTCGTAGATGTGCTTGGTGTACTTGCGAAAGTGGTGGCCTTCGAAGGCGATGATCGGCAACTTGGCGGGCCCGAATCCCACCTTCCCACCGGACTCCACGGTAGCGAAAGCCTTGACCACATTCACCGAGATGCCGTTGCCAAGTTGTTTGGCGGCATTTTGGAAATCCGTATCGCTGAGCGTGGTACCGCCGTCGCAGGTGGCCTGGAGCATCAACTGGCGGTTACGCCGCTCGGCTTCGATCATCGCACGCACACGGTCCAGATAGACGTTCACCGTGGCCTGCACCGCATCGACGTTGTTATTGCCAAACACATTGATAAAAGTCGGAATGCGCATGGTCGGGAAGGCCTTCACCGGTACCTTTACCGCCTCTTCGATCAGACTGTTGAACGTGCGCCCCGTGGGGTCGATCACACCATCTGGATGGGCGTATTTGAGATGGCGGAACTGATACTGACTGATGCACTGCACCAACTGGCCGTCGCACTTGCCGTTTTCCTGCAAGGCAAAGCCCATCTTGGGAATGATCAAGTTAAATAGGTACTGGATGCACTGAACATCGGCGGGCAAGTTGCGGGCTTTACCGGGAGCGCCTACTGAAGCACTGATAAGACGAGGCAACCCTTGCAGGCTCTTCATGACAGACATCCTTGTGAGTGAAAGAAGTGATAGCACTTCAATATCAAATCCGTGCCCTTGTCATACTCTGAAACAAGTGGCTGGCGCAAGCTAGCAAGGCGGTATGCGAATTGTCCAGAGGGCGTTTTGAAAGTTGTGAAATGGCCCGGTTAAATCCGTCAGTAACCGTGCAACTCTCGGGTTTTCTGATACTTGTGGTAGTCGATCCATTCAACCACATCGTAGGGCAGATACAATTGCTGAGTCGCTCGGGAAATCGCGATATACACCGCACACAGTCGCTGGTCGAACGCATAGGCGTCCTGGAACTTCACATTGGTCAACAACTCGGGGGTAAGCAGCACCCGTTCGAACTCCAGCCCGCCCGCATCTTGCGCCAGCATCAGCAGGCAGCGCTCGTGCGGATGGCCGCTTAGCCGGTTCAAACGTGTAACGTCAGCCAGGTTAAAGCCTTTTTCCAACTCGGCCTCAACCCAAAGAAACGCCTCATCGAACTGACATGCCTCGCGCACTTGCTGCCAATCGGCCATATCGCTGAAAAAAGGATGAGGGCCACTGTCATTGAACTCGTTGCTATAGAAATCTGGCTTGAACAACGCGATGACCGTGTCCATGAAATACTTGAGTGACTGCTGCGCCTCTTTACTCGCCAGGCCGAATGCACAACGGGCGTCACTTAGTTGCATGGCCCACTTCATGGTGTCCCAATAGGATGCGGTCAGCACCACGCAACCTTGCGGCGGCACGAAACCCTGCGGATAAAACTCAATACCGACGTCGGCGTCCCGCGCGCCCTCAAAGAGCACTTTGCTTTTATCCGAATGCTGGCTGATCAAAGGGTTGACCAGGCGCTCGACGTTGCGTCCGGAACGCACGGAGTAGCAAATGTCCGTGTGGCGAACCTCACGGGCACGTTTGACCACCCCACCACTGGCCTGCTGGTACTCGTCGCCCAGGGTGACCAGCACCTGGCGGCCGCGCTCGATCATCTGCAGCAGCGGCGCCGGAATGTCCTGGCTCTCGTCGATGAGCACGTGGGTATAGCGCTCGGGCACCACACAGCCGGCAAGGCTGGCGCGCTTGATCATCAACAAGGCTTCAAATCCGGTCTGGCTGCCCCAGGCCGGATTCGCCTCAAGGTAGCTCCACAACCGGCTGGCGTATTCGAGCAGTGCCCGCGAGTCGACGACGGACAGCGGCTGCTTGAAATGCGGCAAATGCTTCGCCGACAGGCTGTATTCCCAGGAGCGGCAGTAGGCTTCAAGCACTTTGAGACAGACATCCACCACCGCTTGCCCCTCCAAACGCCGGAAACCGAAGATATTCAGCTCCTGGGCCAGTGCCTGCTTGCTCGGCGCCCTTGCTTGGGTATCCAGCGGCTTGGGCCTTGGGCCATGCAACAAGGTATGCGCAAAGGCGTAGAAGGTCTGCCCGGCCTTTCGCTCGCGAACGCCCACCATGCGCGCACGCAGGGTTTCCAGTTTTGCCGGGGTACGCGCCAGCAACAAGGTTTTTTCCGGACGCAGGTGCTCCATCAAGGCCACCAGCAGATGACTCTTACCGATGCCCGCGTAGCCTTGGACATGCAGGTCTTCGTTCAAGTTGGCGCGGAAGGTCCTGACCAGCTTGTCTTGCTCGGCGCTCAACCAGCGTTCGTGGTGCCGGGGCGTGACCATCTGTTTGCTGAACGGGTCATTTGCCTTGAGGTGGCGCACTTTATATTCGACGTCCCATTTGCCGCTGGGCAGCAGGTAGTCTCGCGCCTGTACCTCCTCCGCCAGCAGAAAGCGCAGCTTGAGGCTTTTGACCACATTAAGACCGAAGTACAGCTTCCTTTGGTCGAACAGCCGCTGTGCTTCCGACAACAGGGACACGCTCGTCGAATGGCTGGCCTCTACCGCCCAGTCAATGAGCTTGGCCAACACTTTTTCAGCGCCACTGGCGCTCAGGTCGCTTTCCGGCACCTGCGCCAGATTCTGGATAACCAGCACGGCCGCCAGCTCCGGCTCACTCAGGGCGACGAGCGCCCCTGCACCGTCGCCAGCCAACAAACCCGCACAGGTTTCATCGGTGATCGGCAAGAACACAGGGCTGGATAAATCAAAATGTTCCGAGTGCATATAGCCTCGTAGCCAGGGGAAAGAGACGCTTGGGAGTATGCCACTGGTCGAGAGATGACCGTCATGCGCTGTGCAACCGGCGTCACAGATGACTGGCAGGGCAGCAAATATGAATTGGAGTCGAAGAAGGGATCGCAGGAGGGAGCGTTATGGAGGCAACCCCACCAGCCACACCCCGGCACACAATGTTCCCGCTGTGGCTGCTGCCTTCCGGCTCTGACCAGGTTCACGGGTAATCGTTGCGGGGGGACCGATGGGGTCACCATAACGACGCTGGCCTCTCGGCAAGCCGCGCCATTGTACCGTTCTCATCGGAAGTTACAACCGTAAAAAATGAGAAGCTTCAAGTACTTGCCATGGCGTTCAACAATTGCGCTATTTAATGTGGAGGCTTGCCCCCTTCCCACAGGGGTTAATCATTGTGCCTGCAGGACCGCATCGGCCCTGCCGCCCTCTTCCTGGATGACCAGGTGAATAAAGTGCAACTTGGCGATCACCGCAGAGGGCAGCACGAAGGGGTAGAAATCCGGCTGGCCCATGGCGCGGGACAGTTCGTTGAGCATGCCGGCCAGCTCAATCCAGGCGTTGACGAAGCTGAGGAATGCCGGGCCGCCAGGATGCCCGGGATCGTACAGCGTCGCCAGGGCGAACGGCTGGTAATCCAGGTCCATCTCGCGGGCGCTCATGCCAAAGCCCAGGGCAGTGTCCACCGCATCCATCATGTGCAGGTAGTGGGCCCAGGTTTCGGCCCAGTCTTCCCATGGGTGCATGGTGGCGTAGGCACTGACGCAGTTTTGTTGCCAGTCCGGGCGCGGGCCGTTCTGGTAGTGCTGGTCGAGGGCGTCGGCATAACTGGCACGCTCGTCGCCGAACAGGGCGCGAAAAGGTTCAAGCCAGTGGCTGTGGGCGATCAGGCGATCCCAGTAATAGTGGCCGACTTCATGGCGAAAATGGCCAAGCAAGGTGCGGTACGGCTCGTGCATCTGTACGCGGACTTTTTCTCGGTGGGCGTCGTCGGCTTCCTTGATGTCCAGGGTGATCAGGCCGTTGGCATGACCAGTGGTGGGCGCGTTGCCTTGCAGGTCGATGCCGATGAAGTCGAAGGCCAGGCCAGTGTCTTCATCGACGCGCTTGGGCACCACTTGCAGGCCCAGGCTGATCAGCTGTGCCACCAGCCGGCGCTTGGCGGTTTCGACCTTGCGCCAGCGTTCGGGGTTTTGCGCAATCGACAGATCGGGAATGGTGCGGTTCAGGCTGCAGGCTACGCACAGCTTGGCGGTGCTGTGGGCGGGGATCAGCCAGTTGCACGCAGCCGGGGTATCCAGGTTGGCGCAGCGTCGAAAAGCACCGGCATCGAGATGATCGTCCGCCAGCCAAGTGCCAATCACAGGGCCAGGTTGCAGGGAGGACAGGCGGCTTTGCTGCGGCAGGTAACCCAACACCGCCTGGCAGGCCAGACATTGGCTGTTACGGAAGAATAAAGACTGGCCGCAACGGCATTGCCACACCTTGCTGTTGCGCGAGGGTTGGGCCATGAACGGCGCTGCGATGCGCGAACTGAGTTGCTCGAAGTAGCGGAACATGGCGGGCTCTCCCTGGGGTGACCAAGACTAGATCATTTTCCGTGAGAGAACGTTCCCACACTTTGAGTGGGAACGACGGCTTGGGCGCGCTTGAGTCGTGACGCGAAGCGTCACCGGATGCATTCCCACGCGGAGCGTGGGAACGATCAGTCAGCGCGTTTCAGACGCTGATGTTGTGCTTGGCCAGGAAGGCCACGAAGGCTTCTTCGTCCAGCACTTTGATGCCCAGCTCACTGGCCTTGGCCAATTTCGATCCAGCGCCCGGCCCGGCCACCACGCAGTGGGTTTTCGCCGAGACGGAACCGGCCACCTTGGCGCCGAGGCTTTCGAGCTTGTCCTTGGCCACATCGCGGCTCATCAGCTCCAGGGAGCCGGTAAGCACCCAGGTGTGCCCGGCTTCCGGCAAGCCTTCGACCACCTTCTTCTCGCTCTGCCAGTGCATGCCGAAGTCCTTGAGCTGTTGCTCGATGGCCAGGGCGCGATGGGCGTTGTCGGCATTGTCGAAAAAGTCGCGCACGGCCTTGGCCTGCTTCTCGGGCAGCGCCTGGCGCATGTCGAGCCAGTCAGCCTTGATCACACCTTCAAGGGTGCCGAACTTGTCCGCGAGTTTCTGCGCGGCGCCCGGCCCTACGGAAGGCACGTGCAGCTTGTCGAGCAAGCCGCCCAAGGTGGTGCTGGCAGCGAATTCGGCGCTCAGGTCGCCCTGGTCCTGCAATTGCAGGCCGCATTCGTCCGCTGCCAACAGCGCACCGATTACTTCCTGGTTGTGGTCGTCTTCAAAGAAACTATGGATCTCATGGGCCACTTCCAATCCCACATCCGGCAAGTACGTCAGCACTTCCGGTAAAGCCTTCTGCACACGCTCCAGCGAAGCCAGGGAGCGCGCCAGCACCTTGGCGGTCTCCTCGCCCACATCGGGAATGCCGAGGGCATAGATAAAGCGCGCCAGGGTTGGCGCCTTGCTGTTTTCGATGGCGCTGATCAGCTTCTTGCTGGAGATGTCGGCGAAGCCTTCCAGGTCAATGATCTGTTCATACTTGAGCTTGTAGAGATCCGCTGGCGAGCCGATGAGTTTTTCATCCACCAGTTGCTCGATAGTCTTGTCACCCAGGCCGTCGATATCCATGGCACGACGCGAGACGAAATGGATGATCGCCTGCTTGAGCTGCGCGCCACAAGCCAGGCGCCCGACGCAACGGTACACCGCGCCTTCACTGACGGTTTCCTTGCCCTTGCTACGCTTGACCAACTGCGTGCGCTCGACATGGGAGCCGCACACCGGGCAGCTCTCGGGGATCTGCACCGCACGGGCGTGTTCCGGGCGACGCTCGGTGACTACCGAGACCACTTGTGGGATCACATCACCGGCGCGGCGGATGATCACCGTGTCACCGATCATCAGTCCCAGGCGTGCCACTTCGTCCATGTTGTGCAAGGTAGCGTTGGCCACGGTCACACCGGCCACCTTGACCGGTTTCAAGCGCGCCACTGGAGTCACGGCGCCGGTACGGCCGACCTGGAATTCCACGTCGAGCAACTCGGTCAACTCTTCCATCGCCGGGAATTTATGCGCGATGGCCCAGCGCGGTTCACGGGCGCGGAACCCCAGCTCACGCTGGGCGGCGATGCTGTTGACCTTGAACACCACCCCGTCGATCTCATAGCCCAGCGCATTACGCCGCTCGCCAATATCGCGGTAGTAGTCCAGGCATTCCTGGATGCCCTTGGCCAGCTTCAGCTCGTGGCTGATCGGCATGCCCCACTTTTGCAACTGCTTGAGATTACCGATATGGGTATCACTGATATCTGCGGTCACCTGGCCGATGCCATAGCAGCAGAATTCCAGTGGGCGGCTGGCGGTGATCTTTGAATCCAGCTGGCGCAGGCTGCCGGCCGCAGCATTGCGCGGGTTGGCGAAAGTCTTGCCGCCGACTTCCAGTTGCGAGGCGTTCAGGCGCTCGAAACCGGCCTTGGACATAAACACTTCGCCACGCACTTCCAGGGTGGCCGGCCAGCCACTGCCGTGCAGCTTCAAGGGGATATTGCGCACGGTGCGCACATTGACGCTGATGTCTTCGCCCGTGGTGCCATCACCACGGGTAGCGCCGCGCACCAGCTCGCCATCCTGGTACAGCAGGCTGACCGCCAGGCCATCCAGCTTTGGTTCGCAGCTGTACTCCACCGCCGCGCCAGCACCGAACAGATCGCCCACCGGCAGGTCGAGGCCCTCGGTGACCCGGCGATCAAATTCGAGCATGGTGGTTTCATCAAAGGCGTTGCCCAGACTGAGCATCGGGATCTCGTGCTTGACCTGGGTGAACGCCGAGAGCGCTGCACTGCCGACCCGCTGCGTCGGAGAATCGCGCGTCACCAGTTCCGGGTGCTCGGCTTCCAGGGCCTTGAGCTCGTGGAACAGGCGGTCGTACTCGGCGTCCGGAATGCTCGGCTCGTCGAGCACGTGGTAGCGATAGTTGTGCTGATCCAGTTCAGCGCGCAGTTCGAGAATGCGGGTATGGGCGGCGGTCATGGGTGTTCTCTCATAAAGCAAAAGAGCAGCCGAAGCTGCTCAATATGTTAGTGCATGGATTCTACAGACAACGCTTATGATCGAACCTCAGCGTTTCTGTGTCAGGGCGCGACGCTCGAACTCGACGATGCGCTGACGGTAGTGTTCGATGGTCTGGGCGGTCAGGACGCTGCGTTGGTCGTCCTTGAGCTCGCCGTTGAGTTCCTGGGACAGCTTGCGGGCCGCCGCCACCATCACGTCGAACGCTTGTTTCGGGTGACGCGGGCCCGGCAGGCCGAGGAAGAAACTCACCGCCGGGGTGCTGAACAGGTCGATATCGTCCAGGTCGAAGGTGCCCGGCTTGACCGCGTTGGCCATGGAGAACAGCACTTCGCCATTGCCGGCCATGCTTTCGTGGCGGTGGAAGATATCCATCTCGCCAAAACGCAGGCCGCTTTCAAGGATGTTCTGCAACAGTGCCGGGCCTTTGAAACCACCGGCATCGCGGCAGATCACGCTGATCACCAAGACTTCTTCGGCGGCCGGCTGATCGTTCACCGATTGGCGCGCTGCGCTTTTGGTCGGGGTCTCGTCGGGGAAATCGTTGTCGCGGCTGCTGAAGCTCGGGCCATCATCGACGTCGAGGTTCAGGTCGCCCTGGTGCGGTTCGGCTACCGCTGCACTGCCACGCTTGCCGCGCTTGGACGACGGCTCGCGAGCTTCACGCACCGGCGCGCTCATCGACGGCAAGTCGTGCTCGTCCAGTTGCGGCTCTTTATGGGTATCCAGCACACGGGGCGGCCCCAGCAGCTCGGCGCTGCCGTCGTCGTCGGGCAGGTTGGACAGGTTTCGGTCCAAGCGGAACTTGAGCTTACCCTTGCCACCGCGCATACGGCGCCAGCCATCAAAAAGAATACCGGCAATGACAATAATGCCGATGACGATCAGCCACTCGCGCAGACCGATTTCCATGTAATCCCGTGCCTCTATAAAAAATGCTGAAAAATAAGGGGTTTAGCACCGTGCAAACCGCTTTAAAACGTGGCGCCAACTCTATGTTCTGGCTGACGTTTTGCCCACGCACACGAAAAATTGACATTAAACTAGCACGACCAAAGACAACTTTACACCGTCTGTCAAAATGCCTTGAACAAATATGTCCATTTGCCACTTTCGCCAGACCGGTAAACCACCCTACGTCGTGCCGTAAATCCTCTCTCTTGGCTGGACTCAGGATTCCACCATCGCCATCGCTTCTTCCACATCCACCGCGACCAATCGCGAACAACCCGGCTCGTGCATCGTGACCCCCATCAACTGATCGGCCATTTCCATGGCGATCTTGTTGTGGGTGATATAGATGAACTGCACGGTCTGGGACATCTCTTTGACCAACCGAGCGTAGCGTCCCACGTTAGCGTCATCCAGCGGTGCGTCAACTTCGTCGAGCATGCAGAACGGCGCCGGGTTCAACTTGAAGATGGCAAATACCAGGGCCAATGCGGTCAGGGCCTTTTCGCCGCCGGACAACAAATGGATGGTGCTGTTCTTCTTGCCCGGAGGCCGCGCCATGATCGTTACCCCTGTATCGAGTAGATCTTCGCCCGTCAGTTCCAAGTAAGCGCTGCCACCACCGAAAACTTTTGGGAATAACGCCTGTAAACCGCCATTAATCTGATCAAAGGTATCTTTGAAGCGGTTGCGGGTTTCCTTGTCGATCTTGCGGATCACGTTTTCCAGGGTATCCAGGGCTTCCACCAGATCGGCGTCCTGGGCATCCAGATAACGTTTGCGCTCGGACTGCTGCTGGTACTCATCGATGGCCGCGAGGTTGATCGCGCCCAGGCGTTGAATGCGTGCGGCAATCCGTTCAAGTTCTTCTTCGGCGTCCTTCTCGTTGGCCTGGGCGGTCAGGGTGTTGAGCACGCCGTGCAAGTCATAGCCATCTTCAAGCAACTGGTCTTGCAAGGTCTTGCGCCGCACAGTCAAGGCTTGCCATTCCATGCGTTGCTGTTCGAGCTGGCCGCGGATCAACTGGGATTGCTGCTCAGCCATGGTGCGGCGTTTTTCAGCATCGCGCAGCTCGCGGTCGGCATCCTCGAGGGCGATCTGCGCGGTCTTGAGTTCTTCGTCGACGGTCATGCGCTTATCGAGCAACTCTTCGAGCTTGAGGCGCAGCTCTTCCAATGGCGCCTCGCCCTCCTCCAGGTTCAGGCTCAGTTGCTCGCGCTTTTCGGTCAGGCGTTCGGACTGCATCTCCAGGCGCTCGAGGGCCTGACGCGTGGAGTCGTGCTGGGCGCGCAACGAGCCGAGGCGCACCGCTAGCTGGTGGGCATGATCCTTGTGCTGGCGCGCTTCCTGGCGCACGCGGTCGAGGCGTTCGCGCAGGCTGTCGCGCTGGGCCAGCAGCAACTCGCGCTGCTCGGTGTCCAGGGCCATGCTGTCGAGGGCTTCCTGCAATTGCAGGCGGGCTTCGCCGATCTGTTCGTGTTCCAGGGCGCGCTGCTCGCCCATCTCGGCCACTTCTTCATCGAGGCGGGTGCGGCGCAGGGTCAGTTGTTCGACCTTGGCCTTGCTCGCCGACAGTTGCGCTTTCAATTCGCCCTGCTGGCGCGCTTCGTCCTGCAACAGCCGGCGCAGGTGTTCGCGACCGGTCTCCTGCTGGCGCTGGGTGGCGCGCAGGGTTTGCAGTTCGGTTTCCAGGCTTTCGAGGGTGGCTTCGCGCTCTTCACGCTCGGCGGTCAAATTGACGATTTCCTGGCCACGGGCCAATACGCCGCTTTCGGCTTCACTGGCACGGCGTACCCGCAGGAAGTGGCGGCCGATCCAATAACCGTCGCGGCTGATCAGGCTTTCGCCGGCCGCCAACTGGCCGCGCTGGGCCAGGGCCTGCTCAAGTGACTCAACCGGCTTGACCTGGCCCAGCCACGGCGACAAGTCAATCGCCGCTTCAACCTTGTCCAGCAAGCTGCCCGGCACCCGCGTGCCATCGGCCGCAGGGCTGAGCAGGCGCAAGTCGCCCTGGGCAAAGCCGGCCAGGTCGAAGCCGCCAAAATCGTCCACCAGCACGGCTTGCAAATCGGCGCCCAAAACGGTTTCCACCGCCAGCTCCCAACCGGCCTCTACCTTCAAGCCTTCGGCCAGGCGCGGGCGCTCGGCCAACTGCTGATCGCGCAGCCATTCGGCCGTGCCGGTGCCAGGGTCCAACGCCGCTTGCTGGAGCGCTTCAAGGGATGCCAGGCGACCATTGAGACGCTGCAAATCCCCCTGGGCCTGCTGCTGCGCCTGGGTTGCCGTGTGCAATTGCTGACGCAGTTGCTCCAAGCGCTCCACTTGCTGTTCTTCGCTGGCCTCCAGCTCCTCGAGGGTCATTTCGCTTTCGGCCAGTTGCTCGCTCAACTGCATGATCGCCGCGTCTTCCGGGTCGGCGGCGAGCAATACGCGCTCTTCCTGCAGACGGCGCTGGCGTTCGGCCAGGCGTTCCATGCTGGTTTCCAGCTGCTGGATGCGCGACTGCTGCACCTCGGCCTGGCGGCGTGGCTCGGCCGATTTCAGGTTGAAGGCGTCCCACTGCTCCTGCCAGCCGTGCATGGTGGTTTCGGCTTCTTCCAGGGCGGCGGCGGCTTCTTCGGCGGCAGCGCTGGTGATTTCCTGCTCGGGGGTGAGCATGTCCAGCTCTTCGCCGAGGGTCAGCAGCAAGGTGCGGTCATGGCCCAGGTGCGATTCGGTTTCCAGGCGCGCGCGTTCGGCTTCCTTCAGGTCATCCTGCAACTGGCGCAGGCGCTGCTGGCCGTGCTGGATGCTCTGCTCGACCCGGGCGATATCGCCGCCCACTGAATAGAAACGGCCCTGCACCAGATTGAAGCGTTCGGAGAGTTCATGGTGGCCGTCACGCAGGCGCTCGATGCTGGCGTCGGCGTTGCGCTGCTCGGCCACCAGCGCTTCGAAGCTGATTTCCTGGGTGCCAATGATCGCTTCGCGCTGGCCCACCTGGTCATTCAGCGCCTGCCAGCGCAGGGCCGAGAGTTGTGCCTTGAGCTGGCGTTCTTCGCCCTTGTATTCCTGATACTTCTCGGCGGCCTGGGCCTGACGGTGCAGGCGCTCCAACTGGCGCTCCAGCTCTTCGCGCAGGTCAGTCAGGCGGGCGAGGTTTTCATGGGTGCGGCGGATACGGTTTTCGGTCTCGCGACGACGCTCCTTGTACTTGGAGATACCCGCCGCTTCTTCGATAAAATTGCGCAGGTCTTCGGGCTTGGCTTCGATCAGCTTGGAGATCATGCCCTGTTCGATGATCGAATAACTGCGCGGGCCCAGGCCTGTGCCGAGGAAGATGTCGGTGATGTCGCGACGACGGCACTTGGTGCCGTTGAGGAAGTAGCTGTTCTGGCTGTCGCGGGTGACTTTGCGGCGGATCGAGATTTCCGCATAGGCCGCGTACTCACCGACCAGAGTGCCGTCGGAGTTATCGAACACCAGCTCGATGCTGGCCTGGCTCACCGGCTTGCGGCTGGTGGAGCCATTGAAGATGACGTCGGTCATCGACTCGCCGCGCAGGTTTTTTGCCGAGCTCTCGCCCATCACCCAGCGTACGGCGTCGATGATATTCGACTTGCCGCAGCCATTGGGCCCCACCACTGCCGCCATGTTGCTGGGGAAGTTCACCGTGGTGGGGTCGACGAAGGATTTGAACCCCGCCAATTTGATGCACTTGAGCCGCACGTCTAGGCGTCCGCCAACGCAGCGATCACCAGCGAGCTGCTGCGCTGGCAGTAAGCCGACAGCACCAGGCGAATTTGCACCAGGTCACGGGCCAGTACGGCGGCCAGTAATTGCTCGAACAGCGCCAGGTATTCGCTCATGGACGCCTTGCGTTGGTCCAGGGCCAGGTAATAAGCGCGGTTCATCGCCGGTTGCAGGTTCTCGACGGTTTCCTGCAGATACGGATTGTTGGCGAAGGGGTAGGCGGCGCGCATCACATTGAAGCTTTCTTCGACGAAGGCGCGGATATCCTCGCGCTCGTAACTGGCTTGCAGGCGTTGCTGGATCTGCAGGAACGGCGCCATGTCGGCCTGGGTCTGCCAGCCTTCGGCTACCGCATTGCCGAGCAGGATGTACATCTCGCCCATCAAGGTGCACAGGCTCTGCACCTTGTGCGCGGTGAGCTCGGTGACATGGGCACCCCGACGCGGCAGGATCGCGATCAGGTGGCGGCGCTCGAGGATCAGCAAGGCTTCACGCACGGAACCACGGCTGACGTTGAGCGCCAGCGTGACCTTCTGTTCCTGGATCCGCTCCCCAGGCTTGAGATCGCCGCGAATGATACGTTCGGCGAGGTGGTGAGCAATTTGCTCGGCGAGACTGTCCGGCGCCTTGAACGTCATGTTTTCCCTTCAAAATCTTCTATCGGTACAAGCGCGGCAGTGTAGCGCATTGGCCCGCTGATGGCGCTACGCCCACCGTGGCGAATTTGGCATGAAATAAGCAACGATGAAAGCCTGCACGCCGCCCAAAACGCCGGTTCCAGAAGACTGGACCATAATTGAAAGTGTTGCGATCGCATTTTCTTGACCCTTAAGTCAGAAAAACATTGACCGAAAAGTCAGACGTGACTAGATTCGGCGCAAAGCGGTTAACAACAATAATGAGTCTGCGAGGCCTTCCGTGATCCAGTTTTTACTCAACCAGGAACTCCGTAGCGAGCACGCCCTGGACCCCAACCTGACCGTGCTCAACTATCTGCGTGAGCATGTGGGCAAGCCCGGTACCAAGGAAGGCTGCGCCAGCGGCGACTGCGGTGCGTGCACCGTGGTGGTCGGCGAATTGCACACCAACGATCAGGGTGCCGAGCAGATTCGTTATCGCAGCCTCAATTCCTGCCTGACCTTTGTCTCGTCGTTGCATGGCAAGCAACTGATCAGCGTCGAAGACCTCAAGCACCAGGGCCAGTTGCACAGCGTGCAACAGGCGATGGTCGAGTGCCACGGTTCGCAGTGCGGCTTTTGCACCCCGGGCTTTGTGATGTCACTGTTTGCCCTGCAAAAGAACAGCGACACCCCCGACAGCCAGAAAGCCCATGAAGCCCTGGCCGGCAACCTGTGTCGCTGCACCGGTTATCGCCCGATCCTCGCCGCCGCCGAACAAGCCTGCTGCAACAAGCCCCTGGACCAGTTCGACAGTCGCCAGGCCGACACCATCGCCCGTCTCAAAAGCATCGCACCGACCCAGACCGGCGAACTCAATAGCGGCGACAAACGCTGCCTGGTGCCGCTGACCGTCGCCGACCTGGCGGACCTCTACGATGCCTACCCCCAAGCCCGCCTGCTGGCCGGCGGTACCGACCTGGCGCTGGAAGTCACCCAGTTCCACCGCACCCTGCCGGTGATGATCTACGTTGGCAATATTGAAGAAATGAAGCGCATCGAGGACTTCGACGACCGCCTGGAAATCGGCGCGGCCACTGCCCTCTCAGACTGCTACGCCGCGCTGCACCATGAATACCCGGACTTCGGCGAACTGTTGCACCGCTTCGCTTCCCTGCAGATCCGCAACCAGGGCACCCTGGGCGGCAATATCGGCAACGCCTCGCCGATTGGTGATTCGCCACCGCTGCTGATTGCCCTGGGTGCGCAGATCGTCCTGTGCAAAGGCAACACCCGTCGCACCCTGGCACTGGAAGACTATTTCATCGATTACCGCGTCACCGCCCGCCAGGACAGCGAGTTCATCGAGAAGATCATCGTACCCAAGGGCCATGCACTGTTTCGTGCCTATAAGGTGTCCAAGCGCCTGGACGATGATATTTCCGCAGTCTGCGCCGCCTTCAACTTGAAGATCGACAATGGGGTAATCAGCCAAGCCCGTATTGCCTTCGGCGGCATGGCCGCCACGCCAAAACGCGCAAAAAGCTGCGAAGCCGTGTTGGTGGGCGCTACCTGGAATAGCGCCACCGTGGAAAAAGCCTGCGTCGCCCTGGCCGAGGATTTCACGCCGCTGTCGGACTTCCGCGCCAGCAAGGAATACCGCCTGCTCAGCGCGCAGAACCTGCTGCGCAAATACTTCATCGAGCTGCAAACGCCGCACATCGAGACTCGGGTGACCGCATATGTCTAACCATCACGCCGTCGTAAAGACCCAGGCCGAACTGGCCGAGCTGTTTGCCCAGAACTTGACCTCCGGGGTCGGCCGCAGCGTCAAGCATGACAGCGCCGCCAAGCACGTCAGCGGCGAAGCGCAGTACATCGATGACCGCCTGGAATTTCCCAACCAGTTGCACCTGTATGCGCGCCTGTCCGACCGTGCCCACGCCCGCATCCTCAGCATCGACACTGCGCCCTGCTACGCCTTTGATGGCGTGCGCATTGTCATCACCCATGAAGACGTACCGGGCCTGAAAGACATCGGCCCATTGATGCCCGGCGACCCGTTGCTGGCCATCGACACCGTGCAGTTCGTCGGCCAGGTGGTGCTGGCCGTGGCGGCCCGCGACTTGGAGATTGCGCGCAAGGCGGCGATGGCGGCGGTGATCGTATATGAAGACCTGGAGCCGGTGCTGGATGTAGTCGAGGCCTTTCGCAACAAGCATTTCGTGCTCGACAGCCACACCCACCAACGCGGCGATTCGGCCGCGGCGCTGGCGAGCGCCAAGCACCGTATCCAGGGCACCCTGCACATCGGCGGCCAGGAACACTTCTATCTGGAAACCCAGATTTCCTCGGTGATGCCCACCGAAGACGGCGGCATGATCGTCTACTGTTCCACGCAAAACCCTACCGAAGTGCAGAAGCTGGTGGCCGAAGTACTCGACGTGTCGATGAACAAGATCGTGGTCGACATGCGCCGCATGGGCGGTGGTTTTGGCGGCAAGGAAACCCAGGCCGCCAGCCCGGCCTGCCTGTGCGCGGCGGTGGCGCGCCTTACCGGCCAGCCGACCAAGATGCGCCTGCCACGGGTCGAAGACATGCTCATGACCGGCAAGCGCCACCCTTTCTATATCGAATACGACGTGGGCTTCGACGACAGCGGCCGCCTGCACGGCATCAACCTGGAACTGGCGGGTAACTGCGGCTGCTCGCCGGACCTGTCCAACTCGATTGTCGACCGCGCCATGTTCCACGCGGACAATTCCTATTACCTGGGCGACGCCACCGTCAACGGCCATCGCTGCAAGACCAACACCGCGTCCAACACCGCCTACCGCGGCTTCGGCGGCCCCCAGGGCATGGTCGCCATCGAGGAAGTGATGGACGCCATCGCTCGCCATCTGGCCCTCGATCCGTTGGCGGTGCGCAAGGCCAATTACTACGGCAAGACCGAGCGCAACGTCACCCATTACTACCAGACCGTCGAACACAACATGCTCCAAGAGATGACCGCCGAGCTCGAAGCCAGCAGCCAGTACGCCGAGCGCCGCGAAGCGATTCGCCTGTACAACGCCCACAGCCCGATCCTGAAAAAGGGCCTGGCGCTGACCCCGGTGAAATTCGGCATTTCCTTTACCGCCAGCTTCCTTAACCAGGCCGGTGCGTTGATCCACATCTACACCGACGGCAGCATCCACCTGAACCACGGCGGCACCGAGATGGGCCAGGGCTTGAACACCAAGGTCGCCCAGGTGGTGGCTGAAGTGTTCCAGGTGGACATCGACCGCGTACAGATCACTGCCACCAACACCGACAAGGTGCCCAACACCTCGCCCACTGCCGCTTCCAGCGGTGCGGACCTGAACGGCAAGGCCGCGCAGAATGCCGCCGAGACCATCAAGCAGCGCCTGGTGGAATTCGCCGCGCGCAAGTACGACGTCAGCGAAGCGGACGTGCAGTTCCGCAACGGTCATGTGCGTGTTCGCGAACAAATCCTGACGTTCGAAACGTTGATCCAGCAGGCGTATTTCGCCCAGGTCTCGCTGTCGAGCACCGGCTTCTACAAGACCCCGAAAATCTTCTACGACCGCAGCCAGGCGCGTGGCCGGCCGTTCTACTACTTCGCCTTCGGCGCCGCCTGCTGCGAAGTGATCGTCGACACCCTGACCGGCGAATACAAGATGCTGCGCACCGACATCCTCCACGACGTGGGCGCCTCGCTGAACCCGGCCATCGACATCGGCCAGGTCGAAGGCGGCTTTATCCAGGGCATGGGCTGGCTGACCATGGAAGAGCTGGTGTGGAACGACAAGGGCAAGCTCATGACTAACGGCCCGGCCAGCTACAAGATCCCCGCCGTAGCAGACATGCCGCTGGACCTGCGGGTCAAGCTGGTGGAAAACCGCAAGAACCCGGAAGACACGGTGTTTCATTCCAAGGCCGTGGGTGAGCCGCCGTTCATGCTCGGGATTGCTTCGTGGTGCGCGATCAAGGATGCGGTGGCGAGTTTGGCTGACTATCGCCAGCAGCCGAAGATCGATGCGCCGGCGACGCCGGAGCGGGTGTTGTGGGGGTGTGAGCAGATGCGGCAGGTGCAGGCGGTGAAGGCCATTGAGGCTGAAACTGAGATGGCTTCGCTCTAGACCGAGGCGCTGCCATCGGCCGAACTGACAACAGTAATGTTGAGGTGAACATGAACAACTGGATCAGCGCCCTCGCCACCCTGCAAGACCAGGGCGAACCCTGCGTCCTGGTGACCATCATCGAAGAGCTCGGCTCCACGCCGCGCAATGCCGGCTCCAAGATGGTAATCAGCGCCGCCCATACCTTCGACACCATCGGCGGTGGGCACCTGGAATACAAGGCGATGCAGCTCGCCCGCGACATGCTCGCCCGCGGCCAGCAGACCACCCACCTGGAACGCTTCAGCCTCGGTGCCAGCCTCGGCCAGTGCTGCGGTGGCGTGACTGTGCTGCTGTTCGAGCCCATGGGACAGGTGCAGGCGCAGATTGCGGTATTCGGTGCCGGCCACGTCGGTCGTGCGCTGGTGCCGTTACTGGCGAGCCTGCCGTGCCGAGTGCGCTGGATCGACTCCCGCGATCAGGAGTTCCCGCAGCACATCCCCCAAGGCGTGCGTAAAATCATCAGCGAAGAGCCGGTCGATGAAATTGCCGACCTGCCAGCAGGCAGTTACTGCATCGTCATGACCCACAATCATGCGCTGGACCTGGAACTCACTGCCGCCCTGCTCAAGCGCAATGACTTCGCCTACTTCGGCCTGATCGGTTCGAAGACCAAGCGCGTGAAATTCGAACACCGTCTGCGTGATCGTGGCTTCGACACCGCGCAGTTGCAACGCATGCGCTGCCCCATGGGCCTCACCGAGGTGAAGGGCAAGTTGCCCGTGGAGATCGCCATTTCCATCGCCGGCGAAATCATCGCCACCTATAACGCCAATTTCGGCCAGCACACTGCCGGCGCCGAACCCATTGCCAAATTGTTGCCGGCTTCGCGCCGCAGCCAAGCTATCTAAATTGAGATAACCATGCCTTTGACTCGCAAAGCCTACCGTGCCGCCATCCTGCATAGCATCGACGACCCTGCCGTCGTTGGCATCGAAGCCTCCTACGAGTATTTCGAAGACGGCCTGCTGGTGATCGATAACGGTCAGATCAGCGCGCTCGGTCACGCCAGCGATCTGCTGCCGAGCCTGCCTGCCGATATCGACATCACCCACTACCAGGACGCACTGATCACCCCCGGCCTGATCGACACCCATATCCACCTGCCGCAGACCGGCATGGTCGGCGCCTATGGCGAACAGTTGCTGGACTGGCTCAACACCTACACCTTCCCGTGTGAAAGCCAGTTCGCCGACAAGGCCCACGCCGAGGAAGTCGCGGATATCTTCATCAAGGAACTGCTGCGCAATGGCACCACCACCGCGCTGGTGTTCGGCAGCGTGCACCCGCAATCGGTGAATGCATTCTTTGAAGCGGCCGAGAAGCTCGATCTGCGCATGATTGCCGGCAAGGTGATGATGGACCGCAATGCGCCGGACTATCTGACTGACACGCCCGAATCCGGCTATCAGGAAAGCAAGGCGCTGATCGAACGCTGGCACGGCAAAGGCCGCCTGCATTACGCGGTGACGCCACGCTTTGCCCCCACCAGCACACCAGAGCAATTGACGCTGGCCGGGAAACTGCTGGGGGAATACCCGGACCTGTACATGCAGACCCACATCAGTGAGAACAAGCAGGAAGTCGAGTGGGTGAAGGAACTGTTCCCGGAACGCAGCGGCTACCTGGATGTGTATGACCATTACAAACTGCTGGGCGAGCGCTCGGTATTTGCCCATGGCGTGCACCTTTGCGATGACGAGTGCGCACGCTTGGCAGAGGCCGGCTCGGCGGTCGCATTCTGCCCGACGTCGAACCTCTTTCTCGGCAGTGGTTTGTTCAACCTGCCGATGGCGGAGAAACACAAACTGAACGTGGGCCTGGGCACCGACGTGGGTGGCGGTACCAGCTTCTCGCTCCTGCAAACACTGAATGAAGCCTACAAGGTCATGCAGTTGCAGGGGGCACGGTTGAGCCCGTTCAAGTCGCTGTACCTGGCGACCCTGGGGGGTGCGCGGGCGTTGCGCCTGGAAGACAAGATCGGCACGTTGCAGCCGGGCACGGATGCGGACTTTCTGGTGCTGGACTACAACGCCACGCCGCTGCTGAGCTATCGCTTGAAGCAGGCCAATACCATTGCCGAGACGTTGTTTGTGCTGATGACACTGGGGGATGATCGAGCGGTGTTGCAGACCTATGCAGCCGGACAGTTGGTGCATCAACGCTGAACCCAGCCACAACACAAAACCAATGTGGGAGGGGGCTTGCTCCCGATAGCGGTGTGTCAGTCAGCCTATCTGCTACTGACACTCTGCTATCGGGAGCAAGCCCCCTCCCACATTTTTATCCCCCAGTGAATCAGGGAGATTACAGTTTTACCGACGAGCGCCCGGGCTTTTTGGTCTGCAATAAATGCGAGAACACCGCATGCAAATCATCCGACGCGCTCTCTTCATCGAGGTTGAGCTTGCTGTCGATGTGGTCCATGTGATGCATCATCAAGTTCACCGCCAGCACCGCATCACGGGCTTCGATCGCGTCGATCAACTGGGTGTGTTCATCATAGGAGCAGTGCGAGCGGTTGCCGCTTTCGTACTGGGCGATGATCAATGAGGTCTGGGACACCAGGCTGCGCTGGAAGCTGATCAGCGGCGCGTTCTTTGCTGCCTCGGCCAGTTTCAAGTGGAATTCGCCCGAAAGACGGATACCCGCACCGCGATCACCGCGGGAGAAGCTGTCGCGCTCGTCATTGACCATCTGGCGCAACTCAGCCAATTGCTCAGCGGTAGCGTGCTGCACCGCCAACTCGGTGATCGCTCGCTCCACCAGACGCCGGGCCATGAACACCTGCCGTGCTTCTTCCACGCTTGGGCTGGCAACTACCGCGCCGCGATTGGGCCGCAGCAGCACCACGCCCTCATGGGCCAGGCGCGACAGCGCACGGCGGATGATGGTGCGGCTCACGCCGAAGATCTCGCCCAGTGCCTCTTCACTCAATTTGGTTCCGGGCGCCAGGCGTTGTTCAAGGATCGCCTCGAAGATATGCGCGTAGACGATATCGTCCTGGGTCCCGCTGCGACCGGCCTTGCCGGCTCGCGGTTGTTTCTTGAGAGGTTGCAACTGTTCGTTCATGGGCACTCGGGTTTGGAGAACGGCGGCGAAATAACGGTAATACGGCAACGACGCTACGCTGGCAAGTATCACCTAAAAACAGTGCACATTGTACACAACCCGATGCGCCAACACACTGTACGGCTGTTTGCGGCCCCGGCTGTATTGCAATGACTCGTTACGTTTGAGTTTAGGCTTGAATCCGCGCCACCACCGGCAAATCCCAGGTAAAAGGAATACCCCTCCATGACCGATGCCACCCAAGCGCCCTTGCGCCCGCTGGCCGACACTTCCGCCTCGGCCATCGTCGCCGGCTTTATCGCCATGATGACCGGCTATACCAGCTCCCTGGTGCTGATGTTTCAGGCCGGCCAGGCCGCCGGCTTGACCACCGCGCAGATTTCCTCGTGGATCTGGGCGATTTCCATCGGCATGGCGGTGTGCAGCATTGGCCTGTCCCTGCGCTATCGCACGCCTATCACCATCGCCTGGTCCACACCCGGCGCGGCGCTGTTGATCACAAGCTTAGGCGGCGTGAGTTATGGCGAGGCCATCGGCGCCTACATCACCTGCGCGGTGCTGGTGACGCTCTGCGGGCTGACCGGCAGCTTTGAAAAGCTGGTCAAGCGGATCCCGGCGTCGCTGGCGGCGGCGCTGCTGGCGGGGATCCTGTTCAAGATCGGCAGCGAAATTTTCGTCGCCGCGCAGCATCGCACCGCACTGGTGCTGGGAATGTTTTTCACCTACCTGGTCATCAAGCGACTTTCACCGCGATACGCCGTGCTCGCTGCGTTGGTAATCGGCACCCTGCTGTCAGGGCTGATGGGGTTGCTGGATTTCAGCGGCTTTCACCTGGAAGTGGCGACGCCGGTGTGGACTACGCCGCACTTCTCATTGGCGGCGACCATCAGCATCGGCATCCCGCTGTTCGTGGTGGCCATGACCTCGCAGAACATGCCCGGTGTTGCCGTACTGCGGGCCGACGGCTACAACGTGCCGGCGTCGCCGCTGATCACCACCACCGGCCTGGCCTCGCTGGTGCTGGCTCCGTTCGGCTCCCACGGAATCAACCTGGCGGCGATCAGCGCGGCGATCTGCACCGGGCCCCATGCCCATGAAGACCGCAACAAGCGCTATACCGCAGCGGTGTGGTGCGGGGTGTTCTACGGGATTGCCGGAGTATTCGGCGCCACGTTGGCGGCACTGTTCGCAGCGCTGCCAAAGGAATTGGTACTGTCGATTGCAGCCCTGGCGCTGTTTGGCTCGATCATCAATGGGCTGAGCATTGCCATGAATGAGCCGAAGGAACGGGAAGCGGCGCTGATCACCTTTATGGTCACGGCGTCAGGCTTGACGTTGTTTTCCATCGGTTCGGCGTTCTGGGGGATTGTGGCGGGGGTGTTGACGCTGCTGATTCTGAATTGGCGCAAGGCATAAAAAAACGGCGACCCTCAGCAGGTCGCCGTTTTATTTAGTATCACTTGGCCGCGTTGATCGGCTTTTCCGGATACCACACGTCCAGCAGCGGGCTGACTTCAGCCTTGGTCAGCTCGGAACGGGTTTTCAGCCAGGCCTCAACAGCAGCGCGCTGCTCTTCGGAAACCGAGCCACGCTTCTGCAGGCAAACCAGACCGTAGTCGTCGCCGCCGACATAGCCCAGACCGTTGGCTTCCATGGCTTCTTTGATGAATGCTTCGAGGAAAGCGTCGATAGCTTCTTCACTCAGGCCTTCTTTGAAGTCCAGGTTCAGTTCGAAACCCAGCTCTTGAAATTCATCAACGCACAGTTTTTTGCGCAGACGCTGGGAACGGTTAGTCGCCATTGGAACAATCCTCATAAGTAATAACGGGCGGCACTTTAGCAGTTTAAGGCGGCAATTGCCCGACTCTCTGGGACGGGCGGGCAAAAGCCGACAAAAAAACCACAATTAGCAGCTATCGTTGAGCTACAAGTGGTTCCAGCTTGGGGCATAATGCCGACACTTTCGTGACCATTGAGGGATTTTCTTTCATACCCCCTCGCCTTTTCACCCTCCTCAGCAGTAGGGTTTTACCTCTTATGATCAAATCTTTACGTTCAGTGTTATTCGCCGGTTTTCTCTTGCCACTGGCCTTCTGCGCCACTGCTGCCCCGATTAATACCACCCTGCCGCCCAGCGTTGCCCAGGCCCTGCAGAAAGCCAAGCTGCAAAACACCGCGCTGTCCCTGGTGATGCTGCCGCTGAACGGCCCCGGCACCCCCACTGTGTTCAACGCCGATGTCTCAGTGAACCCGGCCTCCACCATGAAGCTGGTCACCACCTACGCGGCCCTGGAAATGCTCGGCCCCAACCACCAGTGGAAGACCGAGTTCTACACCGACGGTACCCTCAGCGGCGGCGTGTTGCGCGGCAACCTGTACCTCAAGGGCGGTGGCGACCCCAAGCTGAACATGGAAAAACTCTGGTTGCTGATGCGCGACCTGCGCGCCAATGGCGTGCAGCAAGTCACTGGCGACCTGGTACTGGACCGCAACTTCTTCAACCAGCCGCAATTGCCTGAGTTCAACGACGATGGCAACGACGAAAACAAGCCGTTCCTGGTCAAGCCCGACGCCTTGCTGGTCAACCTCAAGGCCCTGCGCTTCGTGACCCGCAATGATTCGGGAAGGGTCATCGTGTCGGTCGAACCGCCGATTGCCAGCATTCGCATCGACAACCAAGTGAAAGCCACCAACGCCAAGCAGTGCACCGGTGACGTGCGCTACAGCCCCGTGACTGCCGCTGACGGCAGTGTGACCGTGACTGTCAGCGGCCAACTGGCGGATGGCTGCAGCTCGCAGACCTACCTGTCACTGCTTGACCACGCCACCTACACCGCCGGTGCCGTGCGTGCAATCTGGAAGGAGTTGGGCGGCACCATCCAGGGCCGTGATATCCAGGCGCCGGTGCCCAAGGATGCCAAGGTCCTGGCCCGTGCGTTCTCGCCGGACCTGGCGGAAATCATCCGCGACATCAACAAGTACAGCAACAACACCATGGCCCAGCAGTTGTTCCTGAGCCTGGGCGCGCAGTTTCGCAACGATGCCGATGGGGACGATGCCAAGGCCGCGCAACGCGTCGTGCGCCAGTGGCTGGTGAAGAAAGGCATCACCGCGCCGCACCTGGTGATGGAGAACGGCTCAGGCCTGTCCCGCGCCGAACGAGTCAGCGCCCGCGAGATGGCGGCCATGCTGCAAGCGGCCTGGAGAAGCCCCTATGCGGCGGAATACATCAGCTCGATGCCGATCGCCGGTACTGACGGCACCATGCGTAAACGTTTGAAGACCACCGCCATGCGCGGCGAAGCCCATGTGAAGACCGGCACATTGAATACCGTGCGTGCCATCGCCGGGTTCAGCCGCGACAACAACGGCAATACCTGGGCGGTGGTAGCGATCCTCAATGACAACAAACCATGGGGTGCCTCGTCGGTGCTGGACCAGGTGTTGCTGGACCTGTATCGCCAGCCGAAGGCGGTGGCGGCCGCGCCGGTTCTCTAAAGCATCACATCACCCTGTAGGAGCGAGCTTGCTCGCGAAAATCGTCAACGTTAACGCGTGTTTCCTGAATAAACGCGGCGTCTATGGCTTTTTCGCGAGCAAGCTCGCTCCTACAGGCATTAGGGCTTGCCCACTCCCACACGCCTCGACCCGGTCCCTGCCCGCCTGCTTGGCCACATACACCGCCGAATCCGCACGCAGCAGCAACCCATCTATATCCTCATCGGCCCGCCAACTGGCCACGCCAAAGCTGGCGGTGACGATACCCACCGGTTCCATCGACGTATTGCGCAACGACTGCCACAACTGCGTCGCCAGGCTATAAGCCTGGACGCCATCGGTGCCGGGGCACAGCACCGCGAACTCTTCGCCGCCCAGCCGGCAGAATACATCGGTACGCCGCAAACGCTGGCCAATGCGCTTGCACAACTCCTGCAATACCCGGTCGCCCATGGCGTGGCCGTGCTGGTCGTTGATTCGCTTGAAGTGATCGATATCGAGCATGATCAACGACAGAGTACCGGCGCTGCGGTTAAGGCGGAGCATCTCGACCTTGAGGCGATCCTGGAAATAACGGCGGTTATAAATGCCCGTCAATGAATCGGTGATGGACAGCGCACGCAGCTCTTCCTCGACCCGCTTCAGATCGGAAATGTCCGAGACATAGCCGTGCCAAAGCGTACCGCCTCCCGGTAATTCCTCCGGCGTCGCCTCGCCGCGAATCCAGCGCAGACCCCGTTGCGGCAATTGCACGCGGTACTCTTCGCGCCAGTGACTCAATTGCAGGGCCGACAAACGAATCGAGGCCCGCACACGCTCGGCGTCCAACGGGTGAATGCGCTCGAACACCGTGCGCGCATCCTGTTGCAACACGCCGAGTTCAATTTCATAGATATCGCGCATGCCTTGGCTGGCGTAGATGAAACGCCAGTTGTCCTGGGGTTCCAGGGTGAACTGGAAGATTCCGCCAGGCACATGACTGCTGAGCTTTTTCAGCAAGCGGTCCCGCGCGGCAAGGGCTTCGTAGGCGCCCTTCTGCGCGGTGATGTCCAGGTAAATCGCCAAATGCCCGACCCATAGGCCGTAGTCGTCCAGCAGTACCGTTACCAGCATGTTGACGGTCAGTTGGCTGCCGTCCTTGCGCTGCAGCGTCCATTCGCGGGCTTCATGTTGACTGTCGGGGGTTTCCACCAGCATCGCCTGACTCGGCGGGATGCGCTTGCCCAACGCCGCACTCAAGGGCACAGCGCGTGCTTCAAGTTCCGAGGCCAGGTGCAGGCTTTCCAACTTCAGGCGGCCCAGCACCTCTTCGCTCTTGAGCCCCAGCATGCGTTCGGCGCCAGCGTTGAAGGTGTTGATCACACCGCGCAAGTCGGTAGCGATGATCGCCACTTGGGTCGCCGCGTTCAGCACACTGCGCAGCTGACCATGAGCCCCACGTAACTCCTGCTCTCGCAAGCGCAACTGCACGGTACGCTGCTCCACCAGTTTCAACGCGCGCTGGCGCTGGCTGACCAACACGTAGAGCAAGGCACTGAGCAAGGCACTGAGCAGCACGCCCATGGCCAGGACGGTGTTCATCGACGAGTGATTCGCCATGTCGAACACCTGGCTCGCACGCACGCTCAGGGCGTAGACATGGTCACCGAGGGCAAGACGGCGCGTAGACGACAGGTCACTGCTGCCCAGTGCATTGCTCGACGCATATAACTCCCGCTGCTGGCTATCGGAAGTATCGACAATCTGCATCACCAGGTTGTCGCGGTTCGGCTTGGGTAAACCGTCGGTCACCAGCTGGCGCATGCTGATCACCGCCATGACAAACCCGTAGGGCTCGGTATCGCCAGCTTTGATGACCGGCGCTACCAGCAACACCCCGGCCGCATAGGCAGGCTCGACACCCACCAATTGCATGGGTTGTGACACCGCAGGCTTGCCGCTTTGTTGCGCACGTTCCAGGGCTGAGCGGCGCAAGGGCTGGGCCAGCAGGTCAAAACCCAAGGGGGCGCCCAGCAGGCTTTGCGTCTGGCTGTAGAGTACCGGGACGTATTCATCGCGCTCGGTGGCCGGCACCAACTCGCCCAAGGCATTCAGTTCACGGATCGCAAAAGGTACGTCGCGCTGGCGGGAGATTTGTTGTTCAAACTGGCTGCGCTGCTCGCGAAATACCCGCGGCGCCCAGGAATAGGCACGGGCATGCAGCAGCAGCGGCTGGGCAAAACCGTCGAACTCGCTACGGGACACATCAGCGGAATTGGCGAAGAAACGCTGCAAGCTACCCAGGCGTTGTTCCTGGTCTTCGAAACGTTCCTGGATACGAGTGAAGCGTTCGTTGACCAACAATTGGAAACGCTGGTGCACCTGCTGCTGATACAGGTCGGCCGCCGCCCACGCGACAACCACCGTCAACGCGCTACCGACCGACAGTACGACCAACGCCACCAGCCAGGCCGACGCCTGCTCACTGATAAAACCAAGGATTTTCGGGCGACCGGCTTGCATCGGCATGGGCAACACTCGCAACGCCAGCGTGCGGGGGCGTCACTATGGCTAGGCTTTCAGTTATAGCCATTGGCCCAGGGTTTGACCAGCGTAAAAACTGCGGGCGCTTGATGTGGAGAGGGTTTGCTCCCGATAGAGGTGTATCAGTCAATACATCGAGTGACTGACACTCTGCTATCGGGAGCGAGCCCCCTCCCACACTGGATACTCAGCGCATTCAGAACGCCTGATGTTTAATCAGCGTGCGGTGATTTTCCAGGCCCGGTGGATCTTCGCATTGCGCGCAAAATCCGGGTCGATGGTCTTGTCGCTGATCTCCTCGACCGCATAGCGTTCACTGAGGTTGTCTTCCAGCTGGAACTTGCGGAAGTTGTTGGAGAAGTACAACACGCCACCCGGTGCCAGGCGGGCCATGGCCAGGTCGAGCAATTGCACGTGGTCACGCTGCACGTCGAAGATGCCTTCCATGCGCTTGGAGTTGGAGAAGGTCGGCGGGTCGATGAAAATCATATCGAACTCATCGCGGCTGGCCTCCAGCCATGCCATGACGTCACCCTGCTCCAGCCGGTTTTTGTCGGAGAAACCGTTGAGCGAGAAGTTGCGACGCGCCCAGTCCAGGTAGGTCTTGGACAGGTCTACGCTGGTGGTGCTGCGCGCACCTCCCTTGGCGGCGTGCACACTGGCGGTGGCGGTGTAGCAGTACAGGTTGAGGAAGCGCTTGCCCGCCGCTTCCTTCTGGATACGCATGCGCATCGGGCGGTGATCGAGGAACAGGCCGGTATCCAGGTAGTCGGTGAGGTTGACCAGCAACTTCACGCCGCCTTCACTGACTTCGGTAAACTTGCCCTGGGCGCTCTGGCGTTCGTATTGCTTGGTACCGCTCTGGCGCTCACGACGCTTGACCACCACGCGGCTCTTGTCGACGTTGAGTGCCTGGGGAATCGCTGCCAGGGCATCGAACATGCGGGCCGAGGCTTTTTCCGGGTCGATGGATTTCGGCGCGGCGTACTCCTGCACGTGCACCCAATCGTGGTACAGGTCGATAGCCATGGAGTATTCAGGCATGTCAGCGTCATACACACGGTAGCAATCCACGCCTTCACGCTTGGCCCATTTGCCCAAGAGCTTGAGGTTCTTTTGCAGGCGGTTGGCAAACATCTGCCCGCCTTCGCTCAAGCGCGCCTGTTCTACCACAGGCGCCGGGGCCGGCTTGATCGGGTTGCCGTTCTTGTTGTACTGGCGCTCTACCGGCTCGGTCGGGGCCTGGTCGTAAGCCGCTTGCTCACGCTCGGCCTGGCGCTGTTCCGGGGTACGGCGCTCGCCGGTGACGAACTGATCCGGGTTGACCTTGATCAGCAGCAATTTGCACGGCAATGCGCCGTTCCAGAAGGAATACTGCTTGTGACTGCGGATGCCCATGCGCTTGCCCAGGTCCGGCGCGCCGGTGAACACCGCCGCTTCCCAGCCCATGCAGGCCTGGCGCAGGCGCTCGCCGAGGTTCTGGTAGAGGTACAACAGGCTGGCTTCGTCACCCAGGCGCTCGCCGTAGGGCGGGTTGCAGATCACCAGGCCTTTCTGGTTCTGGTCCGGGCGCGGCTCGAAGGTGCCGACTTCGCCCTGGTACACCTTGATCCAATGGCTCAGGCCAGCGCGCTCGATGTTGTTGCGTGCCGGCTGGATCAGGCGTGGGTCAGCTTCGTAGCCGCGTACCCACAACGGCGGTTTGTTCATGCCGATGGCCGCGCGTTCGGTGGCCTCGCTGTGCAGCTTCTTCCACAGCGCCGGGACGTGGCCCAGCCAGGTGGTGAAGCCCCACAGTTCGCGGTTGAGGTTGGGGGCCATGTCGGCGGCGATCATCGCGCCTTCGACCAGGAAGGTGCCGACGCCGCACATCGGGTCAGTCAGCGCGCCGCCTTCGGCGGCAATGCGTGGCCAGCCGGCGCGGATCAAAATCGCTGCCGCCAGGTTCTCCTTCAACGGTGCCGCGCCCTGCTGCAGGCGGTAGCCGCGCTGGTGCAGGCTGTGGCCGGACAGATCCAGGGACAGGATCGCTTCGCCACGGTCCAGGCGCAGGTGAATGCGCAGGTCCGGGTTGATTTTGTCGATGGACGGACGTTCGCCGGTCGGGGTGCGCAGCTTGTCGACAATCGCATCCTTGACCTTCAGCGCGCCGAAGTGGGTGTTGTCGATGCCCGAGCCATGACCGCTGAACTCCACCGCCAGGCTGCCATCGGGCACCATGTGGTCGGCCCATTCGATATCCAGCACACCATGGTAGAGGTCTTCGGCGTCCTTCATCGGGAAGCGCTTGAGCACCAGCAGCACACGGTTGGCCAGGCGTGACCACAGGCACAGGCGATAGGCGGTTTCCATGTCGGCCATGCCGCGCACAGCTGAGGTGTGCTCGCGGGCTTCCTCAAGGCCAAGCCCGACGGCTTCCTCGATCAGCAGGCCTTCGAGGCCCTTGGGGCAAGTGAGGAAGAGTTCAAAACGGTCCGACATGGGGCATTCCAGGCTTTTCAGCAATAAATGAACGGGCGACGCATCGCCGGCTCGGTTTTCAATCAAGCACTTTTCTTGAAGAGTGCTCGCGTGGCACGAATGTGCCGTCCCACCCCGTCTGACGGGCCCTCGGGCCTTTATTGACGGGGCAGAGAGAACTTTTTAGCGATTACATCCGCAACAAAACGAAATATTCTGACCCTTCGTCGAATAATAACCGACTGCAACAGGCGGAAATTCTCACTAAAGAATTAAACCCTTTCTCTTTGCAGGGCACATCATAGCTGGCTTTGCCCAATAAAAGGGACGAAAAGCCATTCCAGCTTATGGCTATAGCATCGTTATCGTTACGTGCTTATGACAAAACGATCATTGAATCCATGTGACCTATTGGTTAGAACTCAACACAGGTTGGCGCCGTACGACGCCGACACATCGGCTCGCCACGCCGGCAGCGAGCCCACCAACGGCAGAAAAACTCTGCCCGGCCTTGGACAAGGCCGAAGGATATCTAGACAGTCAACAAGTGAGGGAAACACCCTATGAGAAGACTTAAGCGTGATCCGTTGGAAAGAGCATTTTTACGCGGATATCAATATGGTGTTCATGGAAAATCCCGTGAGCTTTGCCCATTTACTCTACCGTCGGTACGCCAAGCCTGGATCAACGGCTGGCGAGAAGGACGCGGCGACAACTGGGACGGTATGACTGGCACTGCGGGCATCCACAGACTCAACGAACTTCACGCCGTCGGCTAATCAGGGCACTTAAATTCCGACACACACCTCTGAATATGTAACGACTTAACCACGCGCGCCCCATCCGGGCGGCGGGCTTCGGCCCAGGGCTCCTTTATGGAGCCCTTTTTATTACCTGCCGATTAGCGTTTGCATCAGCGCAAGGCAGCGATGGCATCCACCGACTGGCGTATCAGCGCCGGCCCCTTGTAGATAAACCCTGAATACAACTGCACCAGGCTCGCGCCAGCCGCGATCTTTTCGGCAGCGTGCTTGCCTTCGGTGATACCGCCCACCGCGATGATCGGCAAACGCCCAGCCAACTCGGCCGCCAGCACCTTGACGATATGGGTGCTCTTGTCCCGCACCGGCGCGCCCGACAGGCCGCCCGCCTCGTCACCATGAGCCAGGCCTTCGACGCCCACGCGGCTGAGGGTAGTGTTGGTTGCAATCACTGCGTCCATCCCCGACTCCACCAGGGCCTGGGCCACCAGCACGGTTTCTTCATCGCTCATGTCCGGCGCGATCTTGATCGCCAAAGGCACGCGCTTGCCGTGGCGCACGGCCAGATCTTCCTGGCGTTGGCGCAAGGCTTCGAGCAGTTGCTTGAGGGAGTCACCAAATTGCAGGCTGCGCAGGCCCGGCGTATTCGGCGAGCTGACGTTGACGGTGACATAGCTGGCGTGGGCATAGACCTTGTCCAGGCAGATCAGGTAGTCATCCACCGCGCGCTCAACCGGCGTATCGAAGTTCTTGCCAATGTTGATACCAAGGATGCCTGTGTACTTCGCCGCCTGGACCCGCGCCAGCAGATGGTCGACGCCCAGATTGTTGAAACCCATGCGATTGATGATCGCCTCGGCTTCCGGCAAGCGGAAAATGCGTGGTTTGGGATTGCCCGGTTGTGGCCGCGGGGTCACGGTGCCGATTTCGACAAAGCCGAACCCCAGCTGCGCGAACCCATCGATGGCCGCGCCGTTCTTGTCCAGGCCGGCTGCCAGGCCGACCGGGTTAGGGAAATCCAGCCCCATCACCGACACCGGCATTTTCGCCGGCGCCTTGCATACCAGGCCATTGAGTCCCAGGCGGCCACCGGCACCGATCAGGTCCAGGGACAGATCGTGGGAGGTTTCCGGGGAGAGTTTGAACAACAGCTGGCGGGCCAAGGTATACATGGGCGGGCTAGACTCGGATGGCGGCAAAAGGTGGCGCCGATTATAGCCGGGGTGGCGGGCCGCATGCGAGGCGCGCCGCGCTGATCTCATTGACGCTGCGAAACCAGCGCTTCATAACGCACCCAGATCCTTTCCGCGTACCGCAGGCGTAGTGCCTCACGCTGCGGGCCTGAACCCGGCCCGACGTTGTAGGCACCCACCGCCGTCCAGTTATATCCGAAACGCTGGATAAACTCAGCCAGGATCGAGGCACCGACCTCCACTGACAGGCAGGGCTCGTTCAGCAGACGCTCTTCGGTAATGCCCTGCTTGAGCAAACGCGGCAGGTGGATGCTGTTGATCTGCATCAGGCCGATATCACGCGTGCCGTTGCGGTTGGTGTAGTTCATGGCCTGGGAGCGGTAACCCGACTCTACCGCAGCGATGGCCTGCAACAACTCAGGTTCCAGATCGTGTCGCCGGGCCATTTCGTCCCAGCAATAGGCCAGTGCCTGGTTGCTGCCCATCAGCAAGCCGAACAGCAGGCTCCTGCTTCCCCCCTTAAGCATTGCTGGCCTGACCGCAGAATGAGCACACGTGCACAACGCGCCTTGATGGGTCGCTCACCACCCGCACCGGGCAGGTAAAGCGATACCCCTTGCCGTAGATCGTCTTGATAAACCCTTTGTCAGCACCCAGGTGCTTGCGCAGGGAGTAAATGCATCGCGTCAGTGACTCATCGGCCACCTCGCCCCGGGACCAGGCCAGTTCCAACAAACGGTCCTTGGTCATCAACGTGCCACCGGAGGCCAGCAGCAGACGCAGAACCTGCCCCTCCTTGGGTGGCAACTGAATATCCGCGTGCCCGCCCGTCAACCGGCCATCGCCATGCAAAGTCCAGCGAGCAAAGACCAGGGAAGTCGCAGGTTCAGCAGTCACGACGACCATACACACCTCTGCATTCGACTACTGCCATTCAAAATCCTTATTTCCTGTGCCAGCTCGCGCCAATGTCACAACTATAGAAATCGGCACTTCGGCCCGCGCTAGGACAAAACCCATTCAGCCGACTTTTTTTTGCACCCTCCGGTAGGACAATTCGCTACCCGCCCTTATTGAGAGATCCACTCCTGATAGGTCTCCTGCAACTCCACTCCCAGCCGGTCCTCCAGTTGCACCAGCTCACCCAATGCCATCAGTTGCCCATTGACCCGCACCTCCACACATCGGGTTACCCCCGGATCCAAGGGCAGCACCTTCCCCGGTGCGAACGCAGCCAGACGCTTGCGGCTGATCAGTTGCTCCTGCAACAGTATTTCCAGGTGCATGGACAAAGGCCTTTTTCAGGGGGAAAACTCAGGATCTGTTTGCAGGAACGCACGTTGCACACGCGCAAGTTGCGCGGTGGTCAACTGCGCCAGTAAGGTCGTGGGCGGCAATGGGGCACGGCTGAAGGTGCGCAGGCCTTCATACCGTGCCTGGTACGCCTCGCACCAGGCAGCTCGACTGCCCGGCAACAACACGCCACAGATCAGCCCGAGGTACAGCAAGCGGTATTTGATCGTTACAGATGAATCAGCGTGCACCGTAGATATTCCCGGGCTGTATGGCTTGAAGAAGCGGCCATACTGCGAGGCGCACGAGGTTCAATCATGATGGAAAGCTGACGGCAGAACCCACCCTCCAGCCCATGGCATGTGCCTTGCTATGCACTCTGTAACAGGCCCGCGCCAAAGACTCGGCGAGCCTACGTACATAGGCGTGGTTACCCTGCAATGGCCTGCACCGCCACCCCAGGGAATCACGGCTTTCCTGGAAAAAGGCAGGTGTTGATGAACGATCCACTGGCTTGGGTAAACGGCAGTGACGCCCCGGAAAAAAGCAGCCTCGATCTGGGCTTCATGGCATTGACCGATTGCGCCTCGCTGGTAGTTGCCGCCACCCAGGGCTTTGCCCAACCCTATGGCCTCACGCTGAATCTCAAGCGCCAGTCGTCCTGGGCCAACCTGCGGGACAAGCTGGTCAGCGGCGAACTGGACGCCGCCCACAGTCTCTACGGGCTGATCTATGCCGTGCATCTGGGCATCGGCGGTGTCGCCCCCTGCCCCATGGCGGTGCTGATGGGGCTGAACCAGAACGGCCAGAGCATCAACCTGTCCCGCGGCCTGCAAACCCAGGGTGTGGTCACTCCTGAGGCACTGGAACGCCATGTGCACCAAAGTCGGACGAAACTGACCTTCGCCCAGACATTTCCCACCGGCACCCACGCCATGTGGTTGTATTACTGGCTGGCCAGCCAAGGCATTCATCCGTTGCGGGATGTGAACAGCGTAGTGGTGCCGCCACCGCAGATGGTTGCGCACCTGCAAGCCGGGCGCATCGAGGGGTTTTGTGTCGGCGAACCCTGGAGCGCCAGCGCAGTGAAGGAAAATCAAGGCTTTACCCTGGCGACCAGCCAGGCGATCTGGCCCGATCATCCGGAAAAAGTCCTGGGCTGCACCCAGGCCTTCGTCGACGAGTATCCCAATACCGCTCGCGTGCTGGTGATGGCGATCCTCGAGGCCAGCCGGTTTATCGAACAGGGCAGCGAAAACCGCCGCTCCACTGCGCAATTGCTCAGTGCCCGCGAGTACCTGGACGCCCCACTGGACTGTATCGAGCCGCGACTGCTGGGCAACTATGACGATGGCCTGGGCAACCAGTGGCAAGATCCCCACGCATTGCGTTTTTTCGCCGGTGGCGAGGTGAACCTGCCCTACCTCAGCGACGGTATGTGGTTCATGACCCAGTTCCGACGCTGGGGCTTGTTGCGTGAAGACCCTGACTACCTGGGCGTCGCCCGGCAGGTGCAGCAACTGGCGCTGTATCGCCGGGCGGCCGAGACGCTGGGCATTGCCGCCAGCGACTCAGAGATGCGCAGCAGCCAGTTGATCGACGGCAAGACCTGGGACGGCTCCGACCCTGCCGGCTACGCCCGCAGCTTCCGCCTGCATGCCCTGGCCGATGACGCCAGCCGCCAAGCGCTGCGCTGAAAGGGGTATGACAATGCTGCGAATCCTGTTGATCAATGACACTGCGCGCAAGGTCGGGCGCCTCAAGGCTGCGCTGACCGAGGCTGGTTTCGAAGTGATCGATGAGTCGGGGCTGACCATCGACCTGCCCGCACGCGTCGAAACGGTGCGCCCGGACGTGATCCTGATCGATACCGAGTCACCCGGTCGCGATGTGATGGAGCAAGTGGTGCTGGTCAGCCGCGACCAACCCCGGCCCATCGTGATGTTTACCGATGAGCACGACCCGAACGTGATGCGCCAGGCAATCAGGGCCGGGGTCAGTGCCTATATTATCGAAGGCATCCAGGCCCAGCGCCTGCAACCGATCCTTGACGTGGCCATGGCCCGCTTCGAGAGCGACCAGGCGCTGCGCGCCCAGCTGCACGCCCGCGACCAGCAGTTGGCCGAGCGCAAGCGCATCGAGTTGGCCAAGGGCCTGTTGATGAAAATGAAGGACTGCAATGAAGAAGAGGCCTACACCCTGATGCGCCGCCAGGCCATGAGTCGCCAACAGAAACTGATCCAGGTGGCGGAGCAGATTATTGCCATGAGCGAGTTGCTCGGCTGATCTGGCTCAGCTCTTGCTAAACAATCCTGACAGGTAGCCAACGGCGGTTGCCCCTCCACGACAAAGACGTCGCCCATCCGGTTTGCCCCTCGCGAACCTGGTGGCGGCGTTTTTTGCGTTTTGGTCCCCTAGCCCCCAACCGTTGAGGTGCATGATGAAATCAAGTTTCTGGAAATCCGGGCACACCCCGACCCTGTTCGCCGCGTTCCTGTATTTCGACCTGAGCTTCATGGTCTGGTACCTGCTGGGCCCGCTGGCGGTGCAGATTGCCGCCGACTTGCAGCTGACCACTCAACAGCGTGGCCTGGTGGTGGCGACACCGATCCTGGCCGGCGCGCTGCTGCGCTTTCTGATGGGCATGCTGGCCGATAAGCTATCGCCCAAGACCGCAGGTTTGATTGGCCAGGTGATTGTGATCGTGGCGCTGTTCTGTGCCTGGAAACTGGGGATCCACAGCTACGAGCAAGCCTTGCTGCTGGGCCTGTTCCTGGGCATGGCCGGTGCCTCCTTTGCGGTCGCCCTGCCCTTGGCGTCCCAGTGGTACCCGGCGGAACACCAGGGCAAGGCCATGGGCATCGCCGGGGCCGGTAACTCCGGCACCGTGTTCGCCGCATTGCTGGCACCGGTGCTTGCGGCCGCGTTCGGCTGGAGCAACGTGTTCGGCTTTGCGCTGATTCCGCTGGTGCTGACGCTGATCGTGTTCGCCTGGCTCGCACGCAATGCCCCAGAGCGGCCGAAAGCCAAATCCATGGCCGACTACTTCAAAGCCCTGGGTGACCGCGACAGCTGGTGGTTCATGTTTTTCTACAGCGTGACCTTCGGCGGTTTTATCGGCCTGGCCAGCGCCCTGCCCGGCTACTTCAACGACCAGTACGGCCTGAGCCCGGTGACTGCCGGCTACTACACCGCCGCCTGCGTGTTCGGCGGC
The DNA here is from genome assembly GCF_900105675.1 of Pseudomonas synxantha. NCBI lineage: Bacteria > Pseudomonadati > Pseudomonadota > Gammaproteobacteria > Pseudomonadales > Pseudomonadaceae > Pseudomonas > Pseudomonas synxantha. The sequence goes on along the minus strand of NZ_LT629786.1, from coordinate 677,071 downwards.
AGCCTGATGCGGCCCTTGGGCGGCGCCCTGGCGGATCGTTTCGGCGGGATCAAGACCCTGCTCGGCATGTATAGCGTGGCAGTGATCTGCATTGCGGCAGTGGGTTTCAACCTGCCCAACTCCTACGCGGCGCTGGCACTTTTCGTCTGCACCATGCTCGGCCTTGGTGCCGGCAATGGCGCGGTATTCCAATTGGTACCGCAACGTTTTCGTAATGAGATCGGCGTCATGACCGGTTTGATCGGCATGGCTGGCGGCATCGGCGGCTTCGCCCTCGCCGCCGGAATGGGCGCGATCAAACAGAGTACCGGCAGTTATCAACTGGCCCTATGGTTGTTTGCCAGTCTCGGTGTGGTGGCCTGGTTCGGCCTGCATGGTGTGAAACGGCGCTGGAGAACCACCTGGGGGTCGGCCGCCGTGACCGCCGCACGCGTCTGATGAGCCTGCAACTGAGCGTCGCCCAGGCCAGTGCCATCGGCCCGCGCAGCGAAAACCAGGATGCGCTGCGCGTGGTCACGCCCCTGGCGGAACTGGCGGCGAGCAAAGGCTACCTGTGCGCACTGGCCGATGGCGTCAGCCAATGCGCCGACGGTGGCCTGGCCGCACGCTCGACCCTGCAGGCCCTGGCCCTGGACTACTACGCCACGCCGCAGACCTGGGGCGTGGCCCAGGCGCTGGAGCGCCTGTTGCTGGCGCAAAACCGCTGGTTGCAGGCCAATGGCGGCGGGCTACCGCTGCTGACCACCCTCAGTGCCCTGGTGTTTCGCGGCCGGCGCTTCACCTTGGCCCATGTCGGCGATTGTCGGGTATATCGCTGGCTCAACGGCGAGTTGCAACGCATCAGCGAAGACCATGTGTGGGAACAGCCCGGCATGCAACATGTGCTCAAGCGCGCCCTAGGCCTGGATCAGCACCTGATGCTGGATTTCCTCGACGGCGAACTGCGCGAAGGTGAATGCTTCCTGCTGCTCAGCGACGGGGTGTGGGCCACACTGGGCGACGCCAGCATCGGCACGATCCTGCGTGAACAAAGCGACCTCGACCTGGCCGTCAGCACCCTGGTCAACGCTGCGCACCTGGCCGGCAGCCAAGACAACGCCAGCGCCTTGCTGGTACGTATCGACCGACTCGGCGCCGCCACTCTCGGCGACGCCCTGGTGCAGTTACAGCAATGGCCGCTGCCGCCAGCGCTGAAGGCCGGCCAGACCTTTGAAGGCTGGCGAGTGGAGAGCGTGCTGGCCCAAAGTCGGCAGTCGCTGCTGTATCGGGTCCTCGATGCCCAGCAACAACCCTGGCTGCTCAAGACCCTGCCACTGAGCCACGACGACGACACCGACGCGGCCCAAGCCTTGTTGTCGGAAGAATGGTTCCTGCGCCGAGTCGCCGGCCGCGCCTTTCCTGAAGTCCACGCGGCCAGTGGTCGTCAGCACTTGTACTACGTGATGCGCGAATATCCCGGGCAGACCCTGGCCCAGCTGTTCCAGCAGCAAGGCCCGTTGCCGCTGGCGCAGTGGCAGACTATCGCCGAACGTTTGCTGCGGGCCGTAGGCCTGCTGCATCGCCGGCAGATCCTGCACCGCGATATCAAGCCGGAAAACCTGCTGCTGGGGGACGATGGCGAACTGCGGGTGCTGGACTTCGGCCTGGCCTACTGCCCTGGGCTGTCTGAAGACCGCGCCCATCTGCTGCCCGGCACCCCGAGCTTTATCGCACCGGAAGCCTTCGGTGGCGAGCAGCCTACGGCGCAACAGGATTTGTATGGCGTTGGTGTGACCTTGTATTACCTGCTGACCGGGCATTACCCCTACGGCGAAATCGAAGCCTTCCAACGCCCGCGCTTTAACCAGCCGGTCAGCGCCAGCCGCTATCGCCCCGACTTGCCGGATTGGTTGCCCCTGAGTCTGGAACGTGCCGTGGCCGTCCTTCCCGCCCAACGCTATGAAACCGCCGAAGAATGGCTGTTGGTACTGGAACAGGCCGACCGCCGCGAACTCAGTGTACGGCCACGGCCTTTGCTGGAGCGCGAACCGCTCAAGGTGTGGCAGACCCTGGCGGTGGCTTCGCTGCTGATCAATCTGGTGCTGATGTACTGGCTTTTGCACCACTAACGAGCAAAATCCGCCGAGGCTCTATTTAAACGCCCAATAAAACAGGGGGCATGGAAACTTGGCACAGCTGCTGCATTAGCTTTCCCAACAACCCACATACAGCCGCCCCTTCAACGACGAAGGCGCGTGCTTCCCGAGAGAACGGGACCAGGACAAAGGCGTCCTCGCTAGCTGACTAGCGGGGACGCCTTTTTTTGTTTGCGCGTGTTTGGTCGGAGAGCGACATGAAAAAACTCAAGCTGGTGATGATCGGCAACGGCATGGCCGGGGTGCGTACCCTGGAAGAACTGCTCAAGCTCAGCAGCGACATTTATGACATCACCGTGTTCGGCGCCGAGCCCCACACCAACTACAACCGCATCCTGCTGTCGCCGGTGCTGGCCGGTGAGCAAACCTTCGAAGAGATCGTACTCAACGACCTGGACTGGTACCTGGACAACAACGTCAAGTTGCTGCTCAACCGCAAGGTGGTGCAGATCGACCGGGTCAAGCGCAGAGTCATCGCCGAAGACGGTACTGAGGCCGAATATGATCGTCTGCTGATCGCCACCGGCTCCACGCCGTTTATCCTGCCGATCCCCGGCAACACCCTGCAGGGCGTGATTGGCTACCGCGATATCGCCGATACCCAGGCCATGATCGACACCGCCAAGACCCACAAGCATGCGGTGGTGATCGGCGGCGGCCTGCTCGGCCTGGAAGCTGCCAATGGCCTGATGCTGCGTGGCATGCATGTAACCGTGGTGCACCTGGGCGAATGGTTGCTGGAACGCCAGCTGGACAAAACCAGCGGCCAACTGCTGCAGACCGAGCTGGAAAGCCGTGGCCTGGTGTTTCGCCTATGCGAACAGACCCAGGCCCTGCACGACGCCGGCAATGGCCGAGTCGGCTCGGTGCAGTTCAAGAATGGCGACGTGATCCCCGCCGACCTGGTAGTGATGGCCGCCGGCATCCGCCCCAATACCGAACTCGCGGAAAAGTCCGGCATCCCCTGCAACCGTGGGATCCTGGTCAATGACACGATGCAAACCTACGATCCGCGCATCTACGCCATCGGCGAATGCGCCAGCCATCGCGGCATCGCCTATGGCCTGGTGGCGCCCCTGTTCGAACAGGCCAAGGTCTGCGCCAACCATCTGGCCCAGCTGGGTTTTGCCACCTACAAGGGTTCGGTCACCTCGACCAAGTTGAAAGTCACCGGCATCGACCTGTTCTCCGCCGGCGACTTCATGGGCGCAGAAGGCACCGAGACCATCACCCTCTCCGATCCCATCGGCGGCGTGTACAAGAAGCTGGTGATCAAGGATGACATCCTGGTCGGTGCCTGCCTGTACGGCGACACCGCGGATGGTGGTTGGTATTTCCGTCAGATTCGCGAGAACCACGCCATTGGCGAAATTCGCGATCACCTGATGTTCGGTGAGAATGCGCTGGGCGACGTCGGCCACCAAGGGCAGGACAAGGCCATGAGCATGGCCGACAGCGCCGAAGTCTGTGGCTGCAACGGCGTGTGCAAGGGCACCATCGTCAAGGCGATCCAGGAACAAGGCTTGTTCAGCGTCGACGAGGTGAAAAAGCACACCAAGGCCGCCAGTTCCTGCGGCTCCTGTGCTGGCCTCGTGGAACAGATCCTGATCAACACCGTGGGCGGTGCCGCCGACGTTAAACCCAAAAGCGAAAAGGCCATCTGCGGCTGCAGCGATCTCAATCACGGGCAGATCCGCCAGGCCATCCGCGAGCAGCACCTGCTGACCATCGACAGCACCCTGCGTTACCTCAACTGGCGCACGCCCAATGGCTGCGCCACCTGCCGCCCGGCCCTCAACTATTACCTGATTTCCACCTGGCCCGGCGAGGCCAAGGACGACCCGCAATCGCGGCTGATCAACGAGCGCGCCCACGCCAATATTCAGAAAGACGGCACCTACTCGGTAGTCCCAAGGATGTGGGGCGGTGTGACCAACCCCTCGGAGCTGCGCCGAATTGCCGACGTGGCCGACAAGTACAACGTGCCGATGGTCAAGGTCACGGGCGGCCAGCGTATCGACCTGCTCGGCATCAAGAAGCAGGACTTGCCGGGCGTATGGAAGGACCTGGATATGCCGTCAGGCCACGCCTACGGCAAGTCCATCCGCACCGTGAAAACCTGCGTGGGCAGCGAGTTCTGCCGATTCGGCACGCAGAACTCCACGCAACTGGGCATCGAGCTGGAGCATGACCTGTTCAATATGTGGTCGCCCCACAAGGTCAAGCTGGCGGTCTCCGGCTGCCCACGCAATTGCTCGGAAGCGGGGATCAAGGATGTCGGAATCATCGGCGTCGACTCTGGCTGGGAGATGTACATCGGCGGCAATGGCGGGATCAAGACCGAAGTCGCGGAGTTCTTCGTCAAGCTGAAAACCGCCGAAGAGGTGCGCGAATACAACGGCGCGTTCCTGCAGCTGTACCGCGAAGAAGCTTTCTACCTGGAGCGCACGGTGCACTACCTGCAACGGGTTGGCATGGAGCATATCAAGAAGGCGGTGCTTGAGGACCCGGCCCGCCGCAAGGCCCTCAACGAGCGCCTGCAGTTCTCGCTGTCATTCGAGCAGGACCCGTGGAAAGAGCGTCTGGAACAGCCGCTGCTGAAAAAGGAATTCGACGTTATCGCTGTCAAACAGCTGGAGGTCTCGCTATGAACTGGCTGGATATCTGCGCCCTGGATGAAATCAACACCCTGGGCTCGCGCATCATCAGTGGGCCGAAAGGCGACATCGCGATTTTTCGCACCAGTGACGACGAAGTCTTCGCCCTCGACGACCGTTGCCCGCACAAGGGCGGCCCGCTGTCCCAAGGCTTGATCTACGGCAAGCGCGTGGCCTGCCCGCTGCACAACTGGCAGATTGACCTGGCGTCCGGCGAAGCCCAGGCCCCGGATATCGGCTGCGCCCACCATCACCAGGCCCGGGTGGAAAACGGTCGGGTGATGCTGGCCCTACGGGACGCTGGTTGATGAACCGCCAGATCACCGCGTCCACCTGCTGTTATTGCGGGGTGGGCTGCGGCGTGCTGATCGAGCATGACGGCGAACAGATCCTGGGGGTGCAAGGCGACCCGAGCCACCCGGCCAACTTCGGCAAATTGTGCAGTAAAGGCGCGAGCCTGCACCTGACCGGCGACTTAAGCGCCCGCGCCCTGTACCCGGAGTTGCGCCTGGGCAAGGACTTGGCACGCACGCGCACCGATTGGGGCACCGCCCTGGAACACGCGGCCACCGTGTTCGCCGATACCATCGCCGAACATGGGCCCGACAGCGTGGCGTTCTATGTCTCGGGGCAGCTGCTGACCGAGGATTACTACAGCTTCAACAAATTGGCCCGGGCCTTGGTTGGCACCAACAATATCGACAGCAACTCACGGCTGTGCATGTCTTCGGCCGTGGTCGGCTACAAGCGCAGCCTGGGCGCCGATGCGCCGCCGTGCAGCTATGAAGACCTGGAAAACAGCGACTGCGTGATGATCGTCGGCAGCAATATGGCCTACGCCCACCCGGTATTGTTCCGACGCCTGGAGCAAGCCAAGGCGCAACGTCCGCAAATGAAAGTGATGGTGATTGACCCTCGGCGTACAGACACCTGCGATTTGGCTGACCTGCACCTGGCAATCCTGCCGGGGACGGATGTGGCGTTGTTCCATGGGATCTTGCATCTGCTGCTGTGGGAAGGCTGGATCGACCACGCCTTTATCCAAGCCCATACCGAGGGCCTGGCCGAGCTGAAACGCCTGGTGCATGACTACACGCCGCAAATGGTCACGCAGCTGTGCGGCATCAGTGTCGAGCAGTTGCGCCTGTGCGCCCAGTGGATAGGCACTTCCAGTAGCTTTTTGTCGCTGTGGTGCATGGGGCTTAACCAATCCACTGCCGGCAGCGCGAAAAACAGCGCATTGATCAACCTGCACCTGGCCACGGGCACCATTGGCCGGCCGGGCTGCGGGCCGTTTTCCCTGACTGGACAACCGAATGCCATGGGTGGGCGCGAGACCGGCAGCCTGTCCAACCTGCTGCCGGGGCATCGTGAGGCGGCCAACCCTGAACATCGCGCCGAGGTCGCGAGCTATTGGGGCGTGGATCAACTGCCGGCGCTCACCGGCCTCACTGCGATCGAACTGTTTGAACAGGTGCAGGCCGGCAAGATCAAGGCCCTGTGGATCGCTTGCACCAACCCCGCCCAATCCTTGCCGGACCAGAATGCCGTATGTGCAGCCTTGGCGGCGTGCCCGTTCGTGGTGTTGCAGGAGGCGTTCCGCACCACCGAAACCGCTGCCTATGCCGACCTGCTGCTGCCGGCAGCCAGTTGGGGCGAAAAGGACGGTACGGTGACCAACTCCGAACGGCGTATTTCCCACGTACGTCGCGCCATCGCCCCACCGGGAGAGGCGCGGGCAGACTGGGCGATTACTGTGGATTTCGCACAGCGCCTGGAACATCGCCTGCGGCCGGGCGCGCCCAGCCTGTTCGCCTTTGAAGAGCCGGCGCAGCTGTTTGATGAATTCAAGCAGCTGACCCAAGGCCGGGACCTGGACTTGTCGGGTATCAGCCATGCCCTGCTCGACCAGCTCGGCCCACAGCAATGGCCATTTCCCGAAGGCGCGCAGACGGGTACGCCGCGTCTGTACACCGACGGTATTTTCCCCACGGACGATGGTCGGGCGCGTTTTATCGCCGACCCTTACCGCGCCGCTAAGGAACAGCGTGACGCACGCTTCCCCCTGACCCTGATCACCGGGCGCCTGCGTGACCAGTGGCATGGCATGAGCCGCACAGGCACGGCCGCGCAGTTGTTCGGGCATGTCAGCGAGGCATTGTTGGGCCTGCACCCGGACGAACTGCGTCGCCATCGTTTCAAAGAAGGTGACCTGGTCAACCTGAAAAGCCGTCGAGGCAATGTGATCGTCGCCGTCAGCAGCGATGACAGCGTGCGCCCCGGCCAGGCGTTCCTGCCTATGCATTGGGGCGACCGCTTTCTCAAGGGTGGCGTGAACGTCCTCACCCAGCCGGCGTTCGATCCCTTGTCCAAGCAACCAGAACTCAAGCACAGCGGCGTGCGCCTGGAAGCGGTGCAACTGCCGTGGCAACTGTTCGCGCTGATCGAGGGTGATGTGCAGCAACACTTCGACGCCCTGCGCCCGCTGTGTGAGGGCTTTGCCTACGTGAGCCTGAGCCTGGCCGGACGTGAGAGACCGGCCCTGCTGGTGCGGGCGGCGCATACCGAGGCACCCGACCTGCAGCTGCTGAACCGCATTGACCAATTGTTGGGCCTGAACGACGGTCCGGTTATGGCCTATGACGACCCGCGTCGTTCAATTGGCAAACGCGTGAAGATCGAGAAAGGTCGTATTACTGCCCTGCGCCTGGCCGGCGAAACCCTGGCCCGCCACTGGCTGCAAAGCCTATGGCTGGAAGGCCGGGCCGACGAGCAACTGCGACGCTGGCTGCTGGCGCCATTAAGCGCGCCACCAGGCGCTGCGGCGGCCAGCAGCAAGATTTTATGCAACTGCAAGAACGTCAGTGAAAATGCCGTATGCGCAGGTATTGCGCAGGGCCTGGACCTGGACGGCCTCAAGCAAGAACTGGGCTGCGGCACGCAATGCGGCTCCTGCGTACCGGAAATCAAACGTCTTTTGGCCAGCACCCCGCAGCCAATCGCAATCAGTGTGTGAGGGAAAAACATGAGCGCAAAAGTGTGGCTGGTAGGCGCCGGGCCGGGTGATCCGGAGTTGCTGACCCTCAAGGCGGTAAGAGCCCTGCATGAGGCAGATGTGGTGCTGATTGATGATCTGGTCAACCCGGCCGTGTTGGACCACTGTCGCAGTGCACGGGTGATTACTGTCGGCAAGCGCGGGGGCTGCCGCTCGACGCCCCAGGACTTTATTCACCGCCTGATGCTGCGTTATGCACGCCAGGGCAAATGTGTGGTGAGGCTCAAGGGCGGCGACCCGTGTATCTTTGGTCGCGGTGGTGAAGAGGCGCTGTGGCTGCGCGAGCGCGGCGTTGAAGTTGAATTGATCAATGGCATCACAGCAGGGCTCGCGGGTGCGACCAACTGCGATATTCCGCTCACGCTGCGCGGTGTCAGTCGCGGCGTGACATTGGTCACCGCCCATACCCAGGACAACAGCCAACTGAACTGGCGCGCACTGGCCGAAGGTGGAACCACCTTGGTGGTGTACATGGGAGTGGCAAAGCTGGAGGAAATTGGTCAGCAACTACTGGAAGGTGGCATGGCGGCTGATATGCCCGTGGCGATGATCGAAAACGCATCGCTGCCCCAACAGCGCGAATGCCGCAGCGAGCTGGCGCGGATGCATGAGGACGCGCAGGCATTCGCCTTGAAAAGCCCGGCGATCCTAGTGATTGGCCACGTTGCTGCCGCCGCACAGACGGCTTGTGTCGCTGCAGCGGCCAGCGCATGAGGCAAATCGCAGGCGAAAAAAACCCGGCCTAAGCCGGGTTTTTTTGTAAAGCCAGGCTAATTACTTAGCGGTGGCTTCAACAGCAGCTTCTACGCGACGGTTAACAGCGCGGCCAGCTTCAGTTGCGTTGTCAGCAACTGGGCGGGACTCACCGTAACCTACGGAAGTGATGCGGCTAGGAGCTACGCCATCTTTAACCAGGACTTGCTTAACAGCGTCAGCACGACGCTGGGACAGCTTCTGGTTGTAGGCGTCTGGACCGATGGAGTCAGTGTGACCAGCAACTTCTACGTTGGTGTCTGGGTACTGAGCCATGAAGTCGGCCAGGTTTTTCACGTCGCCGTAGCTGTTAGGCTTAACAACCGACTTGTCGAAGTCGAACTTAACGTCCAGCTCAACACGAACAACCTGAGCAACCGGAGCTTCTGGCTCTGGAGTTGGCTCTGGAGCTGGTGCTGGGGTAGGAGCTGGAGCAGCTGCGCCAGCGTTACCGCCGAAGTTCACGCCCAGGCCAACCAGTGCGGAGTAGTCCCACTTGCCGTTGTCCAGACCGTAGTCAGCTTCAACACCAGCACGTGCGTACAGGTTGTTGGTGAAGTAGTACTTCACGCCGGTACCGATGGTAGCGAAAGTGGTCTGGTCGCGACCGCTGTGGCCATCAGCCTTGACGTTGGTACGGCTCTGGTGGCCGAAACCGCCTTCAACGTATGGACGCAGGCTATCAACGCCAGCCTGACCGAAGTGGTACTGGGCAACGAGGCTGCCAGTGTCACCTTTGATCTTCTGGTTGCCAGTGCCGTCGTTCGAACGGGTGTGGTTGGTCTTGTCGTACGACAGATTCAACGACAGATCGTCGGTCAGGAAGTAACCAATGCGAGCGCCTGGGTTGAAGCCGTCTTCGATGTGCTTGACACTATCGTTGTACTGCTTCTTGTAGAACAGCTCGCCTTCAACTGCGCCTTGGCCTTGTGCCAGAACGCCGAAAGAAGTAGCGGCAATAAGAGAACCAATGGCCAAGCCCAAGGTGTTTTTCAGTTTCATCCGTTAAATCCCCATCTGGTGATTGTAAAGCAGTCCCACAAACCGGGGGACAACTCGGCGACAAGTCTAACAGAACTTGCCTACACGTAAGAGATATTTGCTACGCACTAAGTTTCAGTCTCGCCCGCAAATTTCTCACGTAATTTATCAAGAGCACGTTTGTAACGCATTTTTGTAGCACTCAAGCCCATATGCATGATGTCAGCGATTTCCTGGAATTCCAGCTCTGCGACAAAACGAAGCACCAGAATCTCTCGGTCAATCGGGTTCACATGCACCAGCCAGCGATCAAGTCCGCCCTTCTCCTCGGGTGCCGGCGCCTTTTCCTCAGACGCCTCCTCGAGGGGGTCCAGACTCAAAGCGTCCATCAAGCGACGCTTTCGCCGTTCCTTCCGATACTGCGTGATGCACTCGTTGTACGTGATGCTGTACAGCCATGTCTTGAACTTCGATTTGCCCTCGAAGTTCTTCAGGCCGTAGAGCACCTTGAGCATCACTTCCTGACAGACATCATCCGCATCTCTATCGTTCCCCAAATACCTTGAACAAACGTTGAACAGAGTGCGTTGATACCTGCGCATCAATTCTTCGTACGCACGTGTTACGTGAAACAGCTCCGTGTGCGAGCGCGCGACCAACTCCTCATCAGAGAGCTCACGTGGGTCATAGCGCGTGGACAGCGTTTGGGCTTTATTCAAAACAAGTCGTGCCGACAGTCAGGTCAATGTCCGTTGCAACCCGGTCACCCGGGTTCGCGGCGGCGTACATTAGCAGGGTTTTCCGGATTAGCGGCTACTGACCTGCTGCTCAAGGAGAATCCTGTTGGACAGCGACACCAGCTCCCCGTCATCGGTCAGCACGGTTGTCTTGACTGTGCCGATCTCCTCGATTTGCCCTTCGACCTCGCCCACACGCACCTGTTGCCCAACTTGATACAGCTCACGCACATAGATTCCCGCAAGAATCTGGCCGGCAATTTCCCGGCTTCCCAAGCCCATGGCCAGCGCAACGGCCAGACCAACGGTAATCAAAACAATCACAATCACGTGGTTGAGCAGGTCAGTCTTGACCTCCAACTGGCTGATCGCGACGGAAATACTGATGATGATCACCAGTCCCTGGGCGATTCGCCCCAGGCCTGCCGCATAGTCCAACCCCACGCCTTCGGCGGCCCCGCGCACCAGCCCGTTGGCCAGTTGCGCCAGTAAAACCCCCACCAGCAGCACCAGCGCGCCACCGAAGACTTTCGGCAAATACAGCGCCAGCATGTCGAGCGTAGCTGAAACTCGCTCCAGTCCAAGGGACTGAGCCGCAGAAACCAGAAAAATAAGTAGAACGAACCAGTAGACGATCTTGCCGATCAGGGTCGAAATCGGCACTTGCAACCCTGCCCGGCCCAGCAACTTGGTAAGACCGGTGCCGGCCATAAGGCGATCCAGCCCCAGTTTCGCCAGCAACTTGGACAGCAGGGTATCGAGCAACTTGGCCACGACAAAACCCAGCAATACCAGGACCAGAGCACCAAAAAGGTTGGGAATGAAATTCGCAACCTTGGTCCACAATGCGGTCATCGCGGTGACCAGGCTCTGGGTCCAGAGATCAAGTTCCATATTCAATCAGCCTTATCAGCAGTGCGAGCAAGAGGTTTACGACGGGAAACCGGTGAGACATGGGCCGAACCGTTGTTCAGGGCCATCATCAATGCCGGCAGCCAGCGCCCGAGCAGACCGAACAGATCTCCCGCCCCGACCTGACGGTTGGCGGTTTTCAGTACGCGACCCAGGCAAGCATCGTCATCACGGTTGGATGGCGAGGCATTGAGCATGTCACGCAAAGACTGTTCGAACGGATCGTGCATAAGAGACCTCTCGCAAGTGTTTTAAAAGACGAGGGTAAATTTCATGGGGTCACATCGGCCCCTTCTTACGTTCAGCTCATATTCAGGTCAAACCCAGCGCAATCGTCGAAATAACCACCACTGCCCCAGTGCCACAGAGACCATCAACAGGCAGGCAATCATGAATCCATAAGGGCTGGCAGAGAACGGAATGCCCCCCACATTTATACCGAGCAACCCGGTGAGAAAACTCATCGGCAAGAAGATCCCGGTAATGATCCCAAAGCGATACATGGTGCGGTTCATGCGCACGCTCAAGCGCCTATCTTCGGCCTCAAGCACAAGCCCCACGCGCTCTCGCGCCAATTCCAGCTCTTCCAGGTAACGGGTCAGGCTGTTGTGCAGTTCATTCCAATAGTCGGCATCGTCGTCACAAAACCACGCCAGTTTGATTCGCGTCAGTTGAGCAAAAATATCCCGTTGCGGCGCCAGGAAACGCTTGAGCCCTGCTGCTCGCCGACGGATCTGCAAGACACTGCCGTGCTCCGGGGTATACCGTTCGTCGGCATCGAGTTTTTCTTCCTCGGCATCGACGATTTCAGACAAGGACGTGACCAGATCCTGCACTTTATTGGTCAGGTACTGGGCCATATAAAGGATGAGTTCAGACGCAGTCCGTGGGCCCTTACCCTCCGCCAATTGCACCAGCAGCTCATCGGTCGCACGCAGCGGGCGCAAACGCAGGGAAATCACACGGTTGGCGGCGGCGAAGATACGTACCGAAACCATGTCCTCGGGCTCGGCGCCTGGGTTGAGGTTGATCCCGCGCAGAAACAACAGCAATTCGGCGTCCGGCAGCGGCAACAGCCGTGGGCGAGTGTTCTCTTCCAGCAGCAAGTCACAGGCAAACTCGCTCAGGCCGCTGGATTTGCGTAGCCAGGTCTGGGTCTGGGGATGGCTGCGATCCCAATGCAGCCACAGGCTTTCATGGGGCTGCACTTGCAAATCGTCGAGCTCAGTCCGGGCAATCGAACGCGCACCGCCTTTACCGTCCAGCACCAGGGCATGTACCAGCCCCCATTGCGCGTTCTCTTCCTCGAACATCCTCACCCCTATCGGCTACTGCGGTTTATTCAGGCATTTTCAGCGGGCTGGGCGATACGATCACGCCGTTGTTATCGGCATAGATGTACTCGCCCGGGCGGAACGTCACGCCTGCGAACGTCACCACCACGTTCAGGTCACCCAGACCACGCTTGTCGGTTTTCATCGGGTGCGAGGCCAGCGCCTGCACGCCCAGGTCGGTCTGGGCGATAACGTCGACATCACGGATGCAACCGTAGATCACCAGCCCTTCCCAACCGTTTTTCGCGGCTTTCTCGGCGATCAGGTCGCCCAGCAACGCACGACGCAGAGAACCGCCGCCATCGACCACCATGACTTTGCCGGCGCCAGGCTGGTCCGCCTGTTCCTTGACCAGGGAGTTATCTTCGAAGCATTTGATGGTGACTATCTCGCCACCAAAGGAGTCTCGGCCACCGAAGTTGCTGAACATCGGTTCCACTACCTGCACCAGCTCCGGGTAGGCGTCACACAGGTCGGGGGTCACGTAATGGTTCATCGAGAAACTCCTGTCGTCAAAGAAGAGGTCAAACATCCACGCTGTACATCAGGAAAACGCGCCGCGACAGGCATTCTTTAAGTGCGTGTCGGTCAGCGGCGGCCATGATCAGATCCACCTCGGTGCAACGCAATACACGTTGCGCGACTGAATATGACCAGAAGTGCCTGGCGCGTCATATCTTAGCCGCAACCACTCAAGAGTGAAACGCCCTTGGTAGAGCGTTTCGTCAAACCGCCGCGGCCATGTCGGGCTGCGTACCGAATAAAGGTGTCAGCGGGTCTCGCAACCAACGCTCCACCAATGGCCATACTTCGGCCTGCGCGGCCTTGCTGACCAGCATCTGCACATGCCCGAAATCCTCACTGAAGCCTTGCTTGCGCCCCAGGCACAGGTACTGGCGATGCTCGCTGCCGACTTGTTCGAAGAGCTGGCGGCACGCCCAGTCAGGGTCTTGACGATCACCGGCCGCACTGACCGCCAGCAATGGCACGTTGACCTCTGCCAGGCCCTTCCACCAATCACGCTCCGCATCGCCAAAACGGCCAAACAGGCCGTTCCAGCGCATCGCTTCGATTATCACACCGGCCGGCTCGTCCTCCGGGCCGCGCTTGAATCGCGGGCCGGACACCCGGGCAAGGCGCTTGAGGATAAAACGACCGCCCCACTCCACCGGTGGAATTTTCAACGGCCAATGGGTGCGACTGACCTGGCAGCCGAACAAGGCCACCGACGCGACCATTGACGCCCCCAGGTGTTGACCGCCAAGGGCCGCAGCCAAGGTCGTGGCACCGAGGGAATGCCCGATCCAACGAGGGATTTGCCCGCTTTGCTCACGCACAAATGCACCGATGGCCGGCAAATCGTAGCGCGCGTAATCAGCAACACGGTTTCTGGCGTAGTCCTGGTTGCGCCTGGACAAACCATGCCCGCGCATTTCCGCAATCCACACATCAAAGCCCCGGCGCGCCAGGTAAGCACCCAGGCCGACACCTTTGGGTGAGTACCAGAAGCGTCGATTGGAAAAACTGCCGTGCAACAAAATAATCGGCGTGCCCCGGTTTTCAGGGACATTGGCCAGGCCCAAACGGGTAACGGCCAGCTCGACGGTGCCGTCGGGACTATTGCCGGGCTTGATCCGGTACACATCTTCACTCAGGTCGCCACGACGCTCAGCGCTGATCAAGGCGACAGGAAATAGTTTGCTGCTGCTTTGCATAATGCTCTTGCACAAAAAAGGGCGGCGTCCGCAAGGAGTTCCGCCCTGTACAGATAAGAATGCCGGCCACCCTCTACGAGTGACCGGCACTTTTGACATCGCGGCCTTAAACTGAGGCTTGGCCTTCCGCCAGGAAGAACCAGGTTTCCAGCACGGAATCGGGGTTCAGCGAAACGCTCTCGATGCCCTGCTCCATCAGCCATTTGGCCAGGTCAGGGTGGTCCGAAGGGCCTTGACCGCAGATCCCGATGTACTTGCCGGCCTTGTTACAGGCCTGGATGGCATTGGCCAGTAGTTTCTTGACCGCAGGGTTACGCTCGTCGAACAGGTGAGCGATGATCCCCGAGTCTCGGTCCAGGCCCAGGGTCAGCTGGGTCAGGTCGTTGGAGCCGATGGAGAACCCGTCGAAGAACTCCAGGAACTCTTCGGCGAGGATGGCGTTGGACGGCAACTCGCACATCATAATTACGCGCAGGCCGTTCTCGCCACGGGTCAGGCCGTTTTCGGCGAGCAGGTCGACCACCTGGCTCGCTTCGCCCAAGGTGCGCACAAATGGCACCATGATCTCGACGTTGGTCAGGCCCATCTCGTTGCGCACGCGCTTGAGTGCACGGCACTCGAGCTCGAAGCAGTCACGGAAAGCTTCGCTGATGTAGCGTGAAGCACCGCGGAAGCCCAGCATCGGGTTTTCTTCTTCCGGCTCGTAGAGCTTGCCGCCGATCAGGTTGGCGTATTCGTTGGACTTGAAGTCCGACAGACGCACGATGACCTTTTTCGGGTAGAACGCCGCCGCCAGGGTACTGATGCCTTCCACCAGCTTCTCGACGTAGAAGCCTACCGGGTCGTTGTAGCCGGCAATGCGCTTGTCGACGCTTTCCTTGATGTCCAGAGGCAGGCCGTCGTAGTTCAACAGGGCCTTGGGGTGCACGCCGATCATGCGGTTGATGATGAACTCCAGGCGGGCCAGGCCCACACCGGCGTTCGGCAACTGCGCGAAGTCGAAGGCGCGATCCGGGTTGCCGACGTTCATCATGATCTTGAACGGCAGGTCAGGCATGGCGTCGATGGAGTTTTGCTTGATATCGAAGCCCAGCTCACCTTCGAAGATGAAGCCAGTGTCGCCTTCGGCGCAGGACACGGTCACACCCTGGCCGTCCTTGAGCAGTTGGGTGGCGTTGCCGCAACCGACTACCGCAGGAATCCCCAGCTCACGGGCGATGATCGCCGCGTGGCAGGTGCGCCCGCCACGGTTGGTGACAATGGCGCTGGCACGTTTCATCACCGGTTCCCAGTCCGGGTCGGTCATGTCGGAGACCAGCACGTCGCCGGGCTGGACCTTGTCCATCTCGGACACGTCCTTGATGATCCGCACCTTGCCGGCGCCGATGCGCTGGCCGATGGCACGGCCTTCCACCAGTACGGTGCCGGTTTCCTTCAACAGGTAGCGTTCCATGACATTGGCCGAAGTGCGGCTCTTCACGGTCTCGGGACGGGCCTGCACGATATACAGCTTGCCGTCGTCACCGTCCTTGGCCCACTCGATGTCCATCGGGCACTTGTAGTGCTTCTCGATGATCATCGCTTGTTTGGCCAGCTCGCTGACTTCAGCGTCGGTCAGGCAGAAACGTGCGCGCTCGGCCTTGTCGACGTCAACGGTTTTCACCGAGCGACCGGCCTTGGCCTCGTCGCCGTAGATCATCTTGATCGCCTTGCTGCCCAGGTTACGGCGCAGGATGGCCGGGCGGCCGGCCTCAAGGGTGTGCTTGTGCACGTAGAATTCGTCGGGGTTGACCGCGCCTTGCACGACGGTTTCGCCCAGGCCGTAGGCACCCGTGATAAATACCACGTCACGGAAGCCCGATTCGGTGTCCAGGGTGAACATCACGCCGGCCGTGCCGGTTTCCGAACGCACCATGCGCTGCACGCCGGCAGACAGGGCCACCAGCTTGTGGTCGAAACCCTGGTGGACGCGGTAGGAGATCGCCCGATCGTTGAACAGCGAGGCGAAGACTTCCTTGGCTGCGCGGATCACATTTTCCACGCCGCGGATGTTCAGGAAGGTCTCTTGCTGGCCGGCGAAGGAGGCGTCCGGCAAATCTTCGGCGGTCGCTGAAGAGCGCACGGCCACGGCCATGTCCGGGTTACCGGCGGACAGGGTCGCGAAGGCGGTACGGATTTCTTCGTTGAGCTTCTCGGGGAACTCGGCTTCCATGATCCATTGGCGGATCTGGGCGCCGGTCTTGGCCAGGGCGTTGACGTCGTCGACATCCAGGGCGTCCAGTGCGGCGTGGATCTGGGCGTTAAGGCCGCTCAGCTCGAGGAAGTCGCGGTAAGCCTGGGCCGTGGTGGCGAAACCACCGGGCACCGAGACACCAGCGCCTGCAAGATTACTGATCATCTCGCCGAGGGATGCGTTCTTGCCCCCTACGTGCTCTACATCATGGACGCCGAGCTTATCGAGGGAAACTACGTACTCTACCAAGGTGATCTCTCCACTTTCTGTGTTGGAAAAGCTCAGGACGCCGGCTGCTCAGTAGGAGCTAACGCCAGCGCTTGTGGCCTGGACCTGGAAAATAAGTGAGAATGCGGCCCACTGCGGGACGGCAAAATCGCGCCTATCATATCCAAGATTCGCCATCAGCTTAAGGCCCAGGGCTCAAATGAAACGATCTGCTTTCTTTATCTCCGACGGCACCGGCATCACAGCCGAAACATTGGGCCAGAGCCTGCTCGCGCAGTTCGAAAACATTACCTTCGCCAAATTCACACGGCCTTATATAGACAGCGTGGATAAAGCGCGGGCCATGGTACAACAAATCAATCTGGCGGCTGAAAAAGACGGATTTCGTCCGATCATTTTCGACACCATCGTCAATCAAGACATTCGTGAGATTCTCGCAACGTCGAATGGTTTCATGATCGACATTTTCTCGACCTTCCTGGCGCCGCTGGAACAGGAGTTGAGTGAGCATTCATCGTACTCCGTCGGAAAGTCCCACTCCATCGGGCATAACTCCAACTATATGGAGCGTATCGAGGCGGTGAACTTCGCCCTCGACAACGACGATGGCGCCCGCACCCACTACTACGACAAGGCCGACCTGATCCTGGTGGGCGTGTCGCGCTGCGGCAAGACCCCGACCTGCCTGTACATGGCCATGCAATTCGGCATCCGTGCGGCCAACTATCCGCTGACCGAAGATGACATGGAGCACCTGACGTTGCCCGCCGCCCTGCGCGCCCATTCGCACAAACTGTTCGGCCTCACGATTGACCCTGACCGGCTGACGGCCATCCGCAACGAGCGCAAGCCCAACAGCCGCTATTCCAGCTATGCCCAGTGTGAGTTTGAAGTGCGCGAAGTAGAAAATCTGTTCCGTCGCGAGAATATTGCGCACATCAATTCCACGCATTTTTCGGTGGAAGAGATTTCAGCGAAGATTTTGGTGGAGAAGGGGGTGGAGCGGCGCTTCAAGTAATCTCTGTCGCCTGATCTGACGCTATCGCAGGCAAGCCTGCTCCCACAGTTGGAATGCGTTCTCCTGTGGGAGCTGGCTTGCCTGCGATGAACGGTAACGCGGATTTACAGATGAAACCGCCCGCCCCCCTGCCCCAACGCCGTCGCCAGCGCATCAAACCCCTCGCGCAATAACTGATCATCGCCCGACGTATTGCAGATACTCGCCCGAATAAACTGCGGCACCGCCGTCTGGCCCACGGCAAACGCCTCGGCGGTGGCAATCAGGTAATTGTTCTGCTTGAGCTCTGCCTCGATTTCCGATGCACGCCATGGCTCCGGCACTTCTATCCAGAAATGCGGGCTGTTGAGGTGGGTGCGATACGCCAGCCCGGTCAATAAATCCTCGACCAAGGTCTTGCGACGGCTGATTTCGTTGATTTGTTGGCGCAGCAGATACTCCGCCGTGCCGTTTTCAATCCACTGGGTGGCCAGCTCCAGGGTCACTGGCGTGGCCATCCAGCAGGTCGAGCGCAGTGCCGCCGAGATGCGGCTGACCAGTGCCGGTGGCGCGTGCACGTAGCCAACCCGCAAGCCTGCCGACACCGCCTTGCTCAGGCTACTGATCAAAATCGTACGCTCGGGCGCGAAATAGCTGAGTGGCGGCGGACGATCTTCCACCAGCACGCCGTGGGCTTCGTCCTCAAGAATCAGCAGGTTGTGTTCGCGGCATACCTTGGCCAGGGCTTCGCGGCGCGCAACCGATAACACCGCCGTCGTCGGGTTCTGAATAGTCGGCGTGCAGTACAACGCCGAAATCCGGTGATTACGACAGACCTCGTCCAGCGCCGTGGGCAGCACGCCCTCCTCATCCATGTCCAGGCCAATCAGCCGTATGCCGAGCATGCGCGCAGCGGTAATCAGCCCGGGATACGTCAGTTGCTCGGTGACCACCGTATCGCCGGCGCGCAGCAACGCCATCATCGCGCACAACAAGCCATGCTGACCGCCGTTGACGCAGATCACCTGCTCGGGGATCGGATGGAAATCGCGCTGCACCAGCCATTGTGCACCGGCTTCACGGTAACGCGGCAGGCCGGCGTCGGGGGTGTAGGCACTGATGTCCTGAAGAAACTTGGCGTTGGTCGACAGGGTTTGGAAGCTCTGGGCGAGAAACGCCGTCTCCTGCCCAGGAATATGCATGTTGCGGCTCATGTCGAAGTATTGGCGCGGCTCCTCGCTGAAATTGCGAAAGCCCTCATCGCGCTGGCGCTCCATCCCACGCTTGCGCACGAAGGTTCCATCACCTACTCGCGCAACCACCAACCCCAGGCGCTCAAGCTCACCATAGGCGCGGCTGATGGTGCCGATGGTCACCCCCAGATTGTCGGAAAGCACCCGATGGGGAGGCAGTTTTCGTCCCGGTTCAATCAAGCCTTCGAGGATGCCCCGCTCCATGACATCGGACAAGCGCTTGTACTTCACGCCCTGTCCGCTGGACAACCCCTCACGCATAATTGACACCATGTCAATATTTGTTTTGACAGTCATCTTTTGCCCTAATAGTGTGCTTTTACGGGTTCAATCGCCGATAAACATACCTCATTACAAGTTCAATATAGAGTTCAATTTCGGCTCAGGGAAGCAATAAACGATGCCAATGTCCGCCGTTCTCGAAAACACTGCAAAAACAAAAACGCAAAAACAGTGGTTGGCCGGGCTGGTGACCAGCGTGATGTTCCTCATCGTATGCCTGAGCTGGGGCACCACCTGGCTGGGCATCAAGATTGCCGTGGAGAGCGTGCCGCCGCTGACGTCCGCCGGCCTGCGCTTCCTGATTGCCTTCCCGTTGTTCCTGTGTTTTGCCCTGGTGCGGCGCGAGCCGATCCTGTTCCCCCGGGAAAGTCGCTGGTTCTTCGTATTCGTGACCCTGTCCTACTTCAGCATTCCTTATTACCTGCTCAACTATGGCGAGATGCATGTGTCGTCCGGGCTCACCGCCCTGCTGTTCAGCTGCATGCCGGTGTTCATCCTGATCTTTTCCGCGCTGTTCCTGCGTGAGCGCATCTACTTCTCCCAGGTGGTCGGCATCGGCATCGGATTCGCCAGCCTCTACATGATCATCAGGAGCCAGGGCCTGCACCTGGACCACGCCGAGTTCTTCGGTGTACTGGCCATCCTGAGCGCGGCGATCATGCATGCCTTGTGCTATGTCATCACCAAGCAAAAAGGCAGCGCCATCAGCGTGATTACCTACAACACCCTGCCCATCGGCATTGCCGGGCTGATGCTGTTCGTGGCAGGCCTGTGGTTTGAAACACCGGTCTTCAACGCCATCACCCTGCGTTCCTGGAGTGCGTTGTTCTACCTGGGACTGGTGGCATCGGTAGGCGGGTTCATCGTGTATTTCATGCTGCTCAAGCGCCTGAGCCCGATCATCCTGTCGTTCGTATTCATCATCTTCCCGGTGTTCGCGGTCATCATCGGTGCCTGGTACGAAGGCGTGGAAATTTCCCGCGACCTGATGCTGTACTCGGCGATCCTGCTGGCCGGCTTTGCGATTACCAAGTTGCCCATCGAAAAACTCCTGGCCAAGAAAAATTGACCCCCAACCAACGCGAGAGAAACATGGAAGTCCTCCGCCCCACCGCCCTGGAACAAATCTACGCCCACGCCAGCCGCAGCTACCCCGAGGAATGTTGCGGTTTTGTCTTCGCCGACGGCAGCGTGTACCTGGGCAGCAATATCCAGAACGAGTTGCACCGCAAGAACCCCGAGATGTACCCGCGCAGCGCGGCCAACGGCTACACCTTTTCGGTGGCCGACACCTTGTTGATGAACAAGGCGGGTCGCAGCGACAACCCGGTAGTCGTGATCTACCACTCGCACCCGGATGTCGGCGCTTATTTCAGTGACGAAGACCAGGACAAGGCGCTGTTCCTGGGGGAGCCGATCTACCCCGTCAGCTATCTGGTGGTGGATGTTCGCCAGGGCCAGGCCCTGGGCTCGAAGCTGTTTGCCTGGGATGGCAGGCATTTCGCCCTTCAACCCTTCAACGACCTGCACACGGAGTTGTCCATGAACGCTGTCTCTTTCCCCGACATCCTGGTCCGAGTGGCCAAGCTGCCGGAATCAACCCTTGAGGGCACTGGATCGACATTGCGCGAAGTCATTGAAAACCTCTGCAGCAGTTACCCGCAGTTGCGCCAGCACCTGTTTCATGAAAAGAACAACCAGCTCAAGGAACACTTCCTGTTCACCGCCGAGGAAGAGTTGATCAACGCCGATGATCACCTGCCGGAAAAAGCCCGGATCGAAGTGTTGCTTGCCACCTCCGGTGGCATGGACGTCGATACCCTGAGCAATGAAGAAGTGCAGCGCTACGTGCGCCATATCACCCTGCCCGGCGTCGGTCGCGAGGGCCAGTTGAACCTGAAGAAAGCCAAGGTGCTGATCATCGGCACCGGCGGCCTGGGCTCGCCGATCAGCCTGTACCTGGCGGCGGCCGGTATCGGCACCCTGGGGCTGGTGGACTTTGATGTGGTGGAAAGCAGCAACCTGCAACGCCAGGTTGTCCACGGCAACAGCACCCTGGGGATGCCCAAGGTCGAATCCGCCAAGCAACGCCTGCAGGACCTCAACCGCCATATCCAGATCAACACTCACGACACGGCGCTCGACGCCGACAATGCCCTGGAGCTGGTGGGCGCCTATGACCTGGTGATCGACGGCACCGACAATTTCGACACCCGCTACCTGGTTAACGATGCCTGCGTCCAGCTGGGCAAACCCTTGGTGTACGGTGCCATCTACCGCTTCGATGGGCAGATCAGCGTACTCAACTATAAAGGCGGGCCGTGCTATCGCTGCCTGTTTCCCAAGGCTCCCCCTGCCGAACTGGCACCCAATTGCAGCGCCGGCGGCGTGATCGGCGTGCTGCCGGGCGTGGTGGGAATGATCCAGGCTACCGAGGCGATCAAGTTGCTGATCGGCATCGGTGAGCCCTTGTCCGGGCGCCTGATGCGCTTCGACGCACTGGCGATGAAATTCACCGAGATCCGCTTCAAGCGCCGCGCCGACTGCCCTTGCTGCTCGGAGCTGCGTCACAGCGAAACCGTTACGCCCGCTACCTGCGCAGATGCCGTACCAAGCCAACCGTCCCTGGCGGCAGAGCGCTACATCAAGCCTCAAGGCCTCAAGCAAGTGCTCGAACACCCCAGCGGCGCCGATGTACTGCTGGATGTGCGCGACGCCAGCGAACTGGAAGTGTGCAAACTACCGGGCGTGGTGCATATCCCGCTGGCCGAGCTGGATGGGCAATTGGCCAACCTGAGCCGCGACAACACCCATTACCTGATCTGCTACGCGGGCACCCGTGCCGAGCAAGCCGCCAGCACTTTGCTGGCGGCCGGCTTTGCCAATACCAAAGTCCTGCAGGGCGGTATGAAGCACTGGGTTCGCGACGTCGAACCCGACATGCCTTTGTACTGATCGTGGGGGCTTACTGATGTTGCATAACTCGATTCTCGACGTCATCGGCCAGACGCCGATCGTGCGACTGGCCCAGTTTTCCGAAGACCTTGGCATCGAGGTCTACGCCAAGCTGGAGTCCCTCAACCCCGGCGGCAGCCACAAGGCGCGCATCGCCCTGGGCATGATCCTCGATGCCGAGCGCCGGGGCGTGCTGATCCGTGATTCCGGGCAAACCATTATCGAGCCAAGTGGGGGCAACACCGGCATCGGCCTGGTGATGGCCGGCAACGTGCTCGGCTACAAAGTAGTGCTGGTGATCCCTGACAACTACAGCCCCGAAAAGCAGAAACTGCTGCGCCTGTATGGCGCCAGGGTGGTGCTGTCGGACAGCCGCCTGGGTAACAATTCCCACGGCGAAAAGTGCATGGAACTGCAGTTGGAGAACCCCAACTACGTGATGCTCAACCAGCAGCGCAACGGCGCCAACCCTCAGACCCACCGCGACACCACCGCACCGGAAATCATCCGCGCCTTCGGTGAGCGGCGCGTGGACTACTTCGTCAGCGGTATCGGTACCGGCGGTCATATCACCGGCATCGGCGAAACCCTCAAGGCGGCCTGGCCGGCGCTGCGCATCATGGGGGTGGAGCCGGAAGAATGCGATCTGTTGAAAGACCAGCACGCCGCGCACGCGATCCAGGGCCTGTCGATTGGCCTGATTCCGAGCATTCTCAATCTGGATGTGATCGACGGCATGCTCAAGGTGTCGCACGCGGCATGCCTGGACATGATCAAACGCATCATGCGTACCGACGCCATCAGCCTGGGGTTGTCCTCGGCCGCCAACATGGTTGCCATCGCCCAACTCGCCCCCGAATTACCGCCTGAAACGGTGGTGTTGACCATGGTCTACGACAATGCCGACAGCTACCTGCCCAGTTTCGAGTAACGGGTTTTCCAACCATCCAGAATGCGGGGGTGCCTCCATGGGGGGCTTTATCGACATGCAACAGCTGCACGATGAGCTGCTGACCCATCTCATCACGACCCTGACGCCCGGACAGATGAAGCAGCTGGAACCGCACCTTGCGCCGCTGATCCAGAACGCGGCCCAGGCGGTGGCCGAAGACCTGATCGCCTACGCCTATCGTGACCCCGCATCGCGTGGGCGCGGGGAGTTGATCCTGGAGTCCTATGCCTCGTTCAAGGCAGTGCTGTTCTATCGCCTTGCGCATCTGGTGTGGCATTTCCCCGACCCTGGCCACGCGATGTTTTCGCGCATGGCCCTCAAGCTCAGCAACCAGGGCAAGATCTTCTCCGGCGCCGAGATTCACCCGGCGGCACGCATTGGCCGACGCTTTGTGCTGGACCACGGCTTCGGCACCGTTATCGGCGAGACCTGTGTAATTGGCAACGATTGCTACATCCTCTGCGGCGTGACCCTGGGCGCACGCGGCATCGCCAACAACCCGGACGGCAAGCGCCACCCGCGCCTGGGCAACAATGTCGAGGTGGGCGCCGGTGCCCGGGTGCTGGGTTATGTGTCGATTGGCGATAACGTGTTTATCAGCCCCTCCTGCGTGATCACCCAGGACGTGCCGGCAGGCACCAAGGTCAAGGTGGTCAACCAGATCCAACTGCAAAAAAACGATGAATCGGACCACAGCAACTACCTCGGCGCCTTTGCTCTGGATGAGCGCTTGCATGTCGTCGGCGAGGTCAGTGCCGGCCACAAGGTCACCGTGCTGGATGCTGACTTTCATCCACTGCAAGGGTTGATGCTCGAGCCCACGGTAAAAGAGCGGCATCACCTGCAATTCCGCCTGCATCGCCTCGACATCGGTGACCAACTGCCGCGCCTGCCGCTGAACTTGAAAGTCTGCGGACCAGAATTTGAAATCACCCTGCTCTCTCCTCCTGGCTTGAGCGCAATGGTGCGCCACCTGCTGCAAGCCAGCCCACTGATCGTCGGAGGTTGAAAATGTCCGTGTACACCATGGAAACCCTGGCGCTGTTCGACAGCGCGCCCTACCAGAACGCTTTCAGCGCCCGGGTGATTGCCGTCAGCGAACATGGCATCGCCCTGGAGCACACGCTGTTCTACCCCACCGGTGGCGGGCAACCGGGCGATACCGGCCATCTCACCCTGGCCGATGGCACACGGGTCGAGGTGACGGGTACCGTGCGCGACCCGGTGTTGCGTTCGATCATCTGGCACCAGGTGGAGCATTGCCCCGAGCAATTGACCGCCGGCGTCCAGGTCCACGCGGGGCTGGATTGGGAGCGGCGCTACCAGCACATGAAGATGCACACCTGCCTGCACTTGCTGTGCTCGCTCATCGACGCGCCGGTGACCGGTTGCAGCATCAGCTCGGATAAAGGCCGCCTGGATTTCGACCTGCCGGAAATGACCCTGGACAAAGACAGCCTCACCCGCGACCTCAACGCCCTGATCGAGCAGGCCCACGCAGTGAAGACCCTGTCGATGCCCGCCACCGAGTACGCGACGCTGTTGCAGATCACCCGTACCCAAGCCGTGGCGCCACCGGTGGTCTCGGGTTCGGTACGGGTGATTGAAATTCCCGGCATCGATATCCAGCCATGCGGCGGCACCCATGTGCTCAACACCGAGGAAATCGGCCGGGTGTTCTGCGAGAAAATTGAAAAGAAGAGCAAGCACAATCGCAGGGTGATACTGCGGTTTGAACAAGCTTGCGCCTGACCCGATAGTTGCCCCAATGATGGACAAATGTGGGAGGGGGCTTGCTCCCGATAGGGGTGGACCAGTCAATGAATCTGTTGACTGACACCCAGCTATCGGAAGCAAGCCCCCTCCCACATTGGCCGCGTTGTTTTTTAGATCACCAACAGATCCATGAAACGGTTCACAGCCGTGGCCTCAAGCCGTGCCTGATCCTTGCACAACGCAAAAATCTCAGCACTGCGCTGGGCAGTGAACCGCGTGGCCAGGTTGGCTTTGAACTTGTCTTCCAGCAACGGGATACCGTCCACTCGACGGCGACGATGGCCAATCGGGTACTCCACCGCCACTTGCTCGGTGCAAGTGCCATCGGTAAAGAACACTTGGATAGCATTGGCGATGGAGCGCTTGTCGGCTTCCAGGTACTCGCGGCTGTAGCGAGGGTCTTCGACAATGACCATCTTGCCGCGCAACTCATCAATGATCGGGTGGGCCGCGTGGAAGTCATCTTCGTAGTGCTCGGCCACCAGGTTGCCGAACGCCAATGGCACGGCGGTCATGTATTGCAGGCAATGGTCACGGTCGGCGGCGTTGGCCAGTTGGCCGACCTTGGAAATGATACGAATCGCCGACTCATGGGTGGTGATCACGATGCGCTCGATCTCGTGCAGGCGCGGCTTGACCTGCGGGTGCAGGGTTACCGCCGCTTCACAGGCGGTTTGCGCGTGAAACTCGGCAGGGAAGCTGATCTTGAACAGCACGTTTTCCATCACGTAGGTGCCGTAGGGCTGGGACAGGCTGAAGGTGCGCCTGTCCTCAGGCTTGAGCGCCAGGTCCTTGTTGGTGTGGCTGAACAACACATCATAAAAGCCCCACTGCGGCGCACTCAGCACACCGGGGATGCCCATTTCGCCACGCAGGGCGATATCCGCCAGGCGCACGCCGCGGCTCGATGCGTCCCCCGCGGCCCAGGATTTGCGCGAGCCGGCATTCGGCGCATGCCGATAGGTGCGCAACGCCTGCCCATCGACAAAGGCGTGGGACAGAGCAGATAGCAGCTGTTCACGGTTAGCGCCCATCAGCTTGGCGGTGACGGCTGTGGAGGCAACCTTCACCAGTAGCACATGGTCGAGACCGACGCGGTTGAAAGAATTTTCCAGGGCAATTACACCCTGGATTTCGTGGGCCATGATCATCGCTTCCAGCACCGCACGCACCGTCAGCGGCGCGTCGCCATTGGCCATGCGCTTTTGCGACAGGTGATCGGCCACGGCGAGGATGCCGCCAAGGTTGTCCGAAGGATGGCCCCATTCAGCGGCGAGCCAGGTGTCGTTGTAATCGAGCCACCGCACGATGCAGCCAATATCCCAGGCAGCCTTGACCGGGTCGAGGCGAAACGACGTACCCGGCACCCGTGCACCGAATGGCACCACCGTCCCCTCCACTGTCGGCCCCAGGTGCTTGGTGCACTCGGGGAAGCGCAGGGCCAGCAGGCCACAACCGAGAGTGTCCATCAGGCAATTGCGGGCAGTGTCCAATGCGTCCCGGGAGTCGATGCGGTAGTTGAGGACATAGTCGGCGATGTCCTGCAAAACCTGGTCGTAGTCGGGGCGGTTGTTCTGGTCGACGTTGGCGCTCATGGCAGTTCTCCTAAAAGTTGGGTTGTTCCATCCTCAGGGTCAGGGTTAATCGTTGCGCAGGTCTGATTGCCTGCTTGTATCCCTGTGGGAGGGGGCTTGCTCCCAATGACGGTGGGTCAGTTAATGAATGGGGCGACTGACACCCTGCTATCGGGAGCAAGCCCCCTCCCACATAAAGCTAAAAAGCGTCACCCGGAACGCGTACGAAGCCTTCCATCAGCACCCGCGCACTGCGGCTCATGATGGCTTTTTTCACCACCCATTCGCCGTTCACTTGGGTGGCCTCGGCGCCAACGCGCAACGTCCCGGACGGATGCCCGAAGCGCACGGCATTTCGCTCAATACCGCCGGCCGCCAAATTGACCAAGGTGCCGGAAATCGCCGCCGCCGTGCCAATCGCCACCGCCGCGGTGCCCATCATCGCGTGGTGCAGCTTGCCCATGGACAGGGCGCGCACCAGCAGATCCACATCGCCGGCCTTGATCGCCTTGCCGCTGGACGCCACGTAATCGGCTGGCTTGGCCACGAACGCCACTTTGGGCGTGTGCTGGCGCTGGGCGGCTTCGTCCACATGCTTGATCAGCCCCATGCGCAGCGCCCCGTAGGCGCGTAGGGTCTCGAACATCGCCAGGGCCTTGGGGTCGCTGTTGATCGCGCCTTGCAGCTCGGTGCCGGTGTAGCCGAGGTCTTGGGCATTGATGAAAATCGTCGGAATGCCAGCGTTGATCAATGTGGCCTTGAAGGTGCCCACTCCGGGCACTTCCAGGTCGTCGACCAGATTGCCCGTGGGGAACATCGAGCCGCCGCCGCCCTCTTCTTCTGCCGCCGGGTCCATGAATTCCAACTGGACCTCGGCGGCCGGGAAAGTCACGCCATCGAGTTCGAAGTCACCGGTTTCCTGCACCGCACCGTCGGTAATGGGCACGTGGGCGATGATGGTCTTGCCGATATTGGCCTGCCACACCCGCACAACGGCTATACCGTTGTGGGGCACGCGGGCCGGATCGACCAGGCCCGCGCTGATGGCGAAAGAGCCCACCGCCGCCGAAAGGTTGCCGCAATTGCCGCTCCAATCTACAAACGGTTTGTCGATGGAAACCTGGCCGAACAGGTAGTCCACGTCGTGATCGGCGCGGGTACTTTTGGCGAGGATCACGCTTTTGCTGGTGCTCGAGGTAGCCCCACCCATACCGTCAATCTGTTTGTCGTAGGGGTCGGGGCTGCCGATCACTCGCAGCAGCAAGGCATCGCGCGCCGCCCCCGGGACCTGCGCAGCTGCGGGCAGGTCCTTGAGGCTGAAGAACACGCCCTTGCTGGTGCCGCCACGCATGTAGGTGGCGGGGATCTTGATTTGCGCTACGTGTGCCATGGTAATCCTCTTCAGGCGGTCGCCGCCGATTCCAGGAAGTCCTGGGCGAAGCGTTGCAACACGCCGCCCGCCTCGTAGATCGACACTTCTTCGGCGGTGTCCAGGCGGCAGGTCACCGGCACTTCGACACGTTCGCCATTCTTGCGGTTGATCACAAGGGTCAGTTGCGCCCGCGGGGTGCGTTCGCCGACCACGTCATAGGTTTCACTGCCGTCGATCTGCAGGGTGTGGCGGTCGGTGCCCGGCAGGAACTCCAGGGGCAACACGCCCATGCCCACCAGGTTGGTGCGGTGGATGCGCTCGAAGCCTTCGGCGGCAATCGCCTCCACACCGGCCAGGCGCACGCCCTTGGCCGCCCAGTCGCGGGACGAACCCTGGCCATAGTCGGCGCCGGCGATGATGATCAACGGCTGCTTGCGCTCCATGTAGGTCTCGATGGCTTCCCACATCCGCGTGACCTTGCCTTCCGGCTCGATACGCGCCAGGGAACCCTGCTTGACCTTGCCGTTTTCCTGCACCATTTCGTTGAACAGTTTCGGGTTGGCGAAAGTAGCGCGCTGCGCGGTCAGGTGGTCGCCACGGTGAGTCGCGTAGGAGTTGAAGTCGACCTCCGGCAAGCCCATTTTCGCCAGGTATTCACCCGCAGCGCTGTCGAGCATGATCGCGTTGGACGGCGACAGATGGTCAGTGGTGATGTTGTCCGGCAGCACCGCCAGCGGGCGCATACCCTTGAGCGGTCGCGCACCGGCCAGTGCGCCTTCCCAGTACGGCGGGCGGCGGATATAGGTGCTCTGCGGGCGCCAGTCGTACAGCGGGGTGACTTTAGGGCCGGTGTCTTCGTGGATCGCGAACATGGGGATATACACCGCACGGAACTGCTCGGGCTTGACCGACGCCTTGACCACCGCGTCGATCTCTTCGTCGCTCGGCCAGATATCTTGCAGGCGGATTTCCTTGCCGTCGGCGTCGAGGCCGAGCACGTCCTTCTCGATATCAAAACGGATGGTGCCGGCAATCGCATAGGCCACCACCAACGGCGGCGACGCCAGGAAGGCTTGCTTGGCGTAAGGGTGGATGCGCCCATCGAAGTTGCGGTTGCCCGACAATACCGCGGTGGCATACAGGTCGCGGTCGATGATTTCCTGCTGGATCACCGGGTCGAGGGCGCCGGACATGCCATTGCAGGTAGTGCAGGCAAACGCCACCACGCCGAAGCCGAGCTTTTCCAGCTCATGGCCGAGGCCAGCTTCTTCCAGGTACATGGCCACGGTTTTGGAGCCCGGCGCCAGGGATGACTTGACCCACGGCTTGCGGGTCAGCCCGAGCCTGTTGGCGTTGCGCGCCAACAGCCCTGCGGCGATCACGTTGCGTGGGTTACTGGTGTTGGTGCAACTGGTGATGGCAGCGATGATCACCGCGCCGTCGGGCATCTGCCCTGGCACTTCGTCCCACTGGCCGCTGATGCCTTTGGACGCCAGGTCGCGTGTGGCAACACGGGCGTGGGGGTTGCTCGGGCCGGCCATGTTGCGCACGACGCTGGAGAGGTCGAAGGTCAGGCCGCGCTCGTACCGCGCGCCCTTGAGGTCATCGGCCCACAGGCCGGTGTGGCGGGCGTACTGTTCCACCAGGGTGACTTGCTCATCTTCGCGGCCGGTGAGTTTCAGGTAGGCGATAGTCTGTTGGTCGATATAGAACATCGCTGCCGTGGCGCCGTATTCCGGGGCCATGTTGGAGATAGTTGCGCGGTCGCCCAGGGTCAGTGCCGAAGCCCCTTCGCCGAAGAACTCCAGCCAGGCGCCGACCACTTTCTGCTGGCGCAGGAACTCGGTGAGCGCCAGCACCATGTCGGTGGCGGTGATGCCCGGTTGCAGCTTGCCGGTCAATTCCACACCGACGCTTTCCGGCAGGCGCATCCACGATGCACGGCCGAGCATCACACTCTCGGCTTCCAGGCCGCCGACGCCGATGGCGATCACGCCCAGGGCGTCCACGTGCGGGGTGTGGCTGTCGGTGCCGACACAGGTATCCGGAAAGGCAACGCCGTCGCGCACCTGGATTACCGGGGACATTTTCTCCAGGTTGATCTGGTGCATGATGCCGTTGCCCGGCGGGATCACATCGACGTTCTTGAAGGCCTTTTTGGTCCACTTGATAAAGTGGAAGCGGTCTTCGTTACGACGGTCTTCGATGGCGCGGTTTTTCTCGAATGCCTGCGGGTCGAAACCACCGGCCTCGACGGCCAGGGAGTGGTCGACGATCAGTTGGGTCGGCACCACCGGGTTGACCTGGGCGGGATCGCCGCCTTGCAGCGCGATAGCATCGCGCAGGCCGGCGAGGTCCACCAGCGCAGTCTGGCCGAGGATGTCATGGCATACCACGCGGGCCGGGAACCACGGGAAGTCCAGATCGCGCTTGCGGTCGATCAACTGGCCCAGGGACGCATTGAGGGTGGCCGGGTCGCAACGGCGCACCAGGTTCTCGGCGAGCACGCGCGAGGTGTAGGGCAAGGTGGCGTAGGCGCCGGGGGTGATTGCCTCGACAGCCGCACGAGCGTCGAAGAAATCCAGGCGGCTGCCGGGAAGCGGTTTGCGAAACTCAGTGTTCATCGTCAGGACTCGGTCACGGTGATTACAAAAGGGACCTACTGATCCAGATTTGAAATGCAGTTCAAATGTGGGAGGGGGCTTGCCCCCGATGGCGGTGGTTCAGTGCCAGTTGTATCAGCTGACAGAATGCTATCGGGGGCAAGCCCCCTCCCACATTTTTGGCCTCATTCCAATTCTGGAAGCGTTGGTTTTCAGCGACGTTCGATTGGCACGAACTTGCGCTGCTCAACGCCGATGTACTCGGCGCTTGGACGGATGATGCGGTTGTTGGCGCGCTGTTCGAACACGTGCGCGGCCCAGCCAGTCAGGCGCGAGCACACGAAGATCGGCGTGAACAATTTGGTCGGGATGCCCATGAAGTGGTACGCCGAGGCATGGTAGAAGTCGGCGTTGGGGAACAGTTTTTTCTGCTCCCACATGGTCTTGTCGATGGCCTCGGAGACCGGGAACAACACAGTGTCGCCCACTTCATCAGCGAGTTTTTTCGACCAGCCCTTGATCACTTCATTACGCGGGTCGCTGTCTTTATAGATGGCATGGCCGAACCCCATGATCTTATCTTTGCGCGCCAACATGCCGAGGGTGCCTTCCACAGCGTCTTCGGCCGAGGAGAAGCGCTCGATCATTTCCATGGCCGCTTCGTTGGCACCACCGTGCAGCGGGCCGCGCAGGGAACCGATGGCTGCGGTAACGCAGGAGTACAGGTCGGACAAGGTCGAGGCACACACCCGAGCAGTGAAGGTCGAGGCGTTGAATTCGTGCTCGGCGTAGAGGATCAGCGATACGTTCATGACCTTGACATGCAGCTCGCTCGGTTTCTTGCCATGCAGCAGGTGCAGGAAATGACCGCCGATGCTCGCTTCATCAGTCACGCAATCGATACGCTTGCCGTCGTGGCTGAAACGGTACCAGTAGCACATGATCGCCGGGAACGCGGCGAGCAGACGGTCGGTGACATCGCGCTGTACGCTGAAATCTTTCTCCGGCTCGATATTGCCCAGGAACGAGCAACCGGTGCGCATCACGTCCATCGGGTGGGCGTCGGCGGGGATGCGTTCGAGCACTTCCTTCAGCGCCTGGGGCAAATCACGCAGCTTGCTCAGCTTGGCGCTGTAGGCGGCCAGTTCGGTCTTGGTTGGCAGTTCGCCGTACAGCAACAGGTAGGCGACTTCTTCAAACTGCGCATCGGCAGCGAGTTCGCGCACGTCGTAGCCGCGATAAGTCAGGCCGGCCCCGGCCTGGCCCACGGTGGACAGGGCAGTCTGCCCGGCCACCTGGCCACGCAGGCCGGCGCCACTCAATACTTTTGCTTCAGCCATGTTCGTTCTCCAATCTTGAATTTATTAGGGAGGCGCACCGCATTACTTTTTCGCGGCAAACAGCGCGTCGAGCTTCTGCTCGAAGGTGTGGTAGTCGATGCGATCGTAGAGCTCCATGCGCGTTTGCATGGTGTCGATCACGTTCTGTTGGGTGCCATCGCGACGGATCGCGGTGTAGACGTTCTCGGCGGCCTTGTTCATGGCGCGGAAGGCCGAGAGCGGGTACAGCACAATGGAAACATCGGCAGATTTCAACTGTTCGGTGGTGTACAACGGGGTCGCGCCGAACTCGGTAATGTTAGCCAGGATCGGGGCCTTTACGCGGGAGGCAAACAGCTTGTACATCTCAAGTTCGGTAATGGCTTCCGGGAAGACCATGTCGGCACCGGCTTCGATACAGGCCGCGGCACGCTCAAGGGCGGACTCCAGGCCTTCGACAGCCAGGGCGTCGGTGCGCGCCATGATCACGAAACTGTCATCGGTGCGCGCATCCACGGCGGCCTTGATACGGTCGACCATTTCCTGCTGGGACACGATCTCTTTGTTAGGGCGATGCCCGCAGCGCTTGGCACCCACCTGGTCTTCGATATGGATGGCGGCCGCGCCGAACTTGATCATCGACTTGACGGTGCGCGCCACGTTGAACGCCGAGGAGCCGAAACCGGTGTCCACGTCGACCAACAACGGCAGGTCGCATACGTCGGTGATGCGCCGCACATCGGTGAGTACGTCATCCAGGCCGGTAATACCCAGGTCCGGCACGCCGAGCGAGCCGGCGGCTACCCCGCCACCTGACAAGTAGATCGCCTTGAAACCGGCGCGCTTGGCCAGCAGCGCGTGGTTGGCGTTGATGGCGCCGACCACTTGCAAGGGCTTTTCGCTGGCAACTGCGTCACGGAAACGCTGGCCGGGAGTGCTGTTGTTGTTGGAACTCATGACTCACCTCGTGATGAAGGAGCGCCGTCCGGGAAGTGACGGGCAATGTTGCGTTTGGATGCGCCGATATGCCGGCGCATCAACAGTTCGGCCAGCTCGCCATCGCGATCGGCAATCGCGTCAAGAATGCGGTGATGCTCGGCAAAGGCCTGGCGTGGACGATTGGGAGTGGCGGAGAACTGGATGCGGTACATGCGCACCAACTGATACAACTCGCCGCACAGCATCTGCGTCAGCGTACGGTTACCGGCGCCCTGGATGATCCGGTAATGAAAGTCGAAGTCGCCTTCCTGCTGGTAGTAACCGACACCGGCCTGGAACGCCGCATCCCGTTCATGGGTGTGCAATACCTGGCGCAGCTCTTCGATTTCCGCGTCGGTCATGCGCTCGGCAGCCAGGCGGCAGGCCATGCCTTCCAGGGACTCGCGGATTTCATAGAGTTCGATCAGCTCGGCATGGCTCAAAGACACCACCCGCGCGCCAACATGGGGTACGCGTACCAGCAGGCGCTGGCCTTCCAGGCGGTGGATCGCCTCACGCAGCGGGCCGCGGCTGATACCGTAGGTACGCGCCAGCTCCGGCTCGGAGATCTTGCTGCCGGGGGCAATCTCGCCCTTGACGATAGCCGCCTGGATACGCCGGAAGACGTTCTCAGACATGGTTTGGGATTCGTCTGACGTCGCTATCGGAATTTCTGCCTGATCGAGCATATTGTCGACACCTTTCAAATCAACGCGGCAAAAACTAGCCAATCCTCCCGTAATAGTCAAAGAATAAATAGGTATTGTCGACAATCGTCTAATGCGCCCGCTTTACTTACGCCGGGCATGGCCGCCTGCCAGCGCTGGCGCCAAAAAAGCATCATGTTAGAATGCCCGGCGTATTTGCCTGACATCTCTGGATGAAACGGCGCACGAGGGAGTTTGCGCAGCAATGCCAGTCGCCTTGAATTGAACATCGCACGGCACCGCCTCAGGATTTATGAGACTCAAGCCCTTCCCCCTGTTTTTCTGCCTTCTGTTTATACCCAGCCTCGGTATCGCCGCCGAGAAGACGGTGTATGGCCTCAATGAATACGCCAAGCTGGACGGCATCGACCTGGAAGTCGCGGCCAAGCTCGACACCGGTGCCAAGACCGCCTCGCTGAGTGCCCGTGATATCAAGCGATTCAAGCGCAACGGCGAATCCTGGGTACGCTTCTACCTGGCCATCGACACCGCCCACTCCCACCCCATCGAACGCCCCCTGGCCCGCGTCAGCAAGATCAAGCGCCGCGCCGGTGACTACGACCCCGATGAAGACAAGAACTACACCGCCCGTCCGGTGATTGCCCTGGATATCTGCATGGGCACTGCTTTACGCAGCATAGAAGTGAACTTGACTGACCGCAGCGCTTTCCAATACCCGCTGCTGATTGGCTCCGAAGCGCTCAAACGCTTTGATGCGCTGGTCGACCCCAGTCTTAAATACGCAGCAGGCAAACCTGCCTGCGCCGCCGACGCTCATACCGCCGAGTAAACCGAATGCGCTCTTTGACCCTGCACCTGAAAATCCTGATCACCTTGCTGGTGGTGCTGGGCATTTCGGTCACCGCCTATCAGATTTTCGTGCTGGGCATCCCCGTTACCGAGGATGCCACCGACGACTTGTGGAACATCGACGCCAAGGTCGAGTTCGTCGCCAACCCGAAAGACCCCGTCAAGATCCAGATGTTCGTGCCGCCCCTGAGCCGCGACTTCGTCAGCCTCAACGAAAGCTTTATCTCGAACAACTACGGGGTGAGCGTCAATCGCATCGACGGCAACCGCAAGGTCACCTGGTCGGCGCGCCGGGCCAAGGGCAACCAGACCCTGTATTACCGCCTGGTGCTGACCAAGCGCTACAGTGGCGAGAAGGTCAAGATCAAGGGCCCGACCTTTCGCGACAGCATCGCTGTGGAAGGCCCGGAAAAAATCGCTGCCGAAGCCTTGCTGGCGCCGATCCGCCAGCACTCGGCCGACGTCGAGACCTTTATCAGCGAAGCGATCAAGCGCACCAACAACCTCAACGACGACAATGTGAAATTGTTGCTGGCCGGCGACCCGTCGACGCCACACAAGGCCAAGATCGTCGAGCTGCTGCTGTCCATCGCCCATGTGCCAGTAGAGAAAGTCCACACCATCCGCCTGGTGGCCGACCAGCCGCAAACCCCGGAACTGTGGCTGCGCAGCTTCAATGGCAGTGACTGGTTGTACTTCAACCCGGAAACCGGCGAACAGGGCCTGCCGGCCGACCGCCTGCTGTGGTGGACTGGTGATGAAAACCTGATCACGGTCGACGGCGGCAAGAAAGCCATGGTGACCTTCAGCCTGAACAACAGCGAGATGAACGCCATCCGCCTGGCCAAGCTGACCGACGAAAACACCGACGCCAATTTCCTCGAATACTCGCTGTATGGCCTGCCGCTGCAAACCCAGCAGACCTTCATGATCATGGTGATGATCCCGATTGGCGTGCTGGTGATCCTGATCCTGCGCAACCTGATCGGCCTGCAGACCCTGGGCACCTTCACCCCGGTGCTGATCGCCCTGGCATTCCGCGAGACGCAGCTGGGCTTCGGGATTGTGCTGTTCACGATCATCACGGCGCTGGGGCTGTCCCTCAGGTCGTACCTGGAGCATTTGAAACTGCAGATGCTGCCGAGGCTGTCGGTAGTGCTGACCTTCGTGGTGGTACTGATTGCCGCCATCAGCCTGTTCAGCCATAAACTTGGGCTGGAACGCGGCCTGTCGGTCGCGCTGTTCCCGATGGTGATCCTGACCATGACCATCGAACGCCTGTCGATCACCTGGGAGGAGCGTGGCGCCAACCATGCGCTGAAGGTGGCGATTGGCACACTGTTCGCAGCGTCCCTGGCGCACATCATCATGAGCGTGCCGGAGCTGATCTACTTCGTGTTCACCTTCCCGGCGATCCTGCTGATCCTGGTGGGCTTCATGCTGGCCATGGGGCGTTATCGCGGCTACCGCCTCACCGAGCTGGTGCGTTTCAAGGCGTTCTTGAAGGCTGACTCCTGATGTTCGGCTTCTGGAAGACCTGGAAGGCCCTCGAAGCGCGGGGGATCATGGGCATCAACCGGCGTAACGCCGACTACGTGCTCAAGTACAACAAGCGCAGCCTGTACCCGATTGTGGATGACAAGATCATCACCAAGGAGCGCGCGCTGGCGGCCGGTATCCATGTGCCGGAAATGTATGGGGTGATCTCCACCGAGAAGGAAATCGACAAGCTCGACGAGATCATCGGCGGGCGCAGCGACTTCGTGATCAAGCCGGCCCAGGGTGCGGGCGGTGATGGCATCCTGGTAGTGGCCGACCGGTTTGAAGGACGCTATCGCACGGTGTCCGGCAAGATCATCAGCCATGAAGAGATCGAGCACCAGATTTCCAGCATCCTCACTGGCCTGTATTCACTGGGCGGCCACCGCGACCGGGCGCTGATCGAGTACCGCGTGGTACCCGACCAGATCTTCAAGAGCATCAGCTACGAAGGCGTGCCGGATATCCGCATCATCGTGCTGATGGGCTACCCGGTGATGGCCATGCTGCGCTTGCCGACCCGCCAGTCCGGGGGCAAGGCCAACCTGCACCAGGGCGCGATTGGCGTGGGCGTCGACCTGGCTACCGGCCTGACTTTGCGCGGCACCTGGCTGAACAACATCATTACCAAGCACCCTGACACCACCAATGCCGTGGATGGCGTGCAACTGCCCAACTGGGACGGTTTCATGCAGCTTGCGGCTGGCTGCTACGAGCTGTGCGGGCTGGGCTATATCGGCGTGGACATGGTGCTGGACCAGGAAAAAGGCCCGCTGATCCTTGAATTGAATGCACGGCCGGGGCTGAATATCCAGATCGCCAATGACTGCGGGCTGACCTTGCGCACCCATGCGGTGGAGGCGCGACTGGAGGAACTCAAAGCTGCCGGCGTGACGGAAACCCCGCAAGAGCGGGTGAAGTTCGTGCAGGAGATGTTTGGGCATATACCGCCCGTTGAGGGCTGAAGGCCACCCCGTGGCGGGATGGATATCCCGCTATTGCCTCTAGGAGCAAATCCTACAGAAGACTACAATCCCCTCCCCCGCGCCATTGGCTGATCCACCCCCGCATGTCGACCTGTTCCGTATACCCGTTGCCCTACCGGGCCAACCCCGCCGAGTATTTTGCGGCGATTCGCCATGCCCCTGGCGCGGTGCTGCTCGACAGCGGCCGCCCCACGGCGGACCGCGGGCGTTATGACCTGCTCAGCGCCTGGCCCGAAGCGACCTTGACGGTAGGGCCGGACGAAAGTGGCAACGATTTCCTGCAACGCTTGCGCGAGAACCTGACGCAGTTGGGCGAAGCGGCCTTGCCCGCGGGTTTGCAGTTGCCGTTTGCCGGTGGCTTGATTGGCTATCTGAGTTATGACTTCGGCCGGCACCTGGAACAGATGCCGCACCTGGCCGTCGATGATTTGCACCTGCCAGACGCGCGTTTCGGCTTATATGCCTGGGCGCTGATCAGCGACCACCACGCCCACACCAGCCAGTTGGTGTTTCACCCGGCGCTGGTCGATGGCGAGCGACAACGCCTGATCGACCTGTTCAGCCAGACTGCCGTCGAGTCGCCGGCCGCCTTCAAGCTGCATGGCCCCATGGCTTCCGACCTCACAGCCGAGGCTTACCGGCAGGCGATTGTGCGCATCCAGGATTACATCCAGGCCGGCGACTGCTACCAGGTCAACTTCGCCCAACGCTTTCGCGCACCGTGCAGCGGCGATCCGTGGGTGGCCTACTGCGCGTTGCGCGAAGCCTGCCCTACCCCGTTTTCCGGGTTCCAGAGCCTGCCCGATGACGGTGCGGTGCTGAGCCTGTCGCCGGAGCGCTTTGTGCGCATCAGCGAACGCCAGGTCGAGACCCGTCCGATCAAGGGCACCCGCCCTCGCGGCGTAACGCTTGTAGAGGATGCCGACCACGCCGCCGAACTGCTGGCCAGCCCCAAGGACCGCGCAGAAAACCTGATGATCGTCGACCTGCTGCGCAATGATCTCGGCCGCAGTTGCCGCATCGGTTCGGTGAAAGTGCCGGAGTTGTTCAGCCTGGAAAGCTACCCCAACGTGCACCACCTGGTGAGCAGCGTCACCGGCGTATTGGCCGACGACAAAGACGCCCTGGACCTCATCGCCGGCAGCTTCCCCGGCGGCTCCATCACCGGCGCGCCGAAGATTCGCGCGATGCAGATCATCGACGAGCTAGAGCCAACCCGCCGCGGGCTGTACTGCGGCTCGCTGGTCTACCTGGACGTGCGCGGCGAGATGGACAGCTCCATCGCCATCCGCAGCTTGCTGGTCAAGGATGGGCAAGTGTGCTGCTGGGGCGGCGGCGGGATTGTGGCTGATTCAGAGTGGCAGGCGGAGTATCAGGAGTCGTTGACCAAGGTGCGGGTGTTGTTACAAACGTTGGAAAGTTTGTAGAGCACAGCCCTTTCCGGGGTTCGCTTGCAGGAGCGGCCAGTAGAAAAAGCCTGAATCAGAACCGCTGTGGACGGGATAGGCGCTTGCAGATAGCGTCAGGATCCACCGTCCACCCGCCATCTGTGAAGGACCACATGAAGCGACTGCCCCCTCGTCTGAAAATATTTCCGAGATTGCCTATTCAAGCACTCACGCCTATGATCTCCCAAACTGGGAGGTTAAGGCGATGCGGATAATCGCTCTCTCTACCCTACGAATATTCTGGGGAAGCCATTCAGCTTATAGCGACGCCAAAATACCGCTGGTCGAGTTGTATCGTCACATGGAGAAAGCCACCTATCCAACGCCGCAAGCACTCAAGGCAGAGCTTAGAACAGCGAGCATTCTCAAAGGCGGCAGGGTCGTGTTCAACGTCGGTGGCAACGAATACCGAGTGATCATGGCGATCGACTATCAGCGACAGCTAGGGTTCATACGTTTTGTGGGAACCCACGCTCAGTACGACCAGATCAACGCGGAGATTGCGTGATGAACATCAAACCTATTCACTCCCAGGACGATCTGACAGCTGCACTCGCACGGGTCGAGCAGATATGGGGAGCACCACCCGGCTCGCCTGAAGGTGACGAGCTGGAAATCCTGGCAATTCTTATCGAGAAGTACGAAGCCGAGCATTATCCAATGCCCCCTTCGGATCCGGTGGAAGCTATCAAGTTTCGCATGGAGCAGTTGGGCATGACCGCCCGCGACCTGGAGCCGTTTATCGGCACCAGCGGACGGGTATCCGAGGTGTTGAACCACAAGCGCAAGCTGAGCCTGTCGATGATCAAGCGCCTGCATGAAGGCTTGAGTATTCCTTATGAGCGGTTGCTGGCAGGGCTGTAGCCGGTGACTGCGCCGGCCTCATCGCGGGCAAGCCCGCTCCCACATTGGACTGCGTTTATCCTGGAGGAACGCAGTCGAGTGTGGGAGCGGGCTTGCCCGCGATGGGGCCCTCCGCCTCGCTGGATAACTTACAGGCTCAACTGCCGATTCGACGCCTTGATGAACTCCCGCTTCAAATCCTCAAACGTGTGCACCGCCGGGAAATGGGGAAACTCATCCATCACATTCTGCGGCGCATGGAACAGGATCCCACGATC
This sequence comes from Pseudomonas synxantha, assembly GCF_900105675.1. Taxonomy (NCBI): domain Bacteria; kingdom Pseudomonadati; phylum Pseudomonadota; class Gammaproteobacteria; order Pseudomonadales; family Pseudomonadaceae; genus Pseudomonas; species Pseudomonas synxantha. Next base: position 637,659 of record NZ_LT629786.1, on the reverse strand, counting down.
AGCTTCGCCCAGCATGGTGGTGTCGTTGTAGGAATCACCGGCCGCGATCACGCGGTAGTAAAGCGACTTGAACGCCAATACCGATTGGCGCTTGGGGTCTTTCTGACGCAGTTGATAGCTCACCACCCGGTCGTGTTCATCGGTGATCAGGCGGTGGCAGAGCAAGGTCGGGAAGCCCAGCTGGCGCATCAGTGGCTGGGAAAATTCGTAGAAGGTATCGGACAGGATCACCACCTGGAAACGCTCGCGCAGCCAGTTGACGAATTCGACGGCACCGTCCAAAGGCTTGAGAGTGGCGATCACTTCCTGGATATCGGCCAGCTTGAGCCCGTGCTCGTCGAGGATACGCAGGCGCTGCTGCATCAGCACGTCGTAGTCGGGAATGTCGCGGGTGGTTGCACGCAGGGATTCAATACCGGTTTTTTCGGCAAAGGCAATCCAGATTTCCGGAACCAGCACCCCTTCCAGGTCAAGACAGGCAATTTCCACAAGACACTCCCATTGAATTTATTAGTTGAGCGGGCAAAAGGACTGCCGAACTCTAGCGACTCAAGCCCGCCGCCGCAACGCACGGCAGATTTTGATACCATCGCCGCCTATAGAGCGCTCAGCGCCACTGACCTGTAGGAACCGTCCTGATGAACCAAGCCTTCGACGTCGTTGAACTCGCCACGACTTATGCCAACAAGTCTGCCCAGGATATTCTCAAGCTGGCGTTCAGCCAGTTCGGCGATGACCTGTGGATTTCCTTCAGCGGTGCCGAGGATGTGGTGCTGGTGGACATGGCCTGGAAGCTGAACAAGAACGTCAAGGTGTTCAGCCTCGACACCGGCCGCCTGCACCCGGAGACCTACCGGTTTATCGAACAGGTGCGTGAGTTCTACAAGATCGACATCGAACTGATCTCGCCGGACCAGAGCAAACTGGAGCCCTTCGTCAAGGAAAAGGGCTTGTTCAGTTTCTATAAGGACGGCCATGGTGAATGCTGTGGCATCCGCAAGATCGAACCGCTGCGCCGCAAGCTTGCGGGTGTAAGTGCCTGGGCCACCGGCCAGCGCCGCGATCAGAGCCCCGGCACTCGCAGCCAGGTGGCGGCGCTGGAAATCGACACGGCCTTCTCTACCCCGGAACGCACCCTGTACAAGTTCAACCCGCTGGCGCAGATGACCAGTGAAGAGGTCTGGGGTTATATCCGCATGCTGGAACTGCCTTACAACAGCCTGCATGAGCGCGGGTTTATCAGCATCGGCTGCGAGCCCTGCACCCGGCCGGTATTGCCCAACCAGCATGAACGGGAAGGCCGCTGGTGGTGGGAAGAAGCCACACAGAAAGAATGCGGGCTGCATGCGGGGAATATCATCACCAAGGCATGAGCCTGGCAAACTGGTGTGGTAAAAATGTGGGAGGGGGCTTGCTCCCGATAGCGGTGGGTCAGTTGCAGATTTTCTGACTGATATACCGCTATCGGGAGCAAGCCCCCTCCCACATTTTGTTTTGTGCGCAGCATAAAATGTACACAACCTTGTAACCATCGGTGCCATTTTTGTGTGCAACTCATATTCTGGCGCACCAAAACGTAACATCCATCTCTGCTAGTTCCCACGCACCCGAACCACACTATTCCCAATCAAAAATAAATACCTGTTCAAACGGTCAATTTATATTGCTTTTAATTCAGTAGTTTATTCAAAAGCACTATTAAAACGAAATTACCCACGTTTTTCATATAACGAAAACTGGCACGCATGTGGCTTAGTGAGATGCACGCTTTGTATACAATCAATACAAAACCTACATACACTTTGCCATCCGCCGCTATGCTGCAGATGTGCTGGAGCCTGCCGGAATGCGTACAAGTCTCTCGAGCAACATCGCACTGGATCTGCCCTCCTCCAACTTGAATCCCGCAGCTGCAAGCCCCGGCCCGCTGGTACTCAGCCCACGCCTGCACAACAGGGACCTGGCCCCCACCAAGGTTGAAGGCCGCCGCTGGGGGCGCTACAGCATCTTTGCGTTGTGGACCAATGACGTGCACAACATCGCCAACTATTCATTTGCCATCGGCTTATATGCGTTGGGCTTGGGCGGCTGGCAGATATTGCTGTCCCTGGGGATCGGCGCGGCACTGGTTTACTTTTTCATGAACTTGTCTGGGTACATGGGGCAGAAAACCGGCGTGCCGTTTCCGGTGATCAGCCGCATCAGTTTCGGTATCCACGGCGCGCAGATTCCGGCCTTGATCCGCGCAGTCATTGCGATCGCCTGGTTCGGCATCCAGACCTACCTGGCATCGGTGGTTTTCCGCGTGTTACTGACGGCGATTCATCCGGGCTTTGCCGATTATGACCACAACTCGATCCTCGGCTTGTCGACCCTGGGCTGGGCGTGCTTTGTGGCGATATGGCTGGTGCAGTTGGTGATCCTCGCCTATGGCATGGAGATGGTGCGCCGTTATGAAGGGTTTGCCGGACCGGTAATTCTGCTGACCGTGGCTGCGTTGGCCGGTTGGATGTACTTCCAGGCGGGCGGCGTGATTGCCTGGTCGATCCGCGAACCACTGAGCGGCGGCGAGATGTGGCGCAATATCTTTGCTGGCGGCGCCTTGTGGCTGGCGATCTATGGCACCTTGATCCTCAACTTCTGCGATTTCGCCCGCTCTTCTCCGTGCCGAAAGACCATCAAGGTCGGCAACTTCTGGGGGCTGCCGGTAAATATCCTGGTGTTTGCCGCCATTACCGTGCTGCTGTGCGGCGGGCAGTTTCAACTCAATGGCCGGGTGATCGAAAGCCCCACCGAGATCATCGCGGCGATCCCCAACACCTTCTTCCTGGTACTCGGTTGCCTGGCCTTCCTGATCGTCACCGTGGCGGTGAACATCATGGCCAACTTCGTCGCCCCGGCCTTTGTGCTGAGCAACCTGGCGCCCAAGTACCTGAATTTCCGTCGCGCCGGGTTGATCAGTGCCTTCGTTGCCGTGCTGATCCTGCCCTGGAACCTCTACAACAGCCCGTTGGTGATTGTGTACTTCCTCTCTGGCCTGGGCGCACTGCTGGGGCCGTTGTACGGGGTGATCATGGTTGATTACTGGCTGATCCGTAAAAGCCAGGTGGATGTGCCGCAGCTGTACAGCGAAGACCCCCAAGGCATTTATTACTACAGCCATGGGGTAAATATGCGTGCGGTGGCGGCGTTCATTCCTGCAGCGGTGATCGCCATCCTGCTGGCGCTATTGCCGGGGTTTGCCAGTGTCTCGCCATTTTCCTGGTTGTTTGGCGCCGGTATCGCCGGGTTGCTGTACCTGCTGATCGCCAAGCGTCAGCCGTTCTACGCCGATGTCAGCGGCGAAAGCATTGCCGTCGATAACGTCAGTCATTAAACAAGGACTTTCCATGCGTATCCTCGTGGTCAACGTCAACACCACCGAATCCATCACCGAGACCATTGCCCAGCAAGCACGGGCCGTAGCGTCACCGGGCACCGAGATTGTCGGACTCACCCCCTACTTCGGCGCCGAATCGGTGGAGGGCAATTTTGAAAGCTACCTGGCGGCCATCGCCGTGATGGACCGGGTGATGGCCTACGATCAGCCGTTCGATGCGGTGATCCAGGCCGGCTATGGCGAACATGGTCGGGAAGGTTTGCAGGAATTGTTGAATGTGCCGGTGGTGGATATTACCGAAGCGGCCGCCAGCACCGCGATGTTTCTGGGGCATGCCTACTCGGTGGTGACCACCCTGGACCGTACCGTGCCACTGATTGAAGACCGGCTGAAACTCGCCGGCCTATACCAGCGTTGTGCGTCAGTGCGCGCCAGCGGCATGGCGGTGCTGGAGCTGGAAGAAGACCCGCTGGCTGCCATGGAGGCAATCGTGCACCAGGCGGAACTGGCGATTCGCGACGATAAGGCTGAGGTGATCTGCCTGGGATGTGGGGGCATGGCCGGATTGGATGAACAGATTCGCCAGCGCACCGGGGTGCCGGTGGTGGATGGGGTGACGGCGGCGGTGATGGTTGCCGAGTCGTTGGTGAGGTTGGGGTTGTCGACATCCAAAGTCAGGACCTATGCGGCGCCAAGACCCAAGAAAGTCGTGGGTTGGCCGAGCAAGTTCGGCCACTGAGGTTTTAATGTGGGAGGGGGCTTGCCCCCGATGGCGGTGTACCAGCCGACTTATCTGTAACTGACCCACCGTAATCGGGGGCAAGCCCCCCTCCCACACTTGGAACTGTTTTCACTTTTAGATGGCACTGAATCTTTGGCCTAACTGCTGCTCGGCAAACTGCTCAATGATGAAATCCACAAACGCCCGGGTCTTGCCGGGCAACAGTTTGTGTTCGGCGTAGTAGATGGAAATATTGCCATCGTTCACATACCAATCCGGCAACACCCGCAGCAACTTGCCGCTCGCCAACCAGGGCACAGCAAACGGCATGCTCACCAACGCAACGCCCAGCCCCTGGTCGGCGGCGATGCAGGCGGCTTGGGAGTCGCTCATGGTCATGCGCGGCTTGAGGTTCAGCGGACCGTGTTCGCCCTTGCGATGAGTCAGTTGCCAGGAGCGCACGCGACCGGTTTGCGGTGAGCGAATCAGGATGCCGTCGCAGCGCTCCAAGTCCTCGGGCTGTAACACCGCCGGCCGTGCTGCCAGGTAATCGGGGGATGCCACCAACACCCGATGCGCTGGCGCCAGTTTGCGCGCCACCACGCCCAGGGGTAGCTCGAACCCGCCGCCAAGTGCCGCGTCGAAGCCTTGGCCAATCAGGTCGACCTGGCGATTGTCGAAATGCCAGTCCGGAATGATATCGGGATAACGTTTTAGGAATTCACCCAGCAGCGGCACGATATACAAGCAGCCGACCACTGTGCCCATGCTGACCTTGAGCGTGCCCACCGGCCGCCCTTCGGCGCTGGCCAGGTTGGCTACGGCATTCTGGATGGTGGTGAGGCTGGAGCTGACCTCGGCAAGGAACAGCTTGCCGGCTTCGGTCAGGGCGAGACGTCGGGTACTGCGTTGGAACAGCCGTACACCCAGGCGCGCTTCCAGTTTCGCAACGCTCTTACCCACCGCTGCCGGGGTCAGGCTCAGGTGCCGGGCGGCCTCGGCAAAACTACCGCCCTCGGCGCTGCGCACGAAGCATTCGATACTGCCAAAGCTCTCCATATCGCCCCACTCTAAACTTTTGGTTTACACAGACTATAGCAATCGCGGTCTACCGGCTTGGGTGGGTGAGGTCGATACTCGGTCCATCAACTACTCGGAGATCGACATGACCACACAAAATCTCATCGGCAAAGTCGCCTTGATTCAAGGCGGTTCCCGCGGCATCGGCGCCGCCATCGTCAAGCGCCTCGCCGCGCAGGGTGCAGCGGTTGCCTTTACCTACGTCAGCTCGGCCTCCAAGGCCGAAGCGTTGCAGAACGACGTGATCAGCGATGGCGGCAAAGCCTTAGCGATTCAAGCGGACAGCGCTGATGCCACGGCAATTCGCAATGCGGTCAATGCCACTGTCGAAGCGTTCGGGCGCCTGGATATCCTGGTGAATAACGCCGGCGTGCTGGCCATCGCCCCACTGGAAGATTTCAAGTTGGAAGACTTCGATCAGACCCTGGCAATCAACGTGCGTAGCGTATTTATCGCCACCCAGGAAGCCGCCAGGCATATGGGCGAAGGGGGTCGGGTGATCAATATCGGCAGCACCAATGCCGAGCGCATGCCGTTTGGTGGCGGCGGGCCTTATGCGATGAGCAAGTCGGCACTGGTGGGTTTGACCAAAGGCCTGGCGCGAGACCTGGGGCCGCGAGGCATCACCGTCAATAACGTGCAGCCCGGGCCGGTGGATACCGATATGAACCCGGCCAACAGTGACTTTGCCGAAAGCTTGATCGGGTTGATGGCGGTGGGCCGGTATGGGCATGTGGAAGAGATTGCCAGCTTTGTGGCGTATCTGGCCGGGCCGGAAGCCGGGTACATCACCGGTGCCAGCCTGACCATCGATGGTGGCTTCAGCGCCTAGTTTTTTGGAGCGCTGCAAAACCAAATGTGGGAGCAAGCCTCCTCCCACATTTTGCCCTATGTTGAATCAGGCCATGGGTGGCAAGCCATAGGCCGCCAAATCGAAATCCGCGAGCTTGCGGATGATCTGGTCAGCATGCTGGTACTTGCTGTCCGCCATCGCCTCATCGGGCACTGCAATGGCAGTCATATGGGCAGCCTTCGCCGCGGTCACGCCGAACGGCGAGTCTTCGAACACCAGGCAATCCTCCGGCGCCACACCCAGACGGCGCGCGGCGGTCAGGAAGATATCCGGCGCAGGCTTGGCAGCGCCGACCTCCGGGTCGTCCGCCGTAACGATAGTGTCGAAGAGGCCAAACCATTCGCGGTGCAGGGTGGTCTTGTGGCCAAACGAATTACGCGACGAACTGGTGCCCACCGCAATCGGAATATTGTGCGCCTTCAAATGCCGCACCAACGCCTCGGCGCCTGGCATGCCCAGCGCCTTGGGAAAACGCTCGCTCATCAGCGGCTCGCGGATCTCCAGGAACTCGGCGGGTGTGATCGGCAAGTCCAGCGCCTTGACCACGTAATCGGCCAGGTCTTGGGCACCACGCCCAATGATGTGCTGCTTGATCCCCCAGTCATAGGTACGGCCGTAGCGCTCGGCAATGATCTGCGTGACTTCGGTGTAGATGCCTTCGGTATCCAGCAACAACCCGTCCATATCGAAAATTACGGCCTTGATTGGACCGACTGCTGTACGCGGTGCATTCATCACAACAAAACCCTGGGGTAAGACTAAAAGGATTCAGCACAATAACGGCCCTCGTTGCCTGCAAGCAACCTTCGTTGCCCACGATGAGCAATTCATACCAGGCAACAGTTTCACCAGCCGACACCCACAGCGGCCGTCTAGGGTTTATCAAGGCAGAGCGATCAACCATTGACTCGCACAGGAAAATAAACCTTGCAAACCTTATAAAAGACTTATTAATCTCCGATGAATTCAATCCACTGGACGCGAAAATCCGTCAAACAATTGCTTCGGCTACATTCGTACCATCAGCAACAGGTCCGCGATGCTGTGTCCGCTCTTGAGCGAATGCCCGATGCAGTCAACGTCAAGGCGCTGGTTAACCATCCTCACAGCTATAGATTGCGGGTAGGTAATTACCGCGTCCTCTTCGACTGGGATGGCAGCATCCAGGTGGTCAGCATCCAAGAGGTTAAAAAACGTGACGAGCGAACCTACTGCCGTACAGATCATCCACAATACGGAGGGCAAGCCAGCCTTTGTGGTGATTCCCTATGAACACTATGTGGCGCAGCAAAACGATCCAAACCTGATCCCCCACGCGGTAGTCAGCCGCCTGGTGGATGGCGCGACACCTATCCGAGCCTGGCGCGAACACCTGAACCTGACCCAGGAAGAGGTCGCCAGGCGCCTGGGTATTTCACAACCTGCCTTTGCCCAGCAAGAGGCGGTCAATAAACCTCGACGGACCACGCGGGAAAAAATTGCCAAGGCGTTCGGAATCAATGCCAGCCAACTGGAGATATAAACGTCATCCCGCAAGATTCGCGCGCCCCTTTACCTCAAATCGAGCTCAAGCATGCTCTATCGTTTAGCCGCCGACGGCCTCGTGCTGTTTCATCTGACCTTTATCCTGTTCGTGCTGTTCGGCGGCCTGCTCACCCTGAAGTGGCCCCGGGTAATGTGGCTGCACCTGCCCGCCGTTGCCTGGGGCATCGCTGTGGAGGTGCTGCACCTGCCCTGCCCGCTCACCCGCTGGGAAAACCTGTTGCGCCACCTGGCCGGGCAAGAGGGTTATGGCGGCGGGTTCATCGAGCACTACATCCTGACGCTGATCTACCCCGCCGGCCTGACCGCGAATATTCAGTTGGTGCTGGGGGCCGTGGTGGTGCTGGTTAACCTGGCGGTGTATGGGCGGGTTATCCGGCGTTACGTACAGGCTTGAGACAGCTGCGCTGGTGAAGAATCAACCCTCCTCAATCCGTTCGCAGACGCCGCCATGTCCGAAGCCTTCGAAGTCCCCAGCCCCCACGAAAAACACCTCGAGCACACCACCGAACACGCCCACGGCCGCGGCGACACCTTCGCCAGCCGCATCGCCGTGATGACAGCCATCATGGCCACCGTCGGCGCCATGCTCAGCTACCAGGCCGGCTCCAGCGAAAGCACAGCTGCGATGGACAAGAACAACGCCGCCATCATCAAGACCGAAGCCGCCAACCAATGGAACTACTACCAGGCCAAATCCAGCCGCCAGAACCTGGCGGAACTGGCCACCCATATTCCCGGCGTGGATGCGGCGCACTATAAGGACGAGATCGAGCGCTACAAACACCAGAAGGAAGACGTGCGCAGGCAAGCCGAGAAACTGGAGGCCACGTCACGGGAATGGGATCAGAAATCCGAGCAGGCACTGCACCAGCACCACCGCTGGGCCCAGGCAATGACAGCGATTCAGATCGCGATTTCGTTGGCGGCGATTACCTTGCTCACCCGTAAGGAGTGGCTCAAACGCATGTCGTATACGGCCGGCGCAGTGGCTGTGGTGCTGGGCAGCCTGGCATCGCTACATCTGTGACCAAACACGGACGAATCTGGGAGGGGGCTTACTCCCGATGGCGGCCTGACATTCGCCACCTACACATGAAACCTCGGCCGATTGATTTCAATCTGCCTGCTGAGCGCTTAGAGTGTCGCCCCTCGAGAATTGAGTCTCGAGATTGAGCCCATGGAGTTACAAGTGAAATACGTCAGTAAAGTAGTTGCAGCAGCCGTTCTCGGTTTCACCCTGGCAGGTTGCACCGGCACCGCCATGAAAACCCCTCAATACGACGCCAGCCAATACACCGTCCTCGGCCATAGCGAAGCCAGCGCCACCGGCATCATGCTGCTGGGCGTTATCCCGATCGGCCAGAACAACCGTTTCGTACGCGCCCAGAATGCCGCCATCAAGGCCAAGGGCGGCGATGCGCTGATCAACACCCAAGTGCAGGAAAAGTGGTTCTGGGCCTGGGTACTGAACGGCTACACCACCAAGATTTCCGGTGATGTGATCAAGTTGAAAACCGCGCAATAAAGCACGAAATTGCCCGGGCGCCGACCCCGGCAAGCGACGTATCATGGGCCGGACTTTCGAGGATGGCCCATGAACCTCAGTATCGTTTACGCCCTCGCCGCCGCCGCGCTGTTCGGCGCCAGCACCCCGCTCGCCAAAAGCCTCGGCCTGGGCCTCTCGCCCATACTGCTCGCCGGCCTGCTCTACTTCGGCAGCGGCATTGGCCTTGCCGGCGTACGCCTGATCCGCGATCGCGGCTGGGCACCTGCCGGGTTGACCCCATCGGAATGGCCCTGGCTACTTGGCGCCATCGCCTTCGGCGGCATCCTCGGACCCGTCGCCCTCATGTTCGGCCTGACCCGTACCGCCAGCGCCACCGCCTCGCTGATGCTCAACCTTGAATCGGTATTGACCGCCGTGATCGCCTGGGTCGTGTTCAGGGAAAACGCAGACCGCCGCATCGTGCTTGGCATGATCGCGATTGTGCTGGGCGGCGTGGCGCTGTCATGGACCGGCGCTGGCGGCGTCAGCCAGGACTGGACCGGGCCGCTGGCCGTTGCGCTGGCGTGTTTGTGCTGGGGCATTGATAACAATCTGACGCGCAAAGTGTCTGCGTCTGACGCGCTATTTATCGCCGGCGCCAAGGGTTTGATTGCGGGGCTGGTGAATTGCACCCTGGCGATTTACCTCGGGGCGCAGATTCCCGGCTTGGCACAACTGGTGCCGATCCTGCTGGTTGGGTTTCTGGGGTATGGGATCAGCCTGGTCATGTTTGTGCTGGCGCTACGCGGGCTGGGCAGTGCGCGTACCGGCGCCTACTTCTCGACGGCGCCCTTCCTCGGTGCCGCAGTGGCCTTGCTGGTGTTTGGAGAGTCAGTGACCGTGGCGTTCTGGATTGCTTCGGCGCTGATGGCCGTGGGTGTGTGGCTGCACCTGACGGAACGGCATGCCCATGAGCATCTGCATGAAGCCACGGAACATGGGCATCGGCATGTGCATGATGAGCATCATCAGCATGAGCATGGGTTTGAGTGGGATCCGAAGGAGGCCCATAGTCATGTGCATGTTCATGGTGTGATGAGGCATAGCCATGCGCATTTTCCGGATGTGCATCATCGGCATAGGCATTGAGGGTGGGTGGTGACGGCTTTGGGCAACGTCCTACGCTCCTTACAGAAACGACAGGCTGCCTTTTTAAAAGCGCCACACCTATAGTCTTTCGGTCGCTCACATAGCGGCCGGGTTTGGCGACTCGACGATAAATCGATAGAAACGTCCCCATGTATTTGCGGGATGCTTCTGCGCGCAATAAGCTGCTCGATGGTAGCTGTGCGCGGGAGACCTTCGGGTCTGCCGGTTTTTCCGATTGTCCCGGTTCGCCAACCTGCGTACAGCTGCCACCCCTTTTGTTTGGCGACAAATGTGTGGTTGCTCTCCTTTGACAACCGGAGTTCCGCATATGAACCAATACATAGCCCTCACCAGCAACGACAGCGCCACCCCTGCCCTTTTTGTCGACACCACCGTGCCGCTGGAAATACTCCTCGACGCCGCGACCTATCGGCTTCGTGCCGTTACACAAGTCCTTGAGAACCTTGCTCTACGCGGTGAAATCAGTAGTGATGCGGTGGTGCTCAGTGATTTTGCACTGCTCTGCTCAATTCCTCTGCGGGACGGGTGCGATTTGCTCGATGTCATTGGACGACGGATGGATGTGCCGAGCATATGACCTGAAAAACTAAGTTTTCAAACTCAAAAACCACAAACCCTCTAGCTTCTTCCGAAGCCAGAGGGTTCGTTTGATTCGAATTTGGTGGGGTCAAGATCAACCATTCACTCGTCTGTTTTTATAAAAATCACTGTTAGGCATGCGTGTAAAAGTATACATTCCCAACATCTGTATACGATGTATACGAGCGAGATTGAGGAGTCTTTTATGGCATCACCCGTGCTGTCATTTCGTGTGGAAGAGGAATTGGTTGAACAGCTTGATCAGTTGTCATTGGCAACGGATCGCGACCGCCAATATCACCTCAAGCGCGCCTTGGCTCGTTACGTTGAGGCCGAGTCATGGCATATCAACGCAATCGCTGAAGGTATCGCAGACGCAGAGGCAGGCAACCTCATAGATATGGACGCCGTTAAGGCTAAGTGGGTAAACCGTGCCAAAAATCGTGTTGACGGAAAAAGCGGACAGTGATCTAGAGTCGATCTACGAATACTATGAGTCACGCTTGGGGGCAGAAGCCGCCGAAGGGGTGGTAGCTCAAATCATTGAGGCGCTCGAACAGTTGGAAATGTTTACAGGCTTGGGCAGGCCCTCTCAAATTCCAGACGTCAGAGAGCTGATCCTGTCCAAATTTCCTTTCATCGCCCCCTATCGCCTTGCTCACGGAATAGTACAGATTCTGCGTATCCTGCATCAGCGTATGGAGCGCTCTGAAGACTGGTAATTACCAGCGCTTACCAGCGCTCTACGTCGTCGTATCGCCTATGACAGCGTGGACGTCATCGGCATGCGGCAGCTGACCCTGGGCATTCAACGAACCCCGTGTTCCCATGGATGTTCCCATATGGGCCTTTCTCGCCGCCCTGAAAACACAAAACCCCTAAAAACTTTAACGTTTTCAGGGGTTTTGTCGTTTCAAATTTGGCGGTGAAGGAGAGATTCGAACTCTCGATACAATTTCTTGTATACACACTTTCCAGGCGTGCTCCTTAAGCCACTCGGACACTTCACCGTATCTCGGCAAACCAGTTCAGTCTGTCGAGGCGCGCTAATGTAGTCGAAAGCCTTTCTGATGGCAAAGGTTTTTTTCAGAATTTTCATGCGGTTAGATGGTTATGCCGTGGCGCGCCCGGTAATGGGCGGTGTTTCTGCCATTCTTGGGCAGGCCCAGCACCGGTTTTGCGGGACTGCTGCGCTGTGCTGCGGGGCGTCTACCCTTGGGGATAGAGGAAAAGCCTGACTGGGTAGTCAGTCACAGCGCTTTACCCAGGCGGGCGTGGTGGGTAACGTCTGCTGCATTCTCTATAACAAGCCCTACAAGGAACCGCGTCATGAGTGAGTTGATTGCCTACCACTTCGAAGACGGTATCGCGACCCTGACCTTGAGCAACGGCAAGGTCAATGCCATTTCTCCTGCGGTGGTCAGCGAATTCAATGCTGCGCTGGATCAGGCCGAGAAAGATCGGGCGGTGGTGATCATCACGGGCACGCCGGGGATTTTGTCGGGTGGTTATGATTTGAAGGTGATGACCGCCGGCCCTAAAGAGGCAATCAGCCTGGTGACGTCGGGCTCGACCCTGGCGCGGCGTCTGTTGGCGCATGCGTTCCCGGTGATCGTTGCGTGCCCTGGGCATGCAGTGGCCAAGGGCGCGTTTTTATTGTTGTCGGCGGATTACCGCATTGGCGTGGAAGGCCCGTTCAGCATTGGTCTGAATGAAGTGGCAATCGGCATGACCATGCATCACGCCGGTATCGAGTTGGCGCGGGATCGTCTGCGCAAGTCGGCATTTCATCGGTCGGTGATCAATGCCGAAATGTTTGATCCGCAAGGCGCCTTGCAAGCAGGCTTCCTCGATAAGGTCGTGGCGCCGGAAGAATTGCACGCGGCAGCCCTGGAGGCGGCGCGGCAGTTGAAGAAGATCAATATGAACGCTCACAAGCACACCAAGTTAAAAGTGCGCCGGGCGCTGCTGGAGGCTCTGGACGAAGCAATCATCCAGGATCAAGGCCATAACCTGAGTTAACTCCTACACCTGCTTTATCAAAGCCCGATCTAGTATCGTAATGCTGTTCACTTAAGCATTTGAGCTCACGCTGGGCTTCCTAGAAAATCCGATGCCAGACTCCTGGCATCGGATTTTTTATGTCTGTTCAACAAGAACTGCTCGACCTTGGCGATCTTTTTAACTTCTCAGACCTGAGCACCTTCACCCAGAACATCCCCGTCGAGTGGGTCGCATCGGCACTCGGGCTCTCCTCCCAAGCCACCATCCGTAGGCGCCGCTTGCCAGCCGATCAGGTGCTTTGGCTCGTTCTGGGCATGGCGTTGTTTCGTGACGAACCCGTTCATGAAGTGGCTAGACGTTTGAATATTTGTGCTCAGGGGCTTGCTAGCGATCATTTGCTGGCCAGAAGCGGCGTGACTGAAGCTCGCAAACGATTAGGCTCTGATCCAGTCGAATGGCTGTTCCGCAAGACCGGTAGTCAATGGGGCGGCGAGCGTTACAACGGAGATACCTGGCAGGATTTACAAGTGTTTGCAGTAGACGGAGCGCTTCTGCGAACTCCCGATAATCAGGAGCTACGAGATCATTTTGGCTCAGGAAACACCGGCACTGATCGTCAGACACCGTTTCCAATGCTGCGTCTTGTCGCCTTGATGAATGTGCGTTCGCACCTGCTTCTGGATGCTCAGCTGAGTCCCTATCGGCGCAGTGAAATGCGCTTGGCTGACGAGTTTCTTCAACAAATCCCTGACCACTCAGTGACGCTGTTCGACAAGGGTTTCTGGAGCGCGAATTTGTTACTGAGCTTGAGCGGTGCCGGCATCAATCGCCACTGGCTGATCCCGGAGCGCAAAGGGGTGGTAAGCGAAGAGGTTGCTCGTTACGGCAAGCACGACCGATTGTTACGCATGAAAGTGTCCCAACAAGCTAGAAAGCAAAACCCCAATTTACCCCGTCACTGGGAGGTGCGCGCGGTCAGCTATGAAGTCCAAGGGAAGCTCAAAACGGTGATGACTTCACTGCCCGTCGAAACTTATAGCGCCAAGATGATTGCCAAGTTGTATCAGGAGCGATGGGAGATAGAGCTGGGCTTCAGAGACATCAAAAGCTCAATGCAGCAGAACGCAGTGACTCTGCGTAGCAAGAAGATCGACCTGATATACCAAGAAGTATGGGGGCTTTTACTGGCTTACAACGTGATCCGGCGGGAGGCCAGTCTAGCTGCCGTAGCGTTCGGTCGCACACCATCAGATATTCGTTTCAAGCCGGCGTGCCAATACATTGCGGTGCAATTGATTGTGATGGCTGCGGCTAATCCTATTTCGGCGACAGGAAGGCGCTTGTCAGAACTGAGGGCGGGAGTCGGAGGGCTGTTTTTGGATCACCGCCCAAGGCCATCAAGACCAAGGACGGTGAAGATCTCAAAAACCAGGTTTCCAGTAAACCGTAAGGCTGCTCCGCTTAAGTGAACAGCATTACGATCTAGTATCGGGCTTTTTCTTACAAATAAACCGAGACATCTGTAGCCGCTCTGGGCAGCCGTTACTGGCATGCGTAGAAACATGCGCTTAAACATCGCCTATCTCCTACATCTGTAGGGGCAATTGCCGAATACAGTGCACATCCGTACACTGCGCCACCTTTTGTCCCGATGGGCCGTTTCGATGCTTTTTCTGTTACGTATGCTGTTGATGGGCCTGCACTTTATGATCGCCGGGGTACTGGGCGTAATTTTAGGGGTGTGTCGGCCATTCAATCCGGACAACAGCCGCCTCTGTGCCCGTCTTTACGCATTACCGGCCATGTGGATTTTGCGCCTGAAGTTGAAGACAGATGTCGGCTCGCTGCGCAACAAGCCTGGTACCTGTGTAGTGATCGCCAACCATCAGTCCAATTACGACCTGTTTGTACTTGGCAATGTAGTGCCGCACCGCACCGTATGCATCGCCAAGAAAAGCCTGAAATGGGTGCCGCTGTTCGGCCAGTTGTTCTGGCTGGCGGGCAATGTGCTGATCGACCGCGGCAATGCACACAAGGCGCGGCGTGCCATGCTCACCACCACCCACACGTTGCAGCATGAGGACACCTCGATCTGGGTGTTCCCCGAAGGCACGCGCAACCTGGGCAACGGGCTGTTGCCGTTCAAGAAAGGCGCGTTTCATATGGCAATTGCGGCCGGCGTGCCGATCGTGCAGGTGTGTGTCAGCACTTATGTGAAGCAGATGAAGCTCAATCGTTGGGACAGTGGGGATGTGCTCATACGTTCGTTGCCGCCGATTCCTACGATTGGTCTGACAGTGGACGACATCCCTCAGTTAATGAGGACCTGTCAGACGCAGATGGATGAGTGCATTGCCCAAATGGACCGCGAACTGCAAAGCGCTTGCGTGCCTGCGCCGCTATAAGCCCTGTGCAGGGAGACGCGGAGCGCCACAGGAGGCATTCCCACGCAGAGCGTGGGAACGATCAATCAACTGCCCACAACAATAGAACTCGCTTCCAGCTAAGCTGCCCAACATCTGTCCTCTTGATAAGAAGTGATCAGCACCATGGGTAGAGTTGTTGCGGCCGCCGTCTACAGTGCCGGAAAGAAAGTCTCGGATATCACCCTCGATGAAGGCGCAGCCTGGGCCGCCAAACCCGGACACTTTGTGTGGATCGGCCTGGAAGAGCCCAGTGCCCAGGAGTTGAACAACCTGCAACGCCAGTTCAACCTGCACGAACTGGCCATCGAAGACGCCATGGAAAAGCACAGCCGCCCGAAGCTGGAAACCTTCGGCGACGCGCTGTTTATCGTCACCTACTCACCAGTGCGCGAGAACGGCAAGCTGGAGTTTATCGAAACCCATA